>JAQGLW010000162.1 GCA_028292665.1 Herminiimonas sp.
ATCCCGCGGACAAGGACAGGATCGACTCCGGCATAAGGGATCTGGAAAGCGCATTGAAGGGCAACGACAAGTCGGCGATCGACTCCAGGATAGCGGCGCTGTCGACTGCGGCCCAGAAACTGGGCGAAGCGATGCAGGCCGATACCACCGGTGCGCCGCAGGGAGCCCAGTCGGCGGAAGGCGCAGCCGACGCCGATCATCCGAAAGAGGATGACGTTGTGGATGCCGAGTTCAAGGAGGTCAAGAAATAACCTGACTGCGTTCGCATCGACGCAACGCCGGCCCGGGGCTCCTGCCATCCGGGCCGGGGGCATGTCAGGAGGAAGACCCTTTCGCGGCCACCAGGCTGTCGATTTCGAGCTTGGCGTGTTCGACGCTGTCCTCGACCGCCGCATCGAGATAGAAAAATCCCGGAAAAATATTTTTCCGCACGCTGATGACCTCGCCGTCTTTCGAGATTTCATATCCTCCGTAACACCGACCTTCCTTTTCGCAGGCAGGCATCGGCAGAATGACGTGTCCTTTGTAGTCGACACGTTGATGGTCCATGATCATTCCTTTTGCATCCTGGCAACGAGTCGGGCCGGTTACCGGGCAGGCAACCGGCTGCGGTTTCCGGATAATCCGGCCGAGTGCCGGTTATTGGACGGTGAGCTTCTTGGCCTGAGCCGCCTGCTTTTTCGGGAGGATTAACCGCAATACCCCGTTCTCCAGCTTTGCCTGTGCGCCGGCGTCATCGACCTCGGCAGGCAGCATGAAACTGGCCGCATACCTTCTGTAGTAGCGTTCCGTCTGGAATGACTGTGCCGACTGTGCCGACTGTGCCGACTGTGCCGACTGTGCCGACTGCGTTGACTGCGTTGACTGCCCTGCGCCCTGTTGCGGCGTCACATCGCGTTTTTCTTCCGCTTCGATCGTCACGCGCCGATTCTCGATTGAAATTCTGACGTCGCTTTTTTCAACGCCGGGCAAATCCGCTTCGATTTCATATGCCTTGTCTGTTTCCATCAGGTTCACGCGCGGAGTCATGATGCCGCTCTGCTCGGGTCTTGACTGAGCGGAATATGGCATGAGCGCGGAAGAAAAAAAATCTTCAAACATGTTTTCGACCAGGTGCCCGACCTGGTCATCGATCGTCCTGGGCCGATATGTGGAAGCATGCGAACCATCACGTCTAACGATATTCATGATTGACTCCTTTAAGGTAAAAGACGGAGCGGCGCTCCTGTTGAAAATATTAGATCCGTGAGCCGTTATTGCAAGATTCGGACCGTGCGGATGGCCGTTTTTTTTGCGATTTTTTGCCGGCAGGGCATGCGAATTGCTCCATCAATGAAAGGAATTCATCGATCGGAGGACAAGATGCCGGCCGCTAACATGCTGACCGCAAACAGGGGCGCCGGAACGAGCGACGTGAATGGCTATCAGTGCATGTTCGCGCCGGATCGACTGACGCTGGGCGTGTTCTTTCCGATCGAAGCCTTCCAGCACGATCAGCCGTCGATGCTCCGGCAGGAACATCTTGCCCGCCGCGCCGAGGAACTGGGTTTCGCCGCGCTGTGGTTTCGCGATGTGCCGCTGCGCGACCCGAGCTTCGGCGACATCGGGCAGGTGTTCGATCCCTAGAGCGGTTTTCGTATTAGTGTGAGGGTGATGCGGGTTGGTTTGGGATACAGGGCAAGGCGCGAGGAGCGCAGTGTGGCCAGCCACACAAGCGACGAACAACGCCGCCATGCGCTCCAAAGCGGCCCGCAGCGCCCATACACTGATACGAAAACCGCTCTAGGTCTATCTCGGCTGGATTGCAGCGCAGACACGCAGCATTGCGTTGGCCACCGGTTCGATCGTGTTGCCGCTGCGCCATCCTTTGCACACGGCAAAAGCTGCGGCATCGGTGGACCGGCTGTCGGGCGGCCGCTTGGTGCTGGGTATTGCGTCCGGCGACCGGCCGGTTGAGTTTCCCGCATTCGGCGTCGATTTCGAGCAGCGTTCCGCCCTGTTCCGGGAAAACCTGCGGGTGATCCGCACCGTGCTCGCCGAAGAGTTTCCGGTATTGCATTCATCCTATGGCGACCTGCACGGCACCGCCGACCTGGTGCCGAAGCCGACAGGCCGGCTGCCGATGCTGGTCACCGGCCACAGCGGACAGCGCCTGGACTGGATTGCCGAACATGCGGATGGCTGGATCACTTATCCGCGCGGCATCGAGCGCCAGGCTGATGTCGCCGCACACTGGCGCGCCGCAGTGGAAACCGCTGCGCCCGGCGCGTTCAAACCTTTCGTGCAGTCGTTCTATGTCGATCTCAGCGACGACCCCGATCAGCCGCCGACGCCGATCCATCTTGGCTTCCGGGGCGGGCGCAACTTCGTGTTCCGATTCCTCGATGTGCTGCGCGCGATTGGGGTCAATCACGTCATCCTCAATCTGAAATATGGTGCGCGCGATGCCAGCGAGGTTCTGGAAGAGATCGGGAAAGAGATACTGCCGCAGCTCGAAGCAGACACGATGGCAGCCACTGCGCATTGAACCGGCATCTGCTCATTCCCGGAAGGAGATGCGATGTCGATGCCGGCCCGTTCGGGCGCCCCCAACTCGTCCATCGCAGCGATGTAAAGCTACTCGAAAATTTCGTCTACCTGGTCTGCCGTTTCCAACAGGGCAGTCACCGCTCTTTCGAACAGCGGCTCGGCTTCGATAAAGCGGGCCCGATTATTTTCCAGCAGCCTGCGGAAAAGCCCGACGCTGATCGTGGTTGGGAAATTATTGCCTTCAACGCTCAAGATCATGTTTGTTGCGCTTGCACTCATCCAGTTCAACATGGCCTTTCGCGAAGCGCCGTCGACATTGATTTCGATCGGAACGCCTGCCCGCAAACGGCTCAGAACGTTTTCCGTATCTGCAGGGTCATTTCGAATCGATGCCGATATTCCGTCTTCGGATTGTTTTGCATCCTCAATGTCCGAATCCTTGCCAAACTCAAGAATGGTGTCGATCTGATCCAGCCGCACTTCCAGATTTTCAACGGCATCGTGAATGAATCTTCGATCGAATTGAGCATGGTCCTCGTCAAATGTGGCGTCGGTTGCCGAGCTGTTATTGGTAAAGCCTTGAAACTGTTTTCTTAGCGCGGTCAAGGAAAAGTGCTCCCGCCTTACGTTGACCGCCTTGATTGCACGCGTGTGGCTTTCTATCAGCCAACCGAGAAATTCCTGTTTGTCAGCATATTTCACGGCGCTTAAGCCGGCTTTCAGGTCGAACAGCATTTGCGGCAAATGCGATAACAGCCGTGCGCGCTCTCTTTCGTTCCTTTTTTCCAGTATGCTCCAGATTAATTCAGGAACTAAATTCCGATATCGGATCGCGAGTTCCGCATCCGTATGCTCCGCCTTTTCAATCGCGCGCAACCAGATATTTTCAATAAAGTCCTTCAGATAAGGATCTGTCTTTACTGTTGAAAGAATCTCTTTAAGCTTTGCCGCGCTTTTTGCAAAATGGATGCTTCGCTTCTCGGCCTCTTCCACTGCTTCAACAGCACGTTCTATATTGCCATTGCTGAAACGGAAATCCCGGGCGACGAATGTCTCGAACTCTTCGAGTAATCGGGATATCTGAACGATGCTATCCGATTCATCCGCCAGCAGCGCTTCGACAATCCGCTTTATTTCAGCAGTAAACCGTGCGCTGAATGGATCGTTCGGCGTTAATCCGAGCGATATTGTTCCAATGCGGTTGATAAGCTTTCGCGCAGGATGGGCCTTTTGCGTCAGCAATTGCGGATCGAGCAATGCAACCTTCAATAAAAGGAATTGAAGCCTTCCGAGTTGTGCCCGCACTTCTGCCGGAACCTGGGTATCGCGGAGTATGAATTCGAAAATCATGCCGACGACGTCGATCGTCATCATCTCATTGGCATCGCTCGCCCTGCTGACCAAATCCGACCGGCCTTCGAGAATAAGATTGCGAACCTCGCCATCGTCTCCCAATACATCTTCCAGCGTGGTGACTTGCGTCTTTTTCAGAAGCTGATATACCGCGCCGTCTTTGAAAACGGGAAGGCCGCCCGACGCATTCAAACCGGCAGAATCGGTCGTCGATCCTGCCGCGCCTCCTGTGAACAAGCGCTGCAAGGCATCGCCCACTACCTGCTTTCCGGATACCCAGCCGTTTGACAAGCCGGAATTTGAAATTGGCGGCGCAGACCCGGATTCGCCACGGGCAGAAGATTCTTCGCCTGCTGAAACCGGTTGGTCCGGACGAGATCCGTCACCCGGTTTCCTGGCGCCGGATGAATGCGCTTCAAAACGCCCGCCGGCACCTGATCCGGATGAAGCAGGATAATCCGAATTCGAAGATTTGCCGGACGTTCCGGAAACCGGCGCGGCTTTCCTGCGAACCATCCGCAAAAGCTGCTCGACTTTGCGCATCGGACTTCCGGGAGGCTCGGTGGTGCGAGTGCCAGAACCAGGGGCAGTTCCGGTTATCTCGTCCCTGCCGGCGCTGCTCTTTATCGGCGCATCAACTTTTTTCCCCGCATCGCCTTCAGGAATATTCGGCTCATCAGCCTTGGCGGCGTCCCGGAAAGCGTGTTTGGGTATCGCGGGAATTTTCTCATTTAACGGCTTGTCCACCGTCGGCAATTTGGCGGTGACTTCGTTTTTTTCGAAATAGATATTCAACGCCTTGTATATTCCCGCCACGCCGTCGAGCAGTTCGCCGGCCAACTGCTCGACCAGTGTCAACGTTATATCCGGCGGCACTTCGATCTTGCCGACCGCTGTGGAGATGCAGCGCGAAAAAAGATAAGGGCGGAAAGGATTCTCCCTCTCCTTGACCATATTTTGCTGAAAGAGAGAGGCGATGCGCAAATTCAAATCGCGTATATCGGCGCCTGATTTTGCATGAAAAAGGCTTGTCACCTTTTGCAGTCGCATTTCATCTTCGATAATCGACGAATCGACGAGCGACCATGCGTCAGTGGAAACAGATTGCGAGGCCGATGGCCGATGAGGACTGTATGCGGTTTGTATGCTGCGATTCAGCAAATCCGTCAAACTGGTTTCCAGTTGTTTTTTTAAATCGAGCTCGCGTTTTGTCAAGGCTGCATATGCGTCAAGAAACAAGCGATGCTCATCAAAATTGGTCGTTTTGTAAGCCATTGCAAAAAGCTTGTCCGCGCCGCGCTTTACCAGAGTCGGCAGCATCAGCGCAAATAATCCAAGGCATTCGCCCTTGGCACCAACCAAAATATCCTGTCGGTTCATAGCAAAAATTCCGATTTGATAATCCCGAACCCCATGAAGAAAACGATTTAATCAAATGCGCTACTGAAATATTGCTCAGCCTGAACGTTATACCATGCCTTATCTATGCGGGTTGCGGTAAGGCGTATGGATAAATGACCATTGGCGCATCGCTTCGGGCCAAAAGCTCCGACATCTCCTCTCCGGGCATCGGCTTTGACAAATAATGGCCTTGAATCTCATCGCAGGAAAGCGAATGCAAAATCTCCAATTGCGCTCCGGACTCTACTCCTTCCGCGATGACGCTCATTCCCAATGCGTGCGCCATTGAAATTATCGCCTTGACAAATATCTCTCCTTCCCTCGACTTTTCCAGGTCGTGAAGGAATGCGCGGTCCACTTTCAAGGTATCCATCTTCAGCCGTTGAAGCTGTGAAAGCGAGGAATATCCGGTACCGAAATCATCAAGAAGCAATTTGATGCCGAGGGAGCGTATAGCGGAAAGCTCTTTGAGAATGGATGTCTGCTCGCCCAGCATCACGGATTCCGTGAGCTCTATTTCAATCAAGTGAGGACTGATTTTATATTTATCGAACGCATTGAAAAATGCCTGGCTCAGATTCCCCATGTTGAATTGATGCGCCGATATGTTGATTGATACAGGCAAAACCGGCAGATTCGATTTTTCCCAGAGCAGAATCTGTTTAAATGCTTTTTCAATGATCAGTTCACCCAATTCGAGAATCAACCCGGTCGACTCCGCCAACGGAATGAATTCCAGGGGCGGCACCAGGCCTCGCTCCGGATGATTCCATCGAACCAAAGCTTCCATGCCGCAAAGCTTGCCCGACTCAATCCGCATACGCGGTTCGTAATGCAATATAAACTGGTCTCGTTCAATTGCCTCGGACAGCTCCTGCTCCAAAACCAGCCGGTCTTTAAGGCTTTTGTATAAAGTCGGATTGTAAAAACGGTAGTGCGCCTTGCCTGTTTTTTTAGCAGAATACATTGCAATTTCCGCACTCTTCAGCAACGTATCCATATCCTCGGCATCGTCGGGAAAGAAACTGACGCCTATGGAAGCAGTAATGGATTTTTTCCCTTTTACAAGCTCCAGCGGAAAACGCAGGATCTCGTTGACCAGTTCTGCCACCCTTTTTGCTTCACCGTTGGTTTTCAATTCAGTGAGCACGATGGCAAATTCATCTCCGCCCAATCTGACAACCGTGTCATGGGAACCCAGTACGGATCTCAGCCGCATTGCGGCGGCGCGCAGAAGCAAATCGCCAATCGAGTGGCCTAGCGAGTCGTTTACATTTTTAAAATCGTCGAGATCGATGAATAGCAGCGCAACTTTGCTTTTCGCATTTGCCAATACATCGGGAAGAAATTCTGCCAGCCATTTGCGGTTTGGAAGAGTCGTGATCAGGTCTTCGTTCGCCAGACGGGACATTTCGATCGTATATTCTTTTATGCCCGATATATCCCTCAAGGAAATTGCCAGGCCATCGCCTGAAGCGACCAATTGCCTGCGCACCCACTGTATTTTTAACGGCGACCCGGGACTTTCCTGGTATTCGTCTTCATAGCAGCCATCTTTCACTGCGCGGGCACAAGTTTCCAGAATCCTTTCCAGCGAAGCTGTTGAATAGAAGGAGGAAAAATTTTTCCCAATCAGCTCATGTTTCTGCAACCCGAAATAAGCCGCGCCCCTTTCGTTGCAGTCGGTGAAGGTCCAATCGATAATTGCGTCGCTGCCGGAAGTTATCGGGCTTGCCGCATAAAATCCTTCGTCGGCCATTTCCGTGGCCAGCCGGTAGATTTTTTGGGCGCCTCTTGTTTTCCCGGACCTTGATTTCCATACGGCATAAGCAGCGATAATACTTGATGCCAAGAGAAGAAAAAATGCACCGGTTGCGGTTATTGAGTACATGGTTATCAAATTTTCCGTGGCCTCGCGACCAGCTCATCCGATGCAGGTTTGTCCCGATATTCCGCGCTTTTACGCCCGTTATTTTTTGCCTGGCATATTGCATGTCCGGCGTTTTTCAATTGACGCGCTCTTCCGACATTCTGCAATAACAATAATGTCGTTACTGAAGAACAGCGCCGGTCATGCAACTTTTCTTTCGCGCATTTGCGAATGAGTTTTGTACCGCTCAAGGTCTTTCTGCGAAGAAAGCTGAACAGATTAGAACCAATGAATAGCCTGCGACTTTTTTAGTACTGATTTTCAATCGCAAGCAAGATCCGGATTTTGAATCAGATTATTGCATATAATTAATTAACAATCCCATACCTGTCTTTGCGGATGGATTTAATCTCGATTAAAAGTCCGGTTTGAGACATGCCGGTATCCCGGCAAGCCATATTTCAATCGCCTTGTCTTCCGTTCCATAGTCGGCAGACTTTGGTTTTGCCGTATTGCCTTCGGCAAGTCAATGCAAAAAGCTTTTCATGATGAATTGCCAACTCACCATGAAAATTCCCCAAATAAATATTTACCCAGAGAAACTAAAAATGCATATCGCGATCATATGCCGGTAATCGACATCATCATGTATGCATAGGGCGCAATAATGGAAAAACAAGCACGGGAAAAGAAACCCAATTATCTGACACTGCTGGCTAAAAATTACTCAGGTCCCTTATCCCATGTCGCATTGTCCGCAGTGAGCGCATGGATGATCGTGACGGGATTGAAAGGCCTGGCAGGTTTTACCGTAAATTCCCGGACAGCATTGGCGGATCTTTTGGGAATCATCATCGTTGTCGGAATTGCTCGTTGGGTAAAAATGAAATACAACGTGAAATAAGGACATCGGCCATGCCGGATTGAGAAAGCGGGCAATGGCATGGTTCAATTGCCAGACCACAGAGATTGTCTCAACCTCAATGCGCAAATCCCTCAGCCGAATTCTGCTGAGGGATAAACCATTATCTGGAAGAGCTTTCTCTGATGCCTTGTCGTGACGGGGTGTGTTGGCGCATGAAGGTTTCGATCGCTTCAGCCGACAAAGGCCGGCTGAAATAGTACCCCTGGATTTCGTCGCATCCATGTTCGCGCAGAAAGGCAAGCTGATCTGCCGTTTCCACACCTTCGGCAACCACCTTCAGATTCAATGCGTGAGCCATCGCAATAACCGCATGGGTAATCGCTGCATCGTTGGAATCTTGCGGAATGTCCCGGATGAAGGAGCGGTCGACCTTGACGCAGTTGAGCGGGAAACGCTTCAGATTCGCCAGCGATGAAAAGCCGGTCCCGAAATCGTCCATTGAAATGTGGACGCCGATTGCCTTGAGTTCATTGAGCAACCTGATCGCGTGGCCGGCATTATTCATCACCATGCTTTCGGTAATTTCCAGTTCGAGCATGCCCGGAACAAGACCGCTTCGCTGCAATGCGGCAGTGATGTCGGATAAAAGATCTCCATGTGCAAACTGGCGTGTCGACAGGTTGACGGCTATTCGAGTCGGCGGCAATCCCATCCGCTGCCAGGCGCGCGCCTGCCGGCAAGCCGATTGAAGGACCCATTGCCCTATCGGTACGATCTGTCCTGTTTCTTCTGCCAGCGAGATGAATTTAAACGGCGAAAGCAGGCCCTTTTCAGGATGCCGCCAGCGCAACAGCGCTTCGATGCCGGTGATTTCGCCAGTCGCTATATTCAATTTCGGCTGATAGTGAAGAACGAATTCATCATGCTCGATCGCATGGCGCAAATCCGATTCCAATACCATCCGCTCGAGCGAACCGGCGCTCATTTGCGCCGAATAGAATCGATGGTTATTTCTGCCGCCCTCCTTTGCACGGTACATCGCGATATCGGCATGCTTGATGAGCGTCTGGATATCCTCGCCGTCGTCCGGGTAGGTGCTGATGCCGATACTCACGGTCTGATGAAAATCGCGTCTTTCGATCGTCATCGGGGCAGCCAGTTGATCGATCAGCTTTTTGGCCACGGAAATCAGCGCTGACGGCTCCTTGAAATTTTCCACCAATACGACGAACTCGTCCCCGCCCAGGCGGGCGACCGTATCGACTTCGCGCACTGCATGACGGAGCCGCCTGGCAGCTTCCTGCAGCACGCGGTCGCCGGCCTCGTGTCCCAGGGTGTCGTTGATATTCTTGAATCGGTCCAGATCCATGAACAGGATTCCAACCCGGTGGCTATCACGACTGGCCTGGGCCAATGCATGCGATAAAACCTGGGAGAACATCACGCGGTTCGGCAGGCCGGTCAACTCATCGTAATGCGCAAGGTGGCGAATGCGTTCTTCCGACTTCCTGCTTTCGATGGCAAGTCCTGCGAGATCGATGACGAGCTGAACCAGACGCAATTCAAGTCCGGTCGGCGGCCCCGGCCGTCGGTGGTAAATGACGAAGGCACCCAGCACTTGTCCGAGGCGGCCCAATATGGGCCACGAAAAACACGCCTGCAATCCATGCGATAGCGCGGACTCGCGGTACTGCGGCCAACGTGAATCGGCTGCAATATCGGATACGATGACAGGTTCTTTGCGATGGGCGGCTGTGCCGCAGAATCCGGCATCAGGCCCGATTGATTCAGCAAGAATTTCATGTCGGCAGATTTCCGGCAAAGAGGTGCCCGCGCCCCAGGCAAACTGCGTTCCCTCATCGTTCAAGACCAATACCGAACAGAGCGCATCTTCGGATGCATCTTCAATCAATCGATTGATCGCCGCCAGCGTTTCTTCCAATTCCGCTCCGGCAGTCATCATCTTCAAGATGCGGTTCTGGCTGGCGACCAGGTCCTCGGCTTGTTTGCGCTCGCTGATATCCCGTATGCATGCAACAAATTGCCGCTCGTCGCTGAACTGAACATCATTGAACGCAAGTTCGATCGGAAACTCATGTCCATCGCAGTGCAAGCCGCTCGCAATCGCAGAACGCCAGTTGACGCCTCGAACACCCGTTGCCAGATATCGTTGCATGCCGTTCCTGTGCGCCTGGCGTAAACGCTCCGGCTGCAAGATTGCAAGATCCTTCCCGATGACCGCTTCAGGCCGGTGGCCGAACAGATCCAGCACTGCCGGATTGGCATAACGGATAATCGATTGCGCGTCGAGCATGACAATAGCGTCAGGCGTTGTCTCCCATAACGTGCGGAAACGTGCTTCGCTGGCCAGAAGCGCCGCTTTCCGTTGCAGGTTTTCCAGTCCGAATGCAATGTCGCGGGCTATTTCCGCGAGCAACGCGACCAGTTGCGAATCGAAGTAATCCTTCTCCGGCGCATACAGGGTCAAGGCGCCGATCACACGTTCGTCCTGCACAATCGGAAATACCGCCATCGATTTGAAACCATGACGAAATGCCGCGTCACGCCAGGGCTGCGTCCCCGGTTCGGCGAAAAAATCGTTGCAGACATAATGCCGGTTTTCGCGAATCGCCCTGCCGAGCGGGCCTTGACCTTCCGGCATGTCGGGATCGGTAGAAATACATACATCGTCCAGAAAGGTTCCGGCAAGTCCGTGCCTGGCAACCGTTTCAACCAATCGTGTCTGCCGATCTTCGATGCCGATCCAGGCCAGACTGAAATTGCCGCATTCGACAGCGATACGGCAGACTTCCGTCAGCAGCGCATCCCGGCTCTCGCCATGGATAATCGCCTGGTTGCACCGACTGCGTGCAGAATACAAATTGGACAGTTTGAACAGCGAGAGCTCGGCCGCCTTGCGCTCCGTCATATCGCGAAAAACAAGAGCGGTCTTCCTGAGGCCGGCTCTATCGGTGAAAACGGCAGAGGAAATTCCAACTTCAATGCGCCGGCCATCCTTGCGGATGAGCCCGGCTTCTCCGCTGGACAAGCCGGTATCGGCGCGCTGCCTGATCAGCTCCGCGACCCGCGGATCGGTCATGTCCATCAGCCCTTGCCGGCCGATCGTCTTCAATTCCTCTTCGCCGTATCCCGATATGCGGCAGATTGCCGGATTGGCCGACAGGATTTTGCCGTCAGGGGTAGCCAGCAAGATGCCGTCCAGGCTATGATTGAAGATGGATCGGTAGCGATCTTCATTCTCTTCAAGTATTTTCTCCGTGCGCTTGCGTTCGTTCGCTTCGACAAGCGTTGCCACCACGCGGTGTACACGCCCGGAGGCATCATCACGTTGCACGATTCTGCCGCGCGCCGCCAGCCATTTCCAATTTCCCGAAGCCTGCAGCACACGGAATTCGATGTTGCAAAATTTTTCGCCGCCCTTGAGACAACGCACGATGGCCATGTTGAGGCCGAATCGGTCGTCCCGGTGGATCAATGATTTAAGCTCCGCTGGAGTGGTCACGGTATTTTGCACCGGCCCCTCGAGCAGCACCGACCATTGCTCGCTCAAATAAACCTTATCTTCAAACAGCTCCCATACCATGATGGCGAGACCGACAGATTGAGTAACCAGGCCCAGCAGCGAATCCGCGTCGAACTCAGGCGATGCACCATGATGGAATCTGCTGATATTCATTAGGCTCTTCAATCGGCTGGATGGTATGCGGGTAATTGCGACGATTATGCTTCAGCCTTGACAATGCTTCAAGCATCAACTTCCTTCAAATTGCACAGACGTGTGCTTATCTGACACAGACAACAAGTAAAAAGCCGACGATGGCGGAGTTTTTCCGGACCGCGATGGAATGCCGGTTCCGCGGATTCGTTTTATTTGAGCATGGGCCTATGGCGCATGGCCATGGTTGCGGTGGAAATGAATATTTCTCTCAGCAGATAGATGAAACTGCCGATCAGGGCCAGCATCGCCAGCACAAACAGCGTCGCAATGAATTTGGCCAAACCAAGGCCGAGCGCATCGCCGACAAAGAGTGCCGCGATCACGACGCAGATGAACAAGGCGCAGGTGGTGCTCAAGGTAATCGCGCGGTTGATCAAATGCGTCCTGCGGTAAAGAATTTTAAGTTCAGCCACGCAATCGGCTTGAGCCGACTTGTCCGTGTCGATACGGTCTTCGAGCACGCGCGAGCGATCTATGATCCGCGCCAGCCGATTGGTCAACACCAGCAAATTAGTGCCGACGCCGGTTAATAAAAAAACCGGCGCGATTGCCAATTGAATAATGTGACTGACATCTCCGAGCTGGATTTCCATGTCTGACTGTTTTTAGAATTGAAAGCAATAACGGAATCGCACATGCGATGTGAAGTCTTTCGGAAGACTTGCCTGAAACCGGCCAACAGTCTATCAGTTAGTTGGGACCGCACAAAACTCGATCAGCCGAGCTCCGGCTGCACAATTTCAGCAAGCCGGCATTCTTGACGATCAAGCCGCCTCCTTTATATCCGCGCGGATTGCAAATCATGCGGAGGCGCTATTTCTGATTATTACCGTTTCAAGTCATAAACTATTTCCAGCAGCCTTGATAAGGCGCAAAGAACTGATAAAGTACCGATGAATAACCTTGCATCATTATTGTCTCGGTGCAACCATTAGTATTCTTTCGTACAAAGTCGCAACGTTATATTCAGCGTCCTTTTGACTTTATCGGATATCGTGTTTGCAGCGTAAATCACAATGGAAGAGATTTTTCTGTTGCCGGTTAAACCGTTTTGAATGCGGCCTTGTTAACACAACGAGGCTGTATCGATGCGTCGTATGTGGTATGGCTCATCACTCAAGAAGAGAATGATCAGCGCCTCGACGGCAACCGGCAAACAGCATCAGGCGTCTTGAATAACAACGGGTTTTAATATTCCAAGTGCAAATGCTCGTGTCATAGATGGATTATGCGTACAAAACCCTTTGCACAAGCTGCAGGCTTAGGCAATAAATATGAGACATGTAATGATTGATCATCAGGAACGCAGTTCTATTCAACTTTCTGACTTTCTTGCTCAAGTATCGCTCTTTTCCTCGGACAAGATAGGCGCATGGCTATTGGCGATCATCCACTCGACCATGGATGGAGTGATTATTACCGATTCGATGCATCAGATCGTCTTGCTCAACATTGCTGCTGAACACATGTTCGGCTACACGGAAAAACAGATCCTGGGAAAGCCGCTTGATATGCTGTTGTCCGTACAAGCGCGGGCGGAACACGGACAAAGCATGGAACGGCTTGCTTCGGGCAAGGCAAACGGAAAAAAAGTAACGAAAACCACTCTCAATCTTGAAGGCATGCGGGCCAATGGAGAGGAATTTCCGATAACAGTTGTTATTTCACGAGTGGTAGTCCGCGGCGAAATATACATGGCCATAATTTTGCGTGAGACGGCCGGCCCCCAGATAACGGTCAGAGCCTCCATGGCGCCATCGGCGTCGCGTAAACGCGCCATGTCGTCGCAACAGGCAAACGAAGTCGAAAAAAGGCGTGTTTCCAGAGAGCTGTACGACGATCTTGGCCAACGATTAAGCGTCCTGAAGCTGGATATGGACTGGCTTGAAAAAAGTCTGCCGAATACGGACAAGCTCTCACCGGCTCGTATTGCACAAATGCAGGGGTTGCTGGACAATATCATCAGCAGGACCAAAAGTATTGCATCCAGTTTGCGTCCCCCGCTGCTCGACGACTTCGGCTTGTTGCCCGCGGTGAGCTGGCTGGCTGAAAACTTTCAGAAAAAAACTTCGGTAACATGCGAAGTGGAAAGCAACGGCATGACCATCAAACCCGGTGATCCGGTTGATTCCGCAATCTTTAGAGTTGTGCAGGAAGGTCTGCTTAATATAGAACGGCATGCGAATGCAAAAAACGTCAGGATTATTTTGTGGCATGCCGATGGCCGTATTGATGTAATAATCCAGGACGATGGCATCGGGATGGCGGTCGGCAGCGAAAACAAAACAGGTTGCTTTGGGTTGAATGCAATGCAAGAACGTATTTTTAATTTAGGCGGCACCATCAACGTCAAAAATATCGATCCTCGGGGCGTCGCCATTCACGCTTCAATTCCAGTCGAGCCATTCCCACACACGGTAAGCACATCATGATCCGCATTGTCATCGCAGACGACCACACCATTATGCGCGAGGGCCTCAAGCGTATTCTCGAGGGAGCCGACGATATCGAAGTCGTCGGAGAAGCCGTTGATGGTTTCGAAGCCCTGGCCCAGGTTCGCAAAGGCGGATTCGATCTTCTGATGCTCGATCTCTCCATGCCTGGACGCAGCGGCGTCGAACTGATTCGCCAAATCAAGGATGAAGTACCGAAACTGCCGATTCTCATACTGACGATGCATGAGGAAGAACAGTATGCCGTACGTGCGATCCGGGCTGGCGCGCGCGGCTATTTGACCAAGGAAAGCGCCGGAACGCAGCTGGTAAGCGCAATCAGGAAAGTAGCGTCCGGCCGTCCTTATATCAGCCTGGAAGTAGCCGAACAGCTCGCCATGGATGCAATGCCGTCCAATGAAGATTTACCCCACAAGCAATTATCGGATCGTGAATTCGAAGTATTCAGCCTGCTGGTAGGCGGAAAATCCATCACCGAAATTGCAGAACTGCTGCATCTGAGCGTCAAAACAGTAAGTACCCATAAGACGCGCATTCTGCATAAAATGGGAATGCCTTCGCTCGCCGACCTGGTCCAGTATGCGGTTGCGCACCGTCTTCTTACGCCTTTCAAGATGTAGGCGCCTGCCCGCATTCAATCGATCCCGTCCTGAATTCCTCATGACGCTGTAGGAATTCACCTACAGTGCTCCTCAATTCTCCTACATGTTGATTCAGCGCATACCGATAGCTATTCATCGGGTCCATTGCGATACTACTAACTTATAACTTGGGCGTGACATCCAGCAAGTTAGCGCCTGAAATTTCCTATGCTTATTTGACGGATGCCATGCGTTCGCTTTATAGACGCTGACGTTAATGATTTTAATAAAAATCATTTGACTTTGGTCAATACGGAATACGGCAGCACTAGATGAAAAGCGGCAGCCGAATTTGGCTGTCACTGTTAACAAGTATCAACTTAATATGAGATAGGAGATAACTATGTTGTCCACGCAAATGTCTGACATCCGTTCCGAAGCGCCACCCTCAGCTTTGCACTCATCTTCGTTGGAAGCGGGATGGCAACGGCAAGGAAAGCTCTGGTCCAATCTTAAGGAACTCTGCGACTTGTTGCGCATACCGTCGGCATTCTCGGTAGGCGATGAAGAATTTCTTTTCCAGCATGTGCAATTCAAGACAGGGCAACGGATTCATACCATAGGACAACCCTTTGATACGCTTTATATCGTTCATTCCGGCTTTTTGAAAACTGTTCTGATTGATGAATTCGGGAACGAGCAGGTTCTCAGTTTCCCGATGAAAGGTGATTTATTCGGCGTCGACGGCATACACACGCGACGTTACGCATCCGAAGCGGTTGCCCTGTCCAACTGCGATCTGATTTTGCTTCCGTTCAAAAAATTCACTGCACTTGGACGAGCCCATATTGAACTCGAGCATGCGATGTATAGTGTGATGAGCCGTGAGCTGGTGCGTGAACAAGCCATGGTAAGCATGCTTGGCGCACTCAGTGCCGAAGCCAGAGTGGCGCGCTTTCTGGTCTCTCTTTCAGATCGGTTTGCCGAGATGGGTTACTCCAGCAAACTGTTCAATTTACGGATGACGCGGCATGAAATCGGCAGCTATCTCGGCCTGACTCTGGAAACCGTAAGCCGCACGTTGTCCGCTTTTAATGAAATCGGCTTGATCACGGTTGATCAGCGCTCTATCGGCATCAAGGATGTCGATGCATTGAAAACCCTGCGCCGTTTGCCGCCATCCAGCTCACGCGCCAAACAGGTTGCATCGAAAAAGGCAAAACAGCTTGCCGCCGCCCGGATTGAACCGGACGCCGCTCCGTGGGAACCGCTTGTAACAGTCTGATTAAACGAACAGTCAAAAAGAAAAAGCCCTATTGATTAATAGGGCTTTTTCTTTATCTGCGTTTACCGGATGCATGTTTTCGGTTTTCACCTGTGTCGTCGGCATCGGCAATATTTGCGCCGGCCGCTGAATTTGCCGCTGCTGTAGCTGCCGCATTGGCGGCATTTTCAAAAGACGAGCGGGCCGCAACCATGTTTTTGTTGGCAAGCGCGGCTACTTCCTTGAATGCCGACTCCCAAACCGAAAACATGCCTGTCATCGGATTGAAAGCGGCTTCCTTCGCGCGCTCTGCGGTTGCTTCCAATGGTCTGGCTGTATTGGCAACGGTCTTGCTGCTAATTTGCCCGACATATTGCTGTATGGATTTGCCGATCTCGCTTTGCATCTGGGTCAAAACCTGAAAAATTTCCGTCTGATAACTCATTGCGTTTTCCGGACGGCTCAGAAAGCTCGACTGCAAACTTGCAAGCCCTCTTGGATCGCGCGTAGCGGCCAATGCCTGAGCGAATTTCAATTGTTCGGTGAAGGCATGGTGGGTTGCGTCGATTATCATGCGATCAATTTTCTCCGTACCGGAAAACATGACATCAGCGACCCGGCGCGAGGCTTCCAGTTGCGTTTGATACATGTCCACGATTGGATTTAATACGCTTGAGTTCGACATGAATACTCTCCTTGACAGGACAAGCCCGGCGAGGAGAATGCCCCTCCAGGATTTGATGATAAGGTATGATTTGTTCTATGAAGTCCGGCGTTTTATCGACTGAAAACTACACCATGCTTCAAATATTACGGGCGAATCTAATTGGTGTCATATCAGGCACATAGAGTTCCGTGAATATTTATTGCGATGCCGGCTGTCAAGCATGGCAATATCGGTTTCCGTTGCCACTCACTCTACAATGCACGAATATCGTCATTGATTGAGCGAGCAATATCTTCTTTCCCGAATCGCCGACTACATTCAATGAACCTGCGGGTCGAAGGTGTGTCTATATAAATAGCAGAAGGCATGTTGAATCGGGCTTTGGCATTAAAGTTCCTGCCATGCGCTGATTTAGAACAGCCTCTCGACATATAAAGCCAGGCGTCATGTTTTGACGCTATCGATTCAGCTGGCGGCTTCCGGATACCGTAGCTAATGCAGCCCAAAACCTATATTTGCTTTACACCTGCCGAAACAAGTTCTGTTTCGGCATTATTCCATGTCGAATCAGGTATGGACATATATGGCTGGCGCACCGATGCGAGAGGTCATTGTTTTTCGGCAGCTTTTTTCATGCTGGAGAGTTTCTACGCTACCCGTGGCGCCGTTTTATATCGGAGTGTGGAAGACGATGTGTACGGGCCTTGGATAACCGATTTCCCGCTGACCGATAACGAAATTCGCTGCCCGCTGCCCGAGCTTGTGCGACATGAGCTGGAACGCCTTCAGTCACAGTTCGTGGAAGAATGGCTTTTTTTTGAAAACGATCCGGCTGCAATACCGGAGTCTGCCGTCTATCGAAGCCATCGGCTTCCGGTTCAAGCAGTCAATATCCGGTCCAGCAGGCTTAATCGGCTCGGGAAGAATCGATCCGGTTGGGAATACAGCACATCGGGCAGCGACCTGAACATCATCGACTTTATCGAAAAATACTGGCGTTTCAACGAAAAAGCCGTAATCCGATAATTTCTGCATCCGCAGTCACTCCACTCATTCAAAGCATATGCAACAGCCAATTCAAATCGTCTTTAGAGAGATTACTTCGTCGCCGTCAATCGAAGCGGACATTTACAAACGCGCAGAAAAGCTCGAACGAATCTGCCATAACACGATCAGTTGCCGTGTCACCCTGGAATTGGACGGCAGGCACAAGCACCAGGGGAATCTCTATAATGCACGCGTTGACATCACGCTGCCCGGCACCGAGATCGTAGCCGACAGCCACCCGATGGACGAAGACGTTTATGTAGCGATACGCAATGCGTTCGAGGCGGCGACACGGCAGTTGGAAGCATATGCGCAACGGCGCCGGCGCGAAGTCAAAAACCACATGGTGGAGCCAAAGGGACAGGAATATTGATCTTCGCTATTCCTGCTTTCCGGCTGCAATCAATTCCAGCAACACCGAATGGAAGCGTTCCATTCTGAACGGCTTTACCAGAAAATAATCCATTCCCGTATCCAGGCATGTCCGGATATCGGAAAGCGATCCCGCTGCAGTCAATGCAATGATCGGCACCTTGGCGGCAGGCCCATCGAGCTTGCGAATGGCGCGCGTGGCTTCCAGGCCATCCATTTCCGGCATATGCATATCCATCAGCACGACATTGAAAGAGCTGTTGCGCACGGCTTCCAGTGCTTCCAATCCGTTCGTTGCCAACCGCACCCGATGTCCGGCGTTCTGCAACAGAGCGATTGCAACTTTCTGGTTGATTTCGTTATCTTCCGCAAGCAGAATATCCAGGCAAGGCACTTCTGTTTCCGCGGCGACATAAGCCGACGATAATTGTTCGCTGACGGATGCGAAACGAAATGTCATTTCAAACCAGAAACGGCTGCCAATGCCAGGCATGCTGTCGACACCGATTTTTCCGCCTTGCATTTCAACGATTTTTCTGCAGATCGACAGCCCTAATCCGGTTCCGCCGAAACGTCTGGAAATCGAGCTGTCCGCCTGAACAAACGACTGAAACAGGCGCTCTTTGGCAGACGGTGCGATGCCGATCCCGGTATCGATCAGAGTAAAACGCAATAGCGCCTGAGACTCGCAGGCGGAAACCCGTTCGATATGAAGCGTGATACCGCCTTGTTCGGTGAACTTCAATCCGTTGCTGATCAGATTCAGCAAGACCTGCCGCAGACGTCCCGCATCGCCAACCAGAAAACGCGGCAATGCAGCCGGATAGTCGAGCTTGAGCCAGAGACCGCTTTCGCGCGCACGCGAGGACATCAGATTGATCACGCTTTCAGCCGTCTTGATCAAGTCGAAACCGATCGATTCGAATTCGATATTGCCGGACTCGAGTTTGGAAAAATCCAGAATATCATTCAGTATGGTCAACAGCGCTTCAGCCGAATACTGCGCCGTTTCGAGAAATTCCCGTTGCTCATCATTTGCCGATTCCGCCAATGCCAACTGCATCATGCCCAGCATGCCATTCATCGGCGTACGTATTTCATGGCTCATGACCGCCAGGAATTCTGATTTTGCGTGATTCGCCGCCTCGGCAATTTCTTTTGCAACCGACAGATCCCGGGTCCGCTCGATCACCTGATTTTCCAGGTTATGACTTAGGTCGACGAGCGATTCGTACAACTGCACATTGGCCATCCCGGCGGAGATATTGGTGCACAAGACTTCAATCAGGCGCCTCTCCAGGCCGGTCAACATGCGTTCGGAAGGAAACAGAATGCCATATTCGCTGGCGCCCTTGAGCGGATGAATATACAGGCAGATGGCCTCGGCGCCGTAGATATTGCTTCTTTCATCGAATGCCCGCCCGATCATTGCAAGCGCACCGGCATCGGGTTGCAAATACTTGCCGATCGCCGTTACCAGGGCGATGTCATCCCCGCCCTTGGCCCGCCTTGCGATGAATCCATCCGGTGCGCGTCCGATCAATGAATTGACCTGTTTCAGAATCTCGTCTGCAAAGGTTCTTTCTGAAAAAGCTTCCAGCAAGGACCCCGCTGCGTCGACGATCTGCTCGAGTCCGTGCAGGCTTTTTTCAAGGGAGACGATATCGTCAAAAGAACGCAACGCAGAGATGATGCACGTCAGCAGCTTTTGCCGGGTCAGTTCGGTTTTTGATTTGTAATCGTTGATGTCATGCTCGATCACTACATTGCGTTCCGGCGCCTGCCCCGGCTGGCCGGTGCGCAGTACGATGCGCAACCGCCTATTGCCGAGCCGCTCCCGGATTTGCCGCACCAGACGCAACCCCGAATCGTCGGACTCCATCACCACATCCAGCAGGACGACTGCGATGTCCGCGTTGTCTTCCAGAATACGCAGCGCCGCCAATGCCGAGTGCGCATGCAAAAACGACAGCGTCCGGCCTTTGAAAATAACACCGGCAAGCGCCACTTTGGTTACCGTGTGGACTTCATCCTCGTCATCTGCGATCAATATCCGCCACGGCGGTTCGGTTGCCGCCGGCAGATTTTCTTTTTCAGGGGCGAATGAAAAATCATCAGGCATATCAAACGTCTCCGTGCATGTCATTGCCGGTTGCTGCCGGTATGCTTTTCTTGATGGGATTGCGAGGGAAATTCAGAATAAACGTCGTTCCCTTATTGATCGCGCTTTCGACCGAAATCCGGCCCTGCAGGCTGCCGGTCACGAGGTTATGAACGATATTCAGTCCCAGTCCGCTGCCGCCCTTGCTGCGCATCGTGGTAAAAAAAGGGTCGAATATCCTGGGCAGGTATTCCTGCGGTATTCCTTTGCCGTTATCGGAAAACCGCAGCTCGATCGAACTTGCATAGTGTTCGTTCACCACGATCGTCATCCTGCCGGATATATTGTCCTGATCGAACGCATGCAGCAGTGCGTTCATCACAAAATTGGTGAGCACTTGAGACAATGCGCCGGGATAGGTGTCGACCTCGATCATATCCGGACAATCGACAGTCACTTGGCGGCCGGCGTTTCGCAGCATCGGGCGCAGATTCAACAGGACGTCATCGATATACGCCTTGAGCCGGAAAGTCCGCCTTTCTTCGCTGGTCTGATCTATTGCCACTTCCTTGAAGCTTTGAATCAGTGTGGCGGCGCGCTCCATGTTCGATAGCAGCAGTTTGCTGATTATCGACGCAGTGCCGATGTAATTATCCAGATCGGATCGCTTCATCGTGCCGGCCTGATGCAGCGATTCAATTTTTTCCGTTTCTTCGGCCAAGGTGGATGCGCCGGTGACGCCGATGCCGACCGGTGTATTGATTTCATGCGCAACGCCCGCAACCAGTTGCCCGAGCGATGCCAGCTTTTCGGATTCCACCAGCTGTTTTTGCATCTGCTTCAATGAAGTCAGCGTTTGGTTAAGGGCCCCGTTTTTTTCGCGCAACGCCTTGGTGCGGACTTGCACTTTTTGCTCGAGCTCGTTATACAGTCCGGCATTTTCGAGTGAGATCGCAATCTGCGTCGACAGGATATGCAGCAGTTCGGTACGCTCGGGCGTAAATGCATCGACAGCCAGATTGTTTTCGAGATACAGGATGCCGACCAGTTCGCTTTGCTTCTGCAGCGGAATGCACATCACCGATTTAGGGTGAGCACGTCCGATGTAAGGATCGCCGTTGAACTGACTGTCGTAGCGTGCATCGCCCAGCACAACGTTCTGCCGCGTGCGCCTGACGTAGTTGATGATGCCCAGGCTGATGTCGGCGCTTTCCAAGGCGGCAGTTTCCTGCCGCAGCCTGATTCCCTCGCCTTCGATCATGGCCTGGATTGTCAGCGCACCGTATTTCTGCAAAAGGAGCACACCCTTTTGGGCGCCGGCATTTTCGATTAAAAGCCGCATCAGCTTTTCAAGCAGTTTATCAAGGTGAATCTCGCCGGATAATGTTTGCGATGCCTTGATGAAGGTTTCGATGTCCAGACTTTGCCTGCTGGCTGTGAGCGGCGCCGTGGCGTCGATCCACCTTTTTTTGATCGCCGTCGCCAGCAAGTCCGGATAAGTTTTTTCAAGAAGTTCAACTTTAGCCGATGCGCCCCAATCGGCATACCTTGCATGGGCTTCTTCGAGGTGTATGCGGGCCTCTCTTTCTTTGCCCGACGCCAGATAAAACCTTGCCGCCAATTCATTCGACAGCGCCTCGTCGTTCAGAAATCCGTTTCGTCCGGCTTCCTTGATGGCCAGATCGAAATATCCGGCCGCTCTGTCCAGTTTGCCCAGCACTCTGCACCGCTCTGCCTCGACCAGCTGCCATTTATGCAAATTGTTCATCGGCGCATGCCTGGACCACAACTTCAGTTTCTTCTGGAATTTCCTGACTTTCGTTAACGCGCCGCTGCGCTGCTTCTCGTCCATACCCGGATAACAGGCAAGCAGGCAAAGCGAGTAATAGAGATGAAAAACAGGCAGTGTCGCCATGCAGGCTGCCGAACCGAGATAGATTTCGCTCTGTTCGATGCTGTTCAGCGCTGCCTTGAAGTCGGACAACAAATAAGCCTTGGCGGACTCGGAAAAATGCCGGTACATCAATGTCAGCCGCGGCGGCATCGCAGCTTCCGTATTTTTTCTTGCATATGCCGGTTCTCCGGCCACGCCGATCAGTGCCGATGCATACCCGATGCCGATAGCAATGGCATCGGCTGAAATCTGCTGTTTGATGCTGTTTGTCTTGGCGAGCGCCAGCTGCATTTTTTCGAGCAAAGGCTGAAGAGGCCGCCCCATCAGCAATTCCGCACGCAGCGCGGCGACAAGGCTGTAGGTCGCATATTCGAATTCACCGATCTGCAGTCCTGTCCGATAATTGTCGTACAAGGGAATGACGGTAGACGATAAGTGCTGCTTCCAGTGGAAAATCAATGCGTGCACAACATATTCGACTCGCACACGATGCCCATCCTGGCGAGCCGAGGCTCGCTTCCGGTTCGCCAGCGCAAGCACGAGTTTGCCGATTTCGAATCCTGACTGGATTTGGCCGAATCCCTGAATCAGCACCATTGCATAGCCGGCCATTGCGAACGGCGATGCCGGAGTATAGGATCCGTTCTTTAAAATGGTCTGCACCTGTTCGAATATCAGGATCGGGAAAACAGCCGGGTTCACCACGTAACTGGCGGACAAGGCTCTGCTGAGCAATTGCTCCTTCAGAATTTCGACGGGATCTTTTTGAGACGGCAAATCAAGCAGCTCATCGGTTGTGCGCGAAGCCATCAGCCTCTTTACCTTTAACAGCCGGACGATGATTTTCAGCTTGCCGGTTTTTTCCGGCAATTCGATGCCGAGCATCTTTAGCGCTTCCAATGCCATTGCCTGTGCTTCCACATGCCGGTCCTGATAAAGATAGGATTGCAGCAGCACATCGAAGACAAGCGCCTTTTGAAAACTATTGCCGGCGTACGACAACAGCGATTTTCCGATCTGGTCGACAGCGTTGAAGCGGTGAATCAGGAAACTCGTTTCCATCTGTTCAAGCTGTAATGAAAAATACAGAGGCGAAGCCCGTTCTCCGGCTCTGTCCAGCAACTGCAGACCCGCCGCCACATGCTTCAGCACCGTTTCATAGGCAATCGTCAGTTTTCCTTTTCTTGCGGCGAGGAGATTGAGCTCGGCCAATTCCCGCATTTCAGCGACATTGCTCAGCAGTTCCTTGCCTTCGTTAAGCTGCTGAACGATGTCGAACAGCCGCTCGTCCCTTTGTTCTTCGGGAATGCTGATAAAAAGCAGCCGTCCGATCCGGAGATGAATGGTTTTTTTTTCGCTTTCCGGGATGCCTGCATACGCGGCCTGTTGTACCCGGTCATGCAGGAATCGATACAGCGGAAAAGAATTCGTCGTGCCGGCAACATTCATCTCGGGCGCCATCACCAGGCCGGCCTGCACTGCCGGCTGCAGCATGCCTTTCATCTCTGTTTTTATTTTCTCAGCCACCGCCGCGAGAGTCGTCGAGTCGAAACGGCTGCCGATGCACGCAGCCAGTCTCAGCAAGCGCTGGGTATCCTGCGGCAGCCGCCCCAGTTCCCTGGTGAGCAGGTCAACGACATTGTCGGTAATGTCCAGCGCCTCGATTTGAGCGATATCCCAATGCCATGTCCCGTTCGAGAATTCAAGCAGTTTTTCGTTATACAGACTTTTCACGAACTGCCCGACGAAAAAAGGATTGCCTAATGTCTTGCGATAGATCAGTCGCGATAACTGTGCAACGGTTTCGCGGGAGGACTTCACGGTGTCCGCAACCAGTTCGGTAACGCTTTTTTCGGACAGCGCTTTCACCTCGATTCCGGTTACTTTTGCATTTTTTCTGATTTTTCCGATCGTCTGCATCAGCAGATCGCCGGCGCCGACTTCGTTTTCCCGATAGGCTCCGATCAACAGCAGCGACGGCTCGGCCAAATCCGTCATGAACAGGCGAAGCAGTTTCAGTGATGCCGCATCCGCCCACTGCAGGTCGTCCAGAAAAACAACCAGCGGATGTTGCGGGCGGGTAAAGACGCCTACAAAATTCTGCACCACATAATTGAAACGGTTTTGCGCTTCGGCGGATCCCAATTCCGATACCGGCGGCTGTTCGCCGATGATGTGCACTACTTCCGGGATTGCGTCGATGATGATTTGTCCGTTCGGCCCCACCGCATCGAGAATCCTGATTTTCCAGTCCGCGATCCGGCTTTCGCTCTCCGTCAAAATCTGGCGGATCAGCTCGCGAAACGCATAGGCGACCGCATAATATGGAATATTGCGTTTGAGCTGATCGAACTTGCCCGATATGAAGTACCCGTGCCTGGCGACTACCGGCTTGTGAATCTCGTTGACCAGCGACGATTTGCCGATGCCCGAATAACCGGTGACAAGCAATAACTCTGCACCTCCTTCAGCAATCCGGTCGAATGCGCCGATCAGTTGTTCGATTTCGGCGGCTCGTCCATAAAGCTTTTGCGGTATCAACAACCGATCGCAGATATCATGCCGGCCCGGACTGAAGGCGGGGATGGCGCCGGTTTCGGCCAACGCTGTCCGGCAATGCTGCAAGTCGGCCAGCAGTCCGTCGATGCTCTGGTATCGGTCTTCCGCATTCTTCGATAAAAGCTTGATGACGATATTGCAAAGTGCATCCGGCAGTTCCGGATTAAGCATGCCTGGCGATACCGGCTGTTTGGCGATATGGCTATGGACCAGCTCCATCACATTATCCGACTCGAACGGCAGGCGCCCGGTCAGCAACTGATAAAACAGCACGCCGAGCAAATAATAATCGCTTCGATAATCGACACCGCGATTCATTCGCCCGCTTTGTTCGGGAGAAAGGTAGCCCAAAGGCGCATGGGCATCCATGCTCAATTCGACCAGACCGTCGTCGCGGATGCGTATATTGGAAGGACAAAGAGCCCGATGCACTTCCATATGCCTGTGCGCTTCACGCAGACTTTTGCTTAATGATATGCAAACCGCAAGTGCGCCTTCCAGATTGAACAATGTACTGGGAACAAGTTGCGAAGGCTGATCCGGACCGCTTCCGGCCCAGCGGAAGAACATCGTCTTGTTGTGCGCGCCAATTTTCAGCAAAGTGATTCTCCGGGCATTTCCGTTTGCGCTTCCAGCAGCGCATCAGGCGCATGTTTCGCATAGCCGGTCCAGCATGTCATCGAACGAAGCCGTTTGAAATCGATCATGCCTGACGTTTTCAACCAAATTGAAACAAGGTATCATATGTTGAAATAATTATTCCACGTCTGAGGCGGCAGTCGTTTAAATTATTTCAGCGGGTTCCTATGCAAAACAAACAGCTGGCACGGGAATATGCTCCGGTCGACGAGCAAAAATTTACGCGTGATCTTGCCGGGCGATTGAAAGCGAAAATTGTCGAAGACCACCGCAGCGGCATCATGCGGCGCGATGCGCATCCGAAAATGCACGGAGTCGTCAAGGCAGAATTCATTATCGAACCCGATTTACCGCAGGCGTTGCGGGTCGGCGTATTCAGGCAGCCGGGCGTTTACCCGGCCTGGATCCGATTCTCGAATGCGGATGCCGGTCTGGGCCCGGATATACGACGCGGCATCCGCGGCATGGCCATCAAATTGATGGACGTGGCGGGCGAAAAGATCCTGCACGATGAGAAAAACGAACGGACGCAGGACTTCCTGTTAATCAGCACAAATGTATTCCTGACCAGAGATGTAAGGGAATTCGATAATCTGACCAGGGCGCTGACGGGCAGCATCCTGGCGAAAATCGTTTTCTTCCTTCGTCATTGGCGGGTGGTCCGGAATGTATTCAAATCGATGAAAAGATTTGCCAATCCGCTGCAGATCCGGTACTGGAGTACGACGCCTTATTTATTCGGAAATGCGGCAGTCAAATATTCGGCCATTCCGCATGTCGATGCTGCCGACGCAATTCCCGGCAATCCGGACAAGGATTTCCTGCGCAAGGCCATGGCCGCGCAACTGGCGCACGGAACCGCGGTTTTCGATTTCGCGGTACAGTTCCAGGCTGATGCCGACCGGATGCCGATCGAAGACTCCGGCTGCGAATGGAGCGAAACCGTTTCCCCGTTTCGAAAAATCGCCACCATCAAAATACTGCAGCAGCATTGCGATGACGAAAAGCATCGGCAATTCGGTGAAAATCTGTCCTATACGCCATGGCACAGCCTGCCGGAACATCGCCCCCTGGGCGGCATCAACCGCGCCCGCCGGGTTGTTTATCGAACCATCTCGATGTTCCGGCATGCACAAAACAATGTGCCGATGCAGGAACCGGCCGGCTTCGACATCGAAAAATCCGGCGCGGAATGCCGATAGCAATCAGCGGCACTCATTCTGCGATCCGCACGCATGCTCATGTAGGGTCGACAATTCCCCTGGCGATCATTCTCAATGCCG
The DNA here is from genome assembly GCA_028292665.1 of Herminiimonas sp. Classification (GTDB taxonomy): domain Bacteria; phylum Pseudomonadota; class Gammaproteobacteria; order Burkholderiales; family Burkholderiaceae_D; genus JAQGLW01. The sequence continues at coordinate 26,618 of JAQGLW010000162.1, forward strand.
TCATGCTCGGAATAAAAAAGTATTCGCCGCCTCGGGTTTCGACCAGCCGCGGAATGTTCCTGACGAAATGCGGCGGCTGGTCGCTGTCCGGATGGACCTGGATCACCGCCTTGCTTGGGTACTCGGTGCCATGGTTGCCCAGGATGATTTCCTTGTCGTTGGCTGCCCTGAAATCGTTGCCGTAATTGATCCACTGCTGCTGCACGAATTCAAACTGGCGGCTGATATCGGCATTGAGCATCATGATGATGATTCCATGATTGCCGTCGTCCCTGGCCGGGTCCTTGACTTCGCCATAAGGCAAGCCGCGGCGCATCACGCGGCGCCGGTTGGCCAGCGCTCCCGGCGTGTCGAATGCACCCTTGGCGAATTCCAGCGAACCGCGCGGATTGATGCGGCGCATATGCGCGCTGAATGGGCATTTGGCGCCGCTCATGTCATTGTTATAGGTGAAGCCGCTGAGCATTTTGTCCCGCTCTTTTTCATCGACCCGGGCGAAACGGTGATCCCATGTTTTTTTGCTTTCCGCATCGGGAGCGCTGACCAGCGGCGCGCCGTTGTCCCGCCAGCGGCCGACAAACTTGGCGGCCAAAAGCTCTTTGCCGCCGGGGAAATTGCTGCCCTCCCTTTCCAGAAAGGCATTGAAGGTGCCGACATTTTCGTGCAGCTTGCGATAGACCATGAAGGTGCCATTACGGGACAAGAGCAGCGGCGCGGGCGCTTTCGGGTATTCCTTCGCTTCGTCGGGGTGGCCCAATATGAATTCGCCGGTGGCCAGAGGCGCCCATCCGCCTTTTTCAGTTTGCTTGCCGCGGCCGATCACACGCTCCGCCTCTCCGGGCAGGCCTTCAAACACCGGATCGCCGATGCCGTCGGTATAACCGAAATGCTCTTTACTGACAGGTTCGCCGTTTTCAAACAAGACATGCACATCCTGATACGGCAAATCGTCGGCGCCGTCATCGCCGCGATGGCCTTTAAGCAGGACCACCGCGTCTCCGGTTTGTGCAACCTGTTCCTGCAGCCATTGCCAGCATTCTTCAAGATACGCCGGAGTCTGGCCATTGAGGGAAATGAACAGATGGATATCCTTTTCATTTTTCCAGATCGGGTCCCAGTGTTCAGGATCGCTGGGACCGTCGTCCCCGAGAATATCCTTGCGCTGCTTCATGCCCATCACGAATTCCATCGGGAATCCGATCAACGACGCACGCGGCAGTTGCAGCCGTTTCAGACCCTGGTAACTGAAAGCGATGTTGACGGTCGCTGTCGGCTTTTCGACCGGATCGGGCCCTTCTCCCCAATTGACCGATGTGGTTACTTTCTGCGTCACGGCAGCGACAAATGCTCGCGCCTTTGCGCCCTCGCCTTCCCTGACATGCAGAAAAATATAGCGTGCCACCGGGAATTTGAAACGTCCGTATGCACGTATCACATTTCCCTGAATATCCAGCAGATCCAGCACCTTGGTCACGATAGCGTCCTCTTGTCTTTTTAACTTTGAACGGTCGATTGGCCCGGCCTCCACGACGGGCCGGTCAGGTTATCCGGGTCGATGCGCCGGATGAATGCCCGATACGCCTGCTGTAATTCGGCCGCCGGGAGCCCCTGATGATCGACAGCGAATTTCGAAAATTCCTGCTTGATGTAAAGCGCTTTCAGTTGCTGTTCGAGGGAATCGTCATTCGAGCCGACAAAGAACAGCGATGCGGCAAGCTGGCATTTTTTGATGTAGGCAACGAAGCTGTCGGCATCATGCACCTGATCGAACGCATGACAGAATTCCCAGATGTTTTTGATGTCGTCGCCGATTGCCGCCCACATTCTGCGCAAATAAGGTTCGAGCGCACCGTGAAGATTGCAGCAGAAGACCAGATACTTCGATTGCAGATGTTCTTCGCGCGGTAATGCGGCCCTGCGAAACCTGTCGGAAAAAATGGACAGGAAATCGGACAGCGTGCCGCCGAAATCCGCGCCGGGCAGGGATTCGTGATAGACGTCGTCCAGCACGAAATAGCGGCACAGATAAGTCTGGGGCGCCTTTGCCATCGGGCTGGCTTCGTTCAGCCCCCAATTTTGCAGACGGTATCGTACTTCATCGCTATAGGCGATTTCTCCGCAATGACCGTTTTTGATCGGCGACAGGACAGTCAATGCATAGGCGTTATTGCTGACATTTCCCATGGCTAATCCCCTCTTGCCTGTGCTGCCAAACTGACGATCGGCGTGGGCCGCATGTCGCCCAGATCGTTTTGCAGAGCGCGCAATAATGCGTTGTATCGCTTCAGAAACAGGTCAGGGGGCGCGTCGCGGCATTTCCGGTCGAACTCCGTCAAGGCCGCTTTCAGGCGCTTCGCGGCCTTGATGTCATTGGCTGCGGCCAGCGGATAGGCGCTGTAATAGTGATCGGTCTGGATCTGGTTATATTTGATGTATGTATGAAACGGCGTCAAAGGCACCGATTTCGGATACCGCACATTCCATTTCCAGAACAGATCCAGTCCGCTGGGAATCGCAAACGTGAACGAATCGACGTACTGATCCCAGCTTCCATTGAAGTTGCTGAAGAACAGCATGTAGGAATAATGCAGCTTCTCCCTGGGCTGATTTTCATGCACATGCGGAAACCGGGTCCTGTCGATAATGACCCAGCGCGCGTAGTGGATCAGCGACAGCGTCACCAATCCTTTCAGCGTGGATGGAATTTTCAGCGCGATCCAGAAAATGAATTTGTTAAGCCATCCCATATACCATCGGATCGGCGTGATGACATTCATTGCATAGGCTTTACCCGCTATATTCGACATGTGCCCTCCCCCTTCGTCGTTATTCGCATGCCGAACCGGTCATTGTCAGGAACGGCTTTCGATATCGATATGCCTGCGATGGAAGCCGTCGCACAAAGCGGCAGCCAACTTTTCAGGATGCTTTTACCGACGCGGGGATTCGCCGGCCTATATCCAGCCGCAATATTCCGGCTGTCGGCGAAGTCCGCTGTTCTTGTTTTTTCGTCGACGTCAAATATCCACTATTAATGACAATCTCGCCTCCCATATTTTAGATAGGGAACAACACAATTTGATATGACGTTGACGATTTGCTCCGAGAATTTTTGAGAAACAAGCCAACAGGTTTAATCTATGGAAACCGTGCTATCGGCAAATGGGAGGCTTATCGAAACAAGCCCCGATGGCTGCTAAACATGGGGAAAACCAAGAGGACATCATGCCGACAAAACAGATACAGCCTGAAGCATCGATGCCTGCCGATACGGACCGATGCCGGTTCGACGCCGATATACCGCCCATATCGAATATTCGGGATAACGCGCGGCAGCCGGCCGAGCCCGATAGCCAGGATGATGAGCTGGAAGCGGTGCAGCGCTTGTTCGGAACCAATTTCGTCGAACTTGCAATCCTGTACCTGGCCGATTCGCCCAAGCGAATCGCCGCCCTGCGTGAAGCTGCAATCAGTGCGGACATGGGTCGGATGATCGGAATCGCGCATAGCTTGAGCGGCAGTTGCGCCTCCATGGGTGCGATACGGCTGTCGAATTTATGCCGGGAGCTGGATATCAGGTGCAGGGCCGACTTATTGGAAGACTTCGGGCCGACGATCGATGCGATCGCTGCAGAATATGCACGAATCGAAACAAAACTGCGTTTAATGATGCAATCGGCAGCAGTTTGACGTTATCAAATGAGATTTTTAATATATATTGCAAGAATGTGAAATTTTGTTACGCGCTCAGAGTGCGTGATGCCATGACGATCAAGCAGGCTTGGCATCGATTTGTTTGCAGGCACACCAGTGAAAACGGAAGGAATGGCCTCCGGCGGCGCAGGCAGCAATATCCGGATATTGGAAGCGATCGGGCAACGATTGAAGAATAACCGATAGCAGGAGTCGGCGATGGTAATTACCTTGGTCAAAGAAGAAAATCTCTCCACAAAAAACGCATTGGTGGTCGACGACGGCCTGGTGGAACGCTTGCTGGGCAAGGCGATGCTGGAAAAACTGGGATTTTCCGTGTCAACGGCCGCCAGCGGACAGGAGGCGCTGGAATTAATCGGTCAGCATCCGGTCGATCTGGTTCTGTGCGATATTGCCATGCCTGGAATGGATGGCCTGGAACTGCTGGACACGGCGCGCGCCCAGCCCCAACCGCCGCTCTTCATCATGTCGACCAATCACAATGATGCCGAGCATGCTCTCGCTTCGATGCGGCGCGGCGCCTACGGTTACCTTATCAAGCCGCTGCGTTTCGAACATCTGCGCGAGACAGTGGCGGAGGTGATGGCGAAATACCGGAACGATCAGGACTCAGCCCGGCGGGCGGAAAAATTGGCACAGCTGGATCCGCTGACGGACCTGATGAATAAAAGCGAGTTTTTGCGCCTGCTGTCCAACCGCCTGCATACCGCTCCCATAGGCGCCGGCTGCGGCGCACTGTTGCTGGCCAAGATTAACGGCCTCAATCACATCAATCATAGCTATGACCGCGACACCGGCAACAAGGTGCTGAAATTTGCGGCAATGGCGTTGTCGCGGCTGATCCGCCCGTCCGATATGCTGTCCCGCTTTGGCGGCGACCTGTTCGCGATCTATCTCGACGGCATCGCCCATGCACAGGTGAAAGAGAGAGCGCATAGCATTGTGGCCCATGTCGAGGAAGCCAAGATGGTATTGGCAGGCGAAGCGTTCAGTTTGAGCCTGGTGGTCGGCGGCGCATGCACCCATGTGGCGATGGAAGCGGAAAACCTGCTTAACCGAGCCGATTTTGCGCTGCATCTGGCGCGCGAACACAACCGGGACCGCATTCACATCTATAGCGGCGCCGATGAGGTCCACAAACGCGAGCTGTCGCACCAGTTGAATACGCTGGCATTGGTGCGCGCGGCGCTCAATGATCGCGGGCGCATGACGATGCATTACCAGCCGATCATCGATCTTGTCACGGGCAAGGTCAGCCATTTTGAAGCATTGCTGCGGCTGCTGGACGAAGACGGGAATCTCTGCAACACCGGCGAGTTGGTCAAAACCTGCGAAGTGTTCGGTCTGATCGAGCGTCTCGACCATGCCGTGGTTGAGACGTGCCTCGAAAATGTGGCGCGGCTGCCGGAGGGAACCGGCGTTGCCATCAACCTGTCCGGCAAATCCATCGGTGATCCCGAGCTGCTCCAGTTTATCGAAAACAGGATCGCGAGCCTCGGCATAGACCCGTCCCGCATCATCTTCGAACTGACCGAAACAGCCGCCTTCCATAATCTGGGCGAAGTGCGGCACTTCGTACAACGAATCAAAAGCCTGGGCTGCCGCTTCGCGCTGGACGATTTCGGCGTCGGCTTTTCTTCGTTCTATTACATCAAGGAACTGGATTTCGATTACCTGAAGCTGGATGGATCGTTCATTGCTCAATTGCCGAAGCATCCGCACGACCAGGTGTTTGTGCGCGCGATGGTCGAGATTTCCAAGGTTTTCGGACTGAGCGTCATCGCCGAATGGGTCGAAGACCGCGAGACCGCCGACATGCTGCGCGATTTAGGGGTTGCGATGGGTCAGGGGTATTACTTCGGCAAGCCGATACCGCTTGCTTGACGACCGGATGCGAGTGTCAATGCGCCTGCCGCTCATTTTCTGGCCTGAACATTCAAAAGGAAAACGAGATGAAACAGAAAACGCAATTCCACTGGGACGATCCGCTGCTGCTGGACCAGCAATTGTCGGCCGACGAACGGATGATCCGCGATGCCGCCCATGCCTATTGCCGGGACAAGCTGCAGCCCCGCGTGCTGGAAGCATTCCGCCATGAGAAAACCGATCCGTCCATCTTTCGCGAAATGGGCGAGCTCGGTCTGCTGGGCCCGACGATTCCCGAGCAATACGGCGGCCACAGTCTGAATTACGTCAGTTACGGCCTGATCGCGCGCGAAGTCGAACGCGTCGATTCCGGCTACCGCTCGATGATGAGCGTGCAGTCGTCGCTGGTGATGGTTCCTATCCATGAATTCGGCACCGAAGCGCAAAAGCAAAAATACCTGCCGAAGCTTGCTACCGGCGAATGGATCGGCTGCTTCGGTTTGACCGAACCGGATCACGGCTCGGACCCCGGTTCGATGATCACGCGCGCGAAGAAAGTCGCCGGCGGATACGAAATGAGCGGCAGCAAGATGTGGATTTCGAATTCGCCGATCGCCGATGTGTTCGTGGTCTGGGCCAAGGACGATGCCGGCGAGATCCGCGGTTTCGTGCTCGAAAAAGGCATGAAGGGACTGACTACCCCGGCGATTCATGGCAAGTTCGGTCTGCGCGCGTCGATCACCGGCGAAATCGTCATGGACCGCGTATTTTGTCCGGAAGAAAACGCGTTCCCCGATGTGCGCGGCTTGAAGGGTCCGTTCGCCTGCCTGAATTCCGCGCGCTACGGCATTGCATGGGGCGCGCTGGGCGCAGCCGAATCGTGCTGGTACATCGCCCGGCAATATGTGATCGATCGCAAGCAGTTCGGCCGGCCGCTGGCGGCCAACCAGTTGGTGCAGAAAAAACTGGCCGACATGCAAACTGAAATAACGATGGGCTTGCAGGGATGCCTGCGGCTGGGCCGGATGAAGGACGAAGGCACGGCCGCAGTCGCGCTGACATCGATGATGAAGCGTAATTCCTGCGGCAAGGCACTGGACGTGGCCCGGACGGCGCGCGACATGCTCGGCGGGAACGGCATCTCGGACGAATTCGGCGTGATCCGGCACATGCTTAATCTGGAAGTGGTGAATACTTACGAAGGCACGCACGATATTCATGCATTGATATTGGGCCGCGAGCAAACAGGGATTCAGGCGTTCTCATGATGAAGTGAAGATCCTGTCAGCCATTACTTCAAGCGTCCGATGGCGATCGGACTGCAGTTCGGCGGCACCGATTGTCATCTTGCATCGCTTGCAAGGCAGTTGAGCTGATTGGTATTGCATGAGTTGCGCCAATGAGAAAAATGATTGCCGTTCGCCCTGCGTGGCCCAAGGCCAGCTGCTAGTTCCGTTCGTCCTGAGTGGCCGAAGGCCAGCTCCTAGCGCAGCGTATCGAAGGAAGCGTACTGAAGGACTGGTCGTGCATCGAGACCCTTCGATACGCCGCTCTGCGGCTACTCAGGGCGAACGGACTCTTATAGCCGGCCTTCGGCCATTCAGGATGAACGGCCAACCGTGCGCAGCAAAACGATGGTTTTTTATACAACCCATCCATCGCCGGGCCTGAATGTTTATCAACTTGTCCGGCGCCACATGAACCCGATAACACGGTCGGCAATCAGGGATAGCGCCGGCATGCAATTTTATTATCATGAAAATTGCTCAACATGTTGCGTATCGCAATATCGCCAACTGTAACAACGCATGGAGTTATCGTGACGTCCGAGGGTATAATGGCCGTCAATTGAATAGCGAGCGTCGGGCATTATTTTCAATGCATGCATTACAGCGATTGGAATCAGGACAGCTTCTTGGCATGCCGGGCCGCACTCAATGCGGCCCGTTTCGTTTTGCGGCTATTCCCGCCCTTGCATCAGTACGATCGCCCGCGGTCCGACAGACGTTCACACGAGCAGCCTCGATCATTGACAGTATCTGGACGCATTCACCACATTAGTTTTTATGCCGAAGACTCAACTCCGTAAACCGATAGAAATCAAGATTTCAACCGTTGTCGCCGTCGCTGCGATCTTGCGCGAATCCGATCTCGCCGCACTGGACGCGGCCATGCGTGAAATGACCGGCGGAGAAGCCGATTACTTCGACGACGAATTCGCAATCATCGACGTGGGATTTTTCGACCCGGCCGACCGAGGCATCGACTGGGATGCATTGATCAGCCTCTTCAAGTCCTATCGCCTTAACCCGGTTGCGGTGCGCAATGCCACGCCCGATATGGAACCCGGCATCCTCGCGCACGGCCTCAGCCTCGATGTGATCGCCAAACCGCGTCCTGCGGCGCCGCAGGAAAACGCTGCTGCGCCGGCCCCGATTATTTCGGCGCCGCCGGCAGCGATGGGATCGATGATTATCGATACCCCGGTGCGCGCCGGGCAACGCATCTATGCGCGCGGCTGCGACCTGATCGTGACGGCCGCCGTCAACAACGGCGCCGAAGTGATTGCCGACGGCAGCATCCATATCTATGCGCCGTTGCGCGGCCGCGCGCTGGCCGGAGCCAGCGGCAATGCCGACGCCAGGATTTTTGCAATGAGCATGGAAGCCGAGCTGGTGTCGATTGCCGGCATGTATCGCACCTTCGAAGAAGGCCTGCCCAAGGGACTGGCGCAGAAGCCGGCCCAGGTTCGGCTGGCCGGCGACCGCATCGACGTGCTTCCGCTGAGCGCCGTTACGCGGTCCTGATTACCCATAGTTTGAAAAGGAGTTTGTTTGTGGCAAAAATAATAGTGGTAACGTCCGGCAAGGGAGGTGTAGGCAAAACCACTTCCAGCGCCAGCTTCGCATCCGGCCTGGCCCTGCGCGGGCACAAGACTGCCGTTCTCGATTTCGATGTCGGACTGCGCAATCTGGATCTCATCATGGGCTGCGAACGGCGCGTCGTGTATGACCTGATCAATGTGATCAACAAGGAAGCCACACTCAATCAGGCGCTGATCAAGGACAAGCATTGCGAGAACCTGTTCGTGCTGCCGGCGTCGCAGACGCGCGACAAGGATGCATTGACCGAAGAAGGCGTCGAGCGGGTGTTGAACGATCTGGCCGGCATGGACTTTGAATACATCATCTGCGACTCGCCCGCCGGCATCGAACGCGGCGCAGTGATGGCGCTGACCTTTGCCGACGAAGCGATCATTGTGACCAATCCCGAAGTGTCGTCAGTACGCGACTCCGACCGCATCCTCGGCATCATCCAGGCAAAATCGCGCCGCGCGCAAAACGGCGGCGAGCCGGTAAAGGAACATCTGCTGATTACCCGCTACGTGCCGAAGCGCGTCGAAGCCGGCGAGATGCTGTCCCACACCGATGTCCAGGAAATCCTGCGGATTCCGCTGATCGGCATCATTCCCGAATCGGAATCGGTGCTGCACGCCTCCAACCAGGGCAATCCCGCGATCCACATCGAAGGAAGCGACGTATCGCAGGCATATCAGGACGTGGTGTCGCGCTTCCTCGGAGAAGAGGTTCCGCTGCGCTTTGCGACTTATGAAAAGCCCGGCTTGCTTCAGCGAATTTTCAGAGGCAAGTAAGATGGCGCTATTATCCTTTCTATTCAACACCAAGCCCAAATCCGCAAACGCCGCCAAGGAACGCCTTCAGATCATCATCGCGCGCGAGCGCAACGGTCATGCAGGTCCCGACTTCTTGCCGGCGCTGCACAAGGAACTGATTGCAGTCATTTCGAAATACACCAGGGTCAATGCCGAGGACATCAAGATATCGCTCGATCGGCAGGGCAATCTGGAAGTGCTCGATGTGAATGTAGTGCTGCCGGATGCGGTGTCAGGCAAATAACACGATGTGCTGAACAGCATCGGCGTCGGAGCGCAAAGGCTCCGGCGCGTATTTGCGGAGCATGGCTACGGGTTCGGAAACGCAGTTTCAGCGGGACTGCCTGAATCGGCCTCCCTCACAACGAACATCCGGATTGGCTATCGTGCCGGTTCACCGCAGCCGGCAACTATCATGACTCCCCCGGACATTGCCCGCCCCGCATGAAACTGCACGGCATCGATTTCACTTCCGCGCCGACCAGGCGCAAAGGCATCACGATCGCATCTGGCGAGCTCGATGACGATGTCTATCTATTGCAATCGCTGAACTCGATACACGATTATGTCGCCTTCGATGCCTGGCTGCGGCAGCCGGGGCCGTGGCTCGGCGCTTTCGATTTCCCGTTTTCCCTGCCGCGCGAACTGGTCGAGCATCTGGGTTGGCCGATCGAATGGGAACCGTTGATCCGCCATATCGCCGGATTGTCGCGCGCAGACATGCGCACCGCTTTCAAGGCATTCTGCGATGCGCGTCCGGTCGGCAACAAGTTTGCGCACCGTGCCACCGACCGGCCGGCCGGTTCATCGTCGCCGATGAAATGGGTCAATCCGCCGGTCGCCTACATGCTTCACGCAGGCGTGCCGCTGTTGCTGGCGGCGGGCGTGACCGTGTACACGATGCACCCGGGCGATCCGTCGCGCATTGCGCTGGAAGGCTATCCGGGCATGGTCGCGCGTTCGATCACCAGGGCATCGTACAAGAATGATGAACGTGCGAAGCAGACGCCCGAGCGGCGCAATGCGCGCATGCTCATTGTCGATGTGCTTGAACATGGCGCTTATCCGCTCGGCATCCGGCTGAACGCGGGCGGCCACCGGCAGGCGCTGGTCGACGATGCCAGCGGCGATTTCCTCGATGCGGCGTTGTGCGGATTGCTTGCCGCGTGGGCATGGCAGCGGCGCGATGCGCAGTTCGGCTTGCCTGAGTTCGATCCGCTGGAAGGCTGGATCGTCGGCGCCTAGCCGGCAACGCATGCATGGCAACGCTTCGTGTTGCCTTGCATGCCATTTTCATGGCGAATCATTACCTCAAATCAATATTGATCTTTCCCCTGTTGTTTCCATTTTCCACAGCAACCGCCTTTTCAGCTGTTTACAATCGATCAAACAATTTTTGAATCTGCGCTGCTTGTCATGCAAGCGCAAACCAGGCGCTCCTCCGAGGATAAACGGCGAATGACTAAATGGCGCAAGACAGCGTGGTGGATAGCAGGCGGCCTGACGATTTTTTTGCTGCTGTGCGCGCTGGCATTGCATTCGTTGTTCGACAAGACGCATTTGACGGAACTGGCGCGCGATCATGCGCGGGCCGCATGGTCGCGCGATCTGCTCATCGGCGATTTGTCGCTGCAACTGATGCCTTATCCGGCGGTTCATGCGGCCGATGTTACGCTTTCCAATGCAAGCTGGGCGCACAGCAAAAACCTGCTGGAAGCCGGCCGCATCACCGCGCGCCTCGAACTGTTGCCCCTGCTCGGCGGCCAGGTAAGAATCAGCGCGCTGTCGATTGACGGACTCAAGGCGAATCCCGAAGTCTCGTCCGACGGACGCAAGAGCTGGGACATCCATGACACCGGCGCTGCACGAACCGGGACCGCAAAAGCCGAAGCGGTATTCGATCCGACGCAGTTGACCGCATTGCGTCTGCAAAATGCGCAGATCGGCTATTGGCGCAATGGAACGGCAAAGACCTGGCATATCGATGAACTCGATGCGGACGGACAATCAGGCTGGCGCAATGTGCGGATCGATGCTCGGATGTCGCGCGACGGCTATCCGCTCGAGGTCAATGGACAGTTCGCCGATCTTTCCGGAATCGGCATCCAGGGCGCGGTTTCGGAAGGCGCTCTCCAGTTGAAGTCGAACAACGCGCTTTTGATGCTTGCCGGACGGATTCCGCTTGAAGCAGGATTGCAGAACCATGCCGTCAAAGCGCGCCTGGAAGCGACATCGCTCAAGGAGATGCTTGGTTTTTTCGGCATCGGCAGCGGTCCGGTCGCATCGGTCAAGGCACGTGTCGATCTGCTCGAATCGAAAGGCAGAATCACTGCCGCAAATCTTGAATTCAATCTGGGAAAGCTCACCTTGTCGGGCGACGCGCAGCTGGCATTATCCGGCGCGAAGCCCGCGATCGATGCGCGCATTGCAGTCGACCGTCTGGATTGGGTGCAGGCTTTGCAGGATGCCGGATACCATCCTGTTCCGCCGAAGCCGGCAGGCGAGTTATTCCGCACCGATCCGCTTGACTGGCCTCTGCTGGTTGCGCTGCAGGACGTCGAAGGCACGCTTGACGCCGATATCCGCAGTCTGAAACTGCGCTCGGGCATCGAACTCAAAAATGCCAAAGCGCATTTTGCATTCGACGGCGATCGCTTGAGCATGAGTCCGTTCTCGGCAAATCTTCTCGGCGGCTCCGCATCGGGCAATATGCAGCTTTACGGAACCCAGAAAAAAGTACGCCTTGATCTCGATGCGACCGATATTTCACTGGAGCAGTGGTTCGCGGAAGCCGGCAAGAAAAATGCGTTGACCGGCGGGCCGATGAAAATCAGCGCAGCGGTATCGGCTTCCGGCAACTCGATGAAGGAATTGGCGGCATCGCTGACCGGGCCCGTCACGATCCGGATGGGCCGCGCGAAAATCCGGTCCGGAAAAGTACAGCAGGCGGAAACCTTGCTGACCGGCCTGATCCCGATGTTCTCCGCCGGACATGCCGAGCAAGTCGATCTCGAATGCGTCGGCGCCCGGCTTCCGTTTATTGCAGGCCGTGCAGCCGCCCGGCCGATCGCCGGCATGCGCAGCGATGCGAGCCAGTTGCTGACGTACGGTTATGTCGATCTGCAGCGGCAGACATTTGATTTGCGCGGCCGGATCAAGGCCAGGTCCGGCATCAGCGTGGGCGTTTCGATGCTGACCGGCGATGTGAAGATCGCCGGCAAAATCAACCGTCCCGAAGCAAGCCTGGATCCTTCCGGCACACCCGAAGCGCTGGCTCGGATTGGCGCCGCTATTGTCACCGGCGGCATCAGCCTGCTGGGCACCGCAATCTGGGATGCCGCCAGTCCTGCGTCCGATCCATGCCAGATTGTATTCGCCGCAGACAATGCCAGGCGCACCATCCGGCGCACGGACAAAAACGCATCCGAAAAACCGCGCAAATCCCAATATGCGGGCAACAACCGGAAACCTAAAATGCCGTGAGTGCAGTGGATCGTGATCGGTATTTCTTCCTGCTTCAGCCGGCTGTGTTGCCGGCTACAAATTGAATTATCGGACGCAACATTGAATTTCCTTCGCCGGAAGTTGATTGCGGCATTGCAATTTCATCGAATGCAAAAATGTGATGCCGCTTTTCCGGGCACTAACATATTAAAACACTGTCTATATGCTTGCTACCGAACCGAAAATTCGGTGCGTTTGTTTTATCGTGTATTGCGATTCGCGAAGGGAAGCAATGAACGATTGCGTAGCGGAACATATCGTTGCAAATCCGTGTATTCCCGGGCAATCACACTTTCAAGTTAAAAATCAGGTCAGTTCAATCCGCAGTCTCACCTTAATCGCTATATAAAGGAAACAACTATGGACACTCCAAAAACCGTACCGGCCAATAGCAACGGCACATGGGATCGGACAGTCGATCAGGCCAAAACCGGTGCCCACACCACGATAGACAAAGTGTCTGAAAGCGCTCGCCCGGCAGTCGACAAGTTATCCGCCAGCGCGCATCAGGCTGTCGACAAGCTTTCCGGTACAGCTTCACAGGCAGCCGCGGTGCTGTCGGATAAAGCGGGACAGTTCAAGGATCTGCAGAGTCAATTGATTTCGGATGCACGCGATCGCGTACGCGAAAAGCCGGTGCAATCGCTTGCCATTGCTCTTGCTGCAGGCTTCCTGCTGCGCCACTTGCTGCGCTCGCGCTAGAG
>JAQGLW010000178.1 GCA_028292665.1 Herminiimonas sp.
ATGAATGTTCGCTGCGGTTGATTTGGGATCGAATAGTTTTCGACTGCATGTTGGGAAGAATGACGGCGATGCGATCCGCATCGTCAAAAGCGCGCGCGATCCGATTCGCCTCGGCGCGGGGCTTGACAGCAAAGGCTATCTGACCGAGAAGGCAATGCAGTCCGCCGTCGCATCGCTGGAAGGCTTTGCCGAGACGTTGAGCAATTATTCGCTGGACGCGGTCCGGGTGGTCGCCACCAATACTTTGCGGATCGCGAAAAACACCGCATTGCTTTTGCCTGTGCTGGAGAAAGCGATCGGCTATCCGATCGAAATCATTTCCGGCGAAGAAGAGGGCCGGCTGATCTACATGGGCGTAGCGGGTTCTCTGGGTGCGCCGGACGAGCGGCGGCTGGTGATCGATATAGGCGGCGGCTCGACCGAACTGATTTTGGGAAGAGGGCCGGACATTGCACAGGTCGAATCATTCAGTATCGGAACGGTCCAGCAAAATAGCGGGTTTTTCCCCGACGGCCGCATCGATGCCGCTTCGTTCGATGCGGCAATACTGTCTGCCCGAAGCCATTTCGAAGATGCCGCACCGGCCTACCGTCCGCAATACTGGACCAATGCATATGGTTCGTCGGGCACCATACGCGCGATAGCGGACGCGATTTCCAGGAATTCGCTGGGAGACGGCCTGCTTTCCGGAAAAGGCCTGCAAGCACTCAAAAACCGTTTGATCGAATGCGGCCATACCAGCCGCATCGATCTGGCCGGGATGAAACCCGACCGGGCGACGGTGATGGTGGGCGGCCTGGCGATTTTGATCGGCTTGATGCAGGAGTTGGGAATCAAGCTTGCGACGCCGATCTCGGCAGGGCTGCGGATGGGCGTCCTGCGAGACCTGCAACTGCGGGCCACCAGGCATGACCGGCGGGAGCAGTCGGTCCGCGGTTTCCTGCAGCATTTTCGCGCAGACGAGGCACGGGCGAACCGGGTTGCCGAAATCGCAAGCGCCCTGTATATCCAGCTCAAGCCGGGTTCCGATGCGTATGGCAAGGCGCTGTTCTGGAGCGCCATGTTGCACGAGGTCGGTCTCGCGGTGTCGCACAGCGGCTATCACAAGCATGGCGCTTACCTGATAGAAAACGCCGATCTGCCCGGATTCACGACACGCGAACAGCGCATGATGAGTACGCTCATCCTCGGCCAAAAGGGCAATTTGCGGAAGCTGAACGACGCGCTCGCCAATCCCGATCTGGCGAAAGCCGTGCTTGCATTGCGGCTTGCCGTGATGTTCATGCATTCCCGGATCGACGGTGCGCTGGACGGGCTGCGGCTGAGGCTGAAGAACAAGGTCGAACTCGAGATCAGGCGAGACTGGGTTTCCCACCATCCGACGCTGTCTTACTGGATGGAAAAGGAAAAGGCATGGTGGAATGAAGTAGGGATCGATTTTGCCGTCAAGACCGTCTGATCGTTTAGGCACTGCAACCTCGCGCTTGTCGAGACAATTGCGGATTGCGGCGCACCCGGATGAACAGTCTCAGAACAGCAGGCCTGTGCCTTTTTTGAATAGCGCGATATCCAGATAGCTGGACAGGTGATTGCTGCCGGCGGAAGAAACAATCGAAAGCCCGCCCAGATCGATATTGCCGCTGCGGGCGATCAGATCCTGCAATGCCGAGCGGCTGCCCTGCTTCGACTGTTGAATCGTTTTGGCCAGCGCCTTGGCCACCGTAAAACCTTCCAGCGTCAATGACGATACGGCCTCATCCCGATATTTTTTCATCATGTTGATATGCTCCGCCTGAATCGGCGAAGTGGGGGCGTTCGGATTCGGCACCACCTGCGAAAAAACAGTCCACTCGACTGCCTTCAGTCCGGCCACCTCGCGCAAGGTCTCCAGGTTGATCAACGAAGTGCCGGCCACGAACGTACCGGATGCATGGGTACGGAATTCCTTCAGGAACAGCGAAGTACCGATGGTATCGGCAATCACAACCACGAAGCCGGGTTTGCCGGCGGCAAGGCGGCTTGCTTCAGCCGCGATCCCGTCGCTGCCGGTTCCGATGCGGGCGGTGCCGGTCAATCGCATTCCGCGGTCGCGTATTTCGGCCGACAGGCTGTTGTAGGCCTGCTGGTTTAACGGCGATTCCTGATAAGCGATGCCGACATCCTTGAGGCCCAGCTTGTTGAAATGAGAAAAGAGGAAACGGATTTCCTGCTGATAATTCGGCCGCCAGAAAAGAACGCGAGATCCTTTTTGCGCGGCAGCGGACAGCGGCGCAAAAAGAATCAAGTCGCTGCGCTTGAATGCGGCCGAGTCCAGAATGGCCTGGGTCGATGCATCGCCGACGCCGCCGAACAGATAATCGATCCGGTCGCGTTCTATCAATTCAGCCACCGCCTTGACGGCCAGATCCGCTTTGCCCTGATCATCCCGGACTATGTACTGGATGTGCCTGCCATTGATGCCGCCATTCGCGTTGATCGAGTCGAAATACGTTTTGATGCCGGCGACGTAATCGCGGCCGATTGAAGCGTTGGGACTGGAAAGATCGATCGCCTGGCCAATGATTATCGCGTTATTGGCCGCACCGGCCGCCATGCACAGCGACGTCAGCGTCAGGACGGCTGCGCCGCGAATAATCCGGATCAATCGGGTAGTCATAATTTTATTTTTAAAGGGGGTTTTTGAACAGCCGCAATTGTGATGATCAATTGTGACGCGTTGATGAAATGCGCAGCGCGGGGAAAATCGGGGTTGCTTCGCTTCGGCAACGTGGCGGCATTGCCGGACGATGCACGGCCGCGGCCATGAAAAAGAAGGCACAGGCTTCATCTTGCAAAATGGGAATAAATTGTATATATTATTTATACGATTAAAAAAAGGAGCGCTCCATGGCACAGAAACCCCCGCTTAAAAAGCCGTTGCCGAAACCGGCCGGTCCTGCCGCAGCTCGGAAAAAGACGGTCGCAACCAAGTCTTCCGCCGCCAAGCCGGCCGCAGTGAAATCGCAATCTCCGGCAGTCAAGGCCAAGCCCGCCGCGGCTCAGACGAAAGTTGACGCGGTGACGCCGAATGGCGCAGCGAAGCCGGAAGTGACATCGAACAAGGTGCAAACCGAGCTCAAGCCGTTGACGCCGCCGAAGGACAAGCTTAAAAAGCCAAAGCTGGTCAGGGACAGTTTCACGATGCCGGAAGCCGAGTACCAAGTGCTGGGCGATGTAAAGAAAGCCTGCATCAAGGCGGGATTTGAAGTCAAGAAAAGCGAATTGCTCAGGGTTGGCGTGGCATTGATCCAGAAAATGGATACGGCCCGATTGAAGGAAGTTCTGGCTTCGCTGCCGCCGCTGAA
>JAQGLW010000181.1 GCA_028292665.1 Herminiimonas sp.
CGCAAAAAATATTGCCGCTCGATACCGTGCTGCACGCGGCGCGCGAAGCCAAGGCGCACGGCGCGACCCGCTTTTGCATGGGCGCCGCATGGCGCGAACCGAAGGACCGCGATCTGGAGCATGTCGAGGAAATGGTGCGCGAAGTCAAGGCGCTCGGCCTCGAAACCTGCGCCACGCTCGGCATGCTGGGCGAAGGCCAGGCCGAACGGCTGAAGAATGCCGGACTCGATTACTACAATCACAATCTCGACACCGCGCCCGAGTTCTACGAAAACATCATCACCACCCGCGATTACCAGCACCGGCTCGATACATTGGGCCGGGTGCGCGGCGCGGGCATCAAGGTTTGCTGCGGCGGCATCGTCGGCATGGGCGAGTCGCGGCTGCAGCGCGCGGGACTGATCGCGCAACTGGCCAATATGGATCCGTACCCGGAGTCGGTGCCGGTCAATCACCTGGTGCAGGTGGAAGGCACGCCGCTGCACGGCATCGATCCGCTCGACCCGCTGGAGTTCGTGCGCACCATTGCGGTGGCGCGCATCACGATGCCCGAGGCGCGCGTGCGGCTGTCGGCCGGCCGGCGGCAAATGGGCGAAGCGGTGCAGGCGATGTGTTTCATGGCCGGCGCCAATTCGATTTTTTACGGCGACAAGCTGCTGACCACCGGCAATCCCGAAGTGGAGCAGGATCAGGCATTGCTGGCGAAGCTGGGCATGCATGCGCGCAGCACGACGCTTGATGCGAAATGCGAAGTGGCTGCGTCCTGAAATATTGTTTCTTCTGCTGACAGGAAAAGGGCAACATCGGGGCATGAGCAGTCTTGCCGCCCGGCCTCCGGCTGAACCGTTCGGGGGCCGGCTCTACGAGGAGGAAGCGTGTTCAAGAAAATCCTGATTGCAAACCGCGGCGAGATCGCTTGCCGCGTTGCCGCGACCGCACACCGGCTGGGCGTCAAAAGCGTCGCCGTGTATTCGGACGCGGATGCCGACGCAAAACACGTTGCCGCATGCGATGAAGCCGTGTTGATCGGACCGGCGCCCGCGCAGGAAAGTTATCTGCGCGCCGACAAGATCATCGAAGCCGCGCTCGCAACCGGCGCGCAGGCGATTCATCCGGGCTACGGCTTCCTGTCGGAGGACGAAGCGTTCGCCGTTGCATGCGCCGAGGCCGGTCTGGTGTTCATCGGCCCGCCGGCCTCGGCGATCCGCGCGATGGGATCGAAGTCGGCGGCGAAAGCGCTGATGGAAAAAGCCGGCGTGCCGCTGGTGCCCGGCTATCACGGCGATAATCAGGATGCCGGTTTTTTGCGGATGCAGGCCGACCGGACCGGCTATCCGGTGCTGTTGAAAGCCAGCGCCGGCGGCGGCGGCAAGGGCATGCGCATTGTTGAAAAAAGCGCGGATTTCAATGCGGCGCTGGCGTCATGCAAGCGCGAAGCGATCAACAGTTTCGGCGACGACAAGATACTGATCGAAAAATACCTGACGCGGCCGCGCCATATCGAAATCCAGGTATTCGCCGATGCCGGCGGCAATTGTGTGCATCTGTTCGAGCGCGATTGCTCGGTGCAGCGCCGTCATCAGAAAGTGCTGGAAGAAGCGCCGGCGCCCGGCATGACGGCCGAGCGGCGCAACGCGATGGGCGCCGCCGCCGTCGCCGCCGCAATGGCGGTCGGTTATGTCGGCGCCGGCACGGTCGAATTCATCGCCAATCAGGACGGCTCGTTTTATTTCATGGAAATGAACACGCGGCTGCAGGTCGAACATCCGGTCACCGAAATGATCACCGGTGCCGATCTGGTCGAATGGCAATTGCGCGTCGCATCCGGCGAGCCGTTGCCGATGACGCAGGAACAGCTTGCGATCGACGGACATGCGATCGAAGCGCGGATTTATGCGGAAAATCCGGAGAAGGGTTTTTTGCCGTCGATCGGGACCTTGCGTTATTTGCGCACGCCGCAGGCAGTCGCGTTTGCGCTGAGTGCTTCAGTTGCGTTGAAGGATGGCGACGAGAACGGAGCCGCGAGCGGCCATGTCCGGATCGATTCCGGCGTGCGCGAGGGCGATTCGATCTCCCCGTTCTACGACCCGATGATCGCGAAGCTGATCGTCCGGGGCAAGGACCGCGACGCGGCGCTTGCGCGGATGTCGCAGGCCTTGTCCGAATACCGGATCGTCGGCCTGGCGACCAACATTGCATTCCTGAAGCGGCTGATCGAAAGCAAGCCATTTTCAAACGCGGAGCTGGACACCGGCCTGATCGAGCGGAATCAGAATGCATTGTTCCCCGCCATGCAGCCGGCATCGATCCGGACGCTGGCGCTGGCGGCCGCAGCGCTGCTGGATTCGGAAAGGAGCGGCAGGTCCGCCGCCGGCGATCCGTGGGCCGATACGTCGGGCTGGCGCCTGAATGGCGGATTGCAGCGGCAGCTGGATTTTTCCGATGAGGAAAACACCTATGCGGCGACGGTCCGGTATCGACCGGGCGGCTGGGTGATCCGGCTGGGAGCGGCTTCGTCGATGATGACGCTGGTCGAACGCGATGCAAGCAGCCTGACCGTCAAACTCGGCGGCGAAACCGTGCGCGGCACTGTGATTCGCGACGGCGACGCGTTCCATGTATTTGCCGGCGGCGAACATCGGATGCTCGACTATATCGATCCGATGGCGCACGCCGGTCAAGCCGAAGCGGAGGGCGGCCGCCTGACCGCACCGATGCCGGGCAAGATCGTTTCAGTGCTGGTCGGTAAAGGCGATACGGTCGAAAAAGGCGCGCCGCTGTTGATCATGGAAGCGATGAAAATGGAGCACACGATCGCCGCGCCGGCCAAGGGCCTGGTCGAAGACTTGCTGTACGCGGTCGGCGACCAAGTGGCGGAAGGCGCGCAATTGCTGTCGTTCAAAATTGTCTGAAGAAAGAGCATTCATCATGCGTATCCTGTTTCACGCGGCGGACGGCAATCCCGAACCATGGCTGGCCGAACTGCGGACCGTCTTTCCCGATGCGCACCTGCGGGTCTGGCAGGAAGGCGACAACGGTCCGGCCGACTACGCGCTCGTCTGGAAACCGCCGCTGGAGATGCTGCAGCAGCGTGCCGGCCTGAAGGCGGTATTCAACCTCGGCGCCGGCGTCGATGCGATCCTGCAGTTCGGCGATGCGTTGCCGCAGGGCGTGCCGATCGTGCGGCTCGACGATGCCGGCATGGGCGTGCAGATGGCCGAATATGTAACGTATGCGGTGTTGCGCTATTTCCGGCGCTTCGATGAATTCGAGGCGCAGGCCCGCGCCGGACAATGGCGTTTCCTGAAGCCGCACGACAAGCAGGATTTCGCGGTCGGCATCCTCGGCCTGGGCGTGCTCGGCAGCCGGATTGCGCAGGCGCTGGCGCATTTCGGCTTTCGCTTGAACGGCTGGAGCAGGACGCCGAAGGATCTGCCCGGCGTGCAATGCCATGCCGGTGCGCAAGGTTTCGATGAATTTCTGCGCAGCTCGCGCGTGCTGGTATGCGCATTGCCGCTGACCGGCGAAACGGCCGGCTTGCTCAATCGGGACACGCTGGGCAAATTGCCGCAGCATTCCTATTTGATCAATGTTGCGCGCGGCGCGCATCTGGTCGAAGAAGATTTGCTGAAGCTGGTGCAAAATGAGCATATCGCCGGGGCGACGCTCGACGTGTTTCAGCAAGAACCGTTGCCGCCCGCACATCCGTTCCGGCAAGAGCCGCGCATCACGATCACGCCGCACATGGCGGCGCTGACCCTGCGCGGCGACAGCGTCCGGCAGATCGCCGGAAAGATCAGCGCGATGGAGCGCGGCGAACCGATAGCCGGCGTGGTCGATCGCACGAGAGGATACTGAAATGACACCGTCGAACAATTTACCGAAGCGCGTCAAGATCGTCGAAGTCGGTCCGCGCGACGGCTTGCAAAACGAGAAGGAAACGATCGCCGCCGACATCAAGATCGAGCTGGTCGACCGATTGACGCAGGCGGGATTCGCCAACATCGAAGCCGCGTCTTTCGTATCGCCGAAGTGGGTGCCGCAGATGGCGACGTCAGCCGAGGTAATGTCGCGCATCGCGCGCAAACCGGGCGTCGTGTATTCGGTGCTGGTGCCGAACATGCAAGGCTTCGATGCGGCGCTCGCGGCCGGAGCCGATGAAGTGGTGATTTTCGGTTCCGCCTCCGAAGCGTTTTCGCAAAAGAACATCAATTGCTCGATTGCCGAATCGATAGCGCGCTTCCGTCCGGTAGCGCAGGCGGCCAAACAGCACGGCCTGCGCCTGCGCGGCAGCATCAGTTGCGCGTTCGGCTGTCCTTACCAGGGCGAGGTGACGCCGGACAGCGTCGCCGACGTGGTGCGGCGGCTGCGCGAACTCGATTGCGATGAAATCGATATCGCCGACACCATCGGCGTGGCGACGGCGAACAAGGTGCATGCGGTCATGCGGCGCGCCGCAACCGAATTCCCGATCGATCGCCTGTCCGGCCATTTCCATGACACCTATGGGCAGGCGCTGGCGAATATCTATGCGAGCCTGGAAGACGGCATATCGATTTTCCATTCATCGGTCGCGGGCCTGGGCGGCTGTCCGTACGCCAGGGGCGCGACCGGCAACGTATCGACCGAAGATGTGCTGTACCTGATGCAGGGACTCGGCATCGACACCGGCATCGACCTGAACGCGGTGGTCGATGCCGGACAATTCATTTCGGCGCATCTGGGACGCAAGGCGGTCAGCCGTGCCGGCAATGCGATTGCAGCCAGGCGGCAAAGCTGATGCGGCAAAAAACACCGATCCACCCGTATTGAGAAAAAGATGAACATCAGGGAAATCCAAAGCGCGGAATTCGATCTCGTCTGGCCGCTGTTTCAACAAGTGATTTCGACCGGGGATACCTACGCCTACGATCCGGCCATGTCGTTCAATGAAGCGCAGGCGATGTGGACCACGCCGCCTGCCCGCGTTTTCGTCGCCGTCGACGGCGCGGACGTGATCGGTTGCTATGTGCTGAAACCGAACCAGCCGGGGCGGGGCGATCACGTCGCGAATGCGGGTTACATGGTGGCGCCGCAAGCGCGCGGCAGAGGCGTGGCCGGCGTGCTTTGCGAACATTCGATGCGCATGGCGCGTCAGTCGGGGTTCATTGCGATGCAGTTCAATTACGTGGTGTCGTCCAACGAAGTCGCTGTAAGACTGTGGCAGAAACACGGGTTCGAAATCATCGGACGCGTACCGAAAGCGTTCCGTCATGCGCAGCTGGGCTTGACCGACGTTTATGTGATGCACCGTACCCTTTGAAACAAAAGCAGCGCCATTTTTCATCATCGACATGACCGGAGTCGACAACCGCATGAAAGACCTGCAACAGCAAAACAGACTCCCGGAAACCGCGCAACGCGTCGCCGATCTGCTCAGTGCGCTCGGCCACGACAAGTTCATCGTGATGCTGCCGGAAACCGGCAAGACCTCCGCCGAAGCCGCCGCCGGCCTGGGATGCAGCGTTGCGGAAATCGCCAAGTCAATCGTGTTTCGCCGCTTGTCCGATGACGCCGCCGTCATGGTAGTCGCCAGCGGAGCAAACCGGGTCGATGAAAACAAGGTCGCCGCCATCGTCGGCAAACTCGGCAAGGCCGATGCCCGGTTCGTCAGGGAACGCATCGGTTATGCGATCGGCGGCGTGTCGCCGATCGGCCATGCCGGAAAAACCGTGATGCTGATCGATCAGGACTTGTTGAAACTGGAGAGCGTCTGGGCGGCGGCAGGCCATCCGCATGCGGTATTCAACCTGACGCCGCGGCAGTTGCTTGCGATGACCGGCGCGCCGGCGGTCGATGTCGCGCTGCGCGATTAGCGGAAATGAAAGCCGGACTGCGATGACAGCGAGAATAGCCAATCCGGTGATCAGGAATTTCAAGCCGCTGACGCATGCCGGCAGCCTGCCGTCGCCGTGCATCAGCGTCTGCGTGATGGATCCGCAGACCGGATGGTGCAAGGGCTGCTTTCGCACCATCGATGAGATCGCGCGATGGAGCGCCGCCGACGAACAGGAAAAGCGCGCGGTGTGGATCGAGATCAAGCGGCGTTCGCAAGCGGAGGGCACGGATGCCGCGGCCTCTGTCGCTCCGCTCCGGCCTGCCTGCGAAGGAAAGGATGACTAGCATGCCGTCCGGAATTTCCGCCTCGCTCCTGTCTCTCTTCCCGAGGAAATGAGCGGGCCCGCGCATTTTCCGGACGGCATGCGCGTGTTCGAGCGCGGCTGGCTGTCGTCGAACAATATCCTGTTCATCGGCCGCGACGAGACGGCGCTGGTCGATAGCGGTTATCTGATCCACGGGCCGCAAACCGTGGCGCTGGTCGAACATGCATTGCAGGGCCGTCCGCTCGATCTGCTGGTCAATACGCATCTGCATTCCGACCATTGCGGCGGCAACGCCGCCTTGCAAAAAAAGTACGGTTGCCGCACCACGATTCCGGCGGCGGAGGCCGACAAGGTCCGCGCATGGGATGAGGATGCATTGAGCTATGCCGCGACCGGCCAGCGATGCGCGCGCTTCACGTTCGACGGCACGCTTGCGCCGGGCGATACGATCACGCTCGGCGGCATGGATTGGCAGGCGCTCGGTGCGCCGGGGCACGATCCGCATTCGCTGATCCTGTATTGCCCGCAGCAGCGCATCCTGATATCGGCCGATGCATTATGGGAAAACGGATTCGGCGTGATCTTTCCGGAACTGGACGGCGAGTCCGGCTTTGCGGAAACGCGCGCGACACTGGAACTGATTGCGGCGCTCGATATACGGCTGGTGATTCCCGGCCACGGCGCGCCGTTTACCGATGTGCGCAAGGCGCTCGGCACCGCATTCTCGCGCATCGATTACCTGGCTGCCGATCCGGTACGGAACGCGCAAAATGCCGTGAAGGTGCTGCTGAAATTCCTGCTGCTGGAGCGGCAGCGGATTGCGCTGGCGGATGTGCCGCAGCTGCTGTCGGGCATCCGGTTGGTAGCGGCATCCAACCGGCGCTATCTTCATCAATCGGAACCGCAGCTTGCGCAATGGATCGTCGCGCAGCTGGTGCGCGCAGGCGCTGCGGCGATCGACGGCGATGCGCTGGTCAATTGCAGCTGAGCTGCACGCGCATATTCTTCGGTAGCTTCCTTCGATACGCTACGCTACTCAGGACGAACGGTCCTAATAGGTAGTCCAAGGCCAGCTACTAGCCCTTTAGGGCGTATCGAAGGATTCTGATGGTCGCTCCAGCCGGCATGTTGTCGTTGCGGCTATTGCACTGCATGATGTTTCACCGCATACTGTTTTTATATACAGCCACGGCGTTTCAGCAATTCATTTTCTTTCTGCAAATATTTTGTACAACAGCAAACATCCCCGCCTTGCCTTCGTCGATCTGGAAACAACCGGCGGCACGGCGACATCCGACCGGGTCACCGAAGTCGGCATCATCGAAGTGGATGAAGACGGCGTGCGCGAGTGGAGCAGCCTGGTCAATCCGCAGATGCACATTCCCGCTTTCATCCAGTCGCTGACCGGAATCTCGGATGCAATGGTGAAAAATGCGCCCACCTTCGCCGAGCTGGCCGACGAACTCCAGACGCGGCTGACCGGCCGTATTTTCATCGCGCACAATGCGCGCTTCGACCACGGATTCCTGAAAAATGAATTCAAGCGCACAGGCCACGAATTCCGGCCCTCGGTGCTATGTACCGTGCGCCTGTCGCGCAAGCTGTTTCCCGGGTTCGCGCGGCACAACCTCGATACGCTCGTGGAGCGGCACCGGCTCCACGTCACCGAACGCCACCGCGCATTGGGCGATGCGCGGCTGATCTGGCAATTCTGGCAAAAAATCCGTGAAGAGCATGCCGATGAAGTGATCGAGGAAGCGGTGTCAAAGCTGATCAGCCGCCCCAGCCTGCCGTCGCGTCTCGATGCGTTGCGAATAGAATCGCTGCCGTCGACCCATGGCGTCTACCTGTTCTACGGCGAGAACGATCTGCCGCTGTATATCGGCAAGGCGAACAACCTGCGGCGCCGGGTGCTGTCGCACTTCAGCGGCGATCATGCGTCGTCCAAAGAGCTGCGGATAAGCCAGCAGATAGAGCGCATCGAATGGGTGGAAAGCGCCGGGGAAATCGGCGCGCTGCTGCAGGAGGCGGCGCTGATCAAGAAGCTGAAACCGACGCATAACCAGCAACTGCGCAGCAACGAAGAGGTCTGTTCATGGCGCCTGATAACCAGGAACGGCAAGCTGCAGCCGGTGCTCGCCACCACCGACGATCTGTTCTTCGGCCATGATCCGCAGCTGTACGGCTTGTTCATCAGCAAGCGCAAGGCAACCGATGCGCTCACGTCGATTGCGGATGCCTATTCGCTATGCCATGGGTTGCTCGGACTGGAAAAGGTGAAAGCCGGCAAGGCGTGCTTCGCGAATCAGGTCAAAAAATGCCTCGGCGCATGTGCCGGCAAGGAATCGATCGAATCGCACAATGAGCGAGTCGCCGCCGCGCTGCAAGGCTTGCGCCTGCAGCCGTGGCCGTATGACGGCGCGATCGGCATCCGTGAGAACGATGCGGTGCATGTGATCGATTGCTGGGCTTATCTCGGTACGGCGGCATCGTTGCGCGAGGCGTCGGTCTTGCTGGAAAAGGGACAGCAACGATTTGACCGCGATGTGTACCAGATCATGCAGAAGTGGTTGTCCGGACTCGGCGAGAGAATTGTCGGGCTTTGACTTTGGCGTTGAAGCGCAATGCGGTTGACCGGGGCATCCGCCGGCACGCGCGCTTTCTTGTTTCCTGTTATGACTGCTGTCTCATCCACCTGCCAAAATTGGCGTTACAGAAAAAAATAAACGCCGTTAATTTCCAAAATATATATCGCCCGGTTTAAGCCTGCGCTGAGTATAGGGCAGGTTGGAATCGGACTGGTCCCTGTTGCTTGCACTGTTTATGCCGCTGGTATCGCTTGAGCTGTTCGTACTGCTCGGACCGCTCATGCCGCCCATGTTTCCGGTAGAGCAGCCGGCTAATGTCATTACTGCGAGAAGGATCGAAAAATTCTTCATTGCATACACCCCATTGAAAGTTTATTGAAAAATTACTCCTATTTGGATAGATAGGAACTTTCAATATAGGCAGCGGCTTCCCGCCTGACCAGTAACGAGTGCCGCCATATGCCGGAGGTTGATGCGGCTCAAAGGTAATGCATGTATGCGGCCGGGCCTGCCTGGGAACTGCCGCTGTGCTGCAAGTAATTGCCCACCGGTTTCTTCGCGTCAAAAATCTTTGCGGCAGATCAATCGCATTGATAGGCGAGTGTATAAGGTCGATAACTATCGGCTGCATCCTGTTTTGGTTTTTCCGTCCAGGTTTTCAGCCTTTCAGCACAACCATATTGAGGAAAATTCAATATGCAAGCAGTGACGATGACCGGCAACGCGACCTTGATTGCTTATGACAACGGGCCGATATTAAGCACCGATCCCTGGATGGGCGACGAAGATCCCGCCTATTTCGGCAGCTGGATTCTAAGCTGCAAAATTCCCGCCGCGCTGAAACAGGACATTAAAAACTCGAAATATATATGGTTCTCCCACGGCCATCCGGATCACCTGAATCCGATAAGCATCAACCGATATCCGGGAAAGAAAATATTACTGCCTGATCACGTCAACGGCCGCATTCGCAACGGATTGACCGATGAAGGGTTTGACGTGGACATTCTTCCGGACAGGAAATGGGTGAGCCTGTCCGAAAATATCAGGGTGCAATGCATCACGACCGTGATTCAGGATGCGATCCTGCTGGTCGATGTATGCGGCGTGCTCTTCATCGACCTTAACGATGCGGGAACAAAAAACTGTTCCAGATATTTGCGTGAAATCGTGAAAGGCTACAAGAAATCCTATGTGATGTCGCTGAGCGGGTACGGCGACGCCGACATGATCAATTTTTACGATGAGAGCGGAAACTTTGTCGTGCCGCCTGCCGAAAACAACAAGGAAGTCGGAATCCAGCTGGAAACCATGGCCAAGGCGCTGTGCGCAACCGGCGTGATTCCTTTCAGCTCCTTCCATCAGTATCAGAGAAAAGATTCAATGTGGGCGCAGAAATACGTAACGCCCAATACCGCATACAAGGTCGGGTTGTCGGATCAGATCGAATATGTCGAACCGTTCAGCACGATCGATTGCAGAAATCTCGAGGTGGTTACCCCGGAGATCGAGCAGGTCATCGCCGATCCGGTGGAGCCGTCCGTCTTCGGCGATGACTGGTCGGACATTCTCGATAAAGAGGATTTGCTCAAGATAAAGGATTATTTCTGGAGGAAAGAGCGGATCCGGAATTATTTCAGATTCATCAATTTCCGCGTTGGCGGAATCGACAATATCGTTGCGCTGAGCGGGAAAAAAGACAGAGGCATAACGTTCGAAGTTCCGCGCGGCAGTTTGATGACGGCGATCGATTACCGGATTTTCGACGATTTGTTGATCGGAAATTTCATGAAGACCACGCTCCACAACCTGACAAGCCTGTACGAGGGCGTCGGCAATTTCAACTTCAACGTTGCAAAATACGGCGACAACGGTCTGGCGGAAAGCGAACAAGCCATCAGGGCTTACGTCAGGGAATATCGCCGTCGATGCGGCAGGGATTTTCTCTTCGACCTTTTCCTGGATAAATCCAAAATCCTCTTTTCCAGATTCGTCAGCCGCGACAGCAGAACATATAAATCCGCCCGCACTGTTTATCGTCAAACCATGCGCGGCTTTCTCGAGTGACCGGACAGCGGTCCATGAACCGCCGTTCGTCTTGCTCCTGTCGCCTATCCGCTCAGGACCCCCTGCCGCACATGCGCCGCAGGCGTGCCGGCGTGCCGCATTTCCCATGCGGAGATGGCGATCGCGGTGTGCGTTTTTCGGTCGAACCATTGCACCCGAAGCATTGGCGCGCGTACCGCGATCAACGTGGCGATATGAAGATCGCTTTCCACAAAATGCGTGGCGCCCAAGGCCAGCGCGGCTTCCGTCTTGTATCGGGCTACTTCTTCCGGTGAATTGCCGTATTGCCGGTCATCCCGGAAGTACATCGGAAGCAGCGGAAAATGCCGTGCCCACCAGCGGCGCGTCCGGCTCGCATCCACGATCGGGCGGGCACTGACAATTGCGGCATTCCTGAAATCGATTGCCGGGATGCGGTCGAGCGGCGGCAGGTCATCGCGGCGAGCGAGCGCGTCTTGAAGGTCGGCCTCATACTCTTCGCGGGCAAGGTCGGGCACGAAGATCCCATCGAGGTCCCATGCATAAAAAGACAAGTGCGCATCGTTCATCGGCAGATATTTGCCGTCGCCGCCAAGCGCGCGTGCACCGGGCGTGAAGACGCGGCGCTCCCACGGCACCACCCACTCCTGTGCGGGCGACGGCTCGGCCTCCACCGCAAAATCGACCCGCACCGGACGCACGGCGAAGATGGCGCAGGTAATCACTTCGCATCCGCGCGCTTCGAGCCACACCTTGCAGGGCGCCATGGTGCGCCCGGTGCAACAGCTATCGTCCACCAGCAGCACGCGCTGTCCGGAAACGTCGCCCAGCATCGTCGGCGTGCCGCTGTCCCGGTCGAGCTGGATGAAGCGCATCGGCAATCCAAGTTCGTTGGCGAGGAAATGCGCCGGGAATAAACCGCCGCGCAAAATCGCAACCACCACCTCGCATTGCCGTTCGCGCAACGGCGCAACGAAACGCTCCAGCATGTTTTCGATATCGCGATAGCTGAAGAAAGTTCTGTTCATGACCTGTTGATGCGATTGCCGGTTGCAGGAAAATCCATGCAGACTGAGTGGCAGGGGCATGAGGGAAGTTCCATCGGCGGAATCCGGAACTTTCCGGAATGACGGATTCGTCGCGTTGCGCCGGGCCGCCTCATTGTGTCAGACGTTCTCGATAGTCATCGGCTCGATGGCAATGGATCGATTCAGGAAGATTGCATGGTGGGTGACGGTTGGTATTACTCGATGATCGAATACGTCCGGGCGATCTCCTGCTCAAGCGCGTCGAAATGCCACCATTCGAGCGGGTGTTGAAAGAATCCCGCGGATTCCATCGCATTCCGCAGCAACATGCGGTTTTTCAGATGAGCATCGGACAGATTGCCGTTTCGCCGATGGTAGCGTTCCAAAACCGGTTGCGACAAATCGTCGAACGTATCGTAGTCCGTTCCCATGTTGAGCTCTGCGCCTTCCTCATCGAGAATCGTGAGATCGACGGCAAACCCGAAATTGTGGATGGAACCCGGCACCGGCTTGGCGACATAACGTTCATGCGGCGTTCCTGCCACATATGCCCACAGCCTGTGCTGCACGGAGCGCGGCCGCGTCGCATCCAGGATGGAGAATTTGTAACCGTCATGGGCGATGCCGAGCGCCTCGCGCGCCTTGCACAGCTGGTTCGCCGCCGACTTGCGCAGAAAAGCCCGATTGAAGACTCCATACAAATTCCTGCGCATGAAATTATTCGTCGATGCGTAGCGCAGGTCGATCTCAATGCCGGCAATCCGGCGTAAATCGATGAAATCGGGATCCTCCGCCAGCTGCGCCAGTGACGCAGCCAAAACAAGGTTGTGCTCCTTTTCGCTATTGTTTGCGTCATTCATCGGACATTGCCTTCCTTGCAGATCACCTGGATGCAATGAGTGGATTGCGCTAGATCAAAGTTCCATTAATGCAAGCGTCCGGATTCCCGGGCAGCGGCTTATCGGCCTGTTGCCTGCGCATCGGACAACCCCATATCCGGCTTGCGAAGGATCAAGATGTTCGACTTGTGTTTGCCTAATATCACAGACAGCTTGCGGCATATGAGCAGGCAGCGAGCTTTTCGACGGAGACATCACCGGCCCCGCACATGAACAAGGACCAGAAAACAGTCGCAATCGGCGCGGCGGGCGGGGTCATCGGCATGATTGCGCTGGTCGTATTGCTGTTTCAGCTGCTGCCGGCGCCTGCGGGAATGGAGTATGTCATTGCGCGTATTATTTTCACGCTGTGGATGAATGTGCTTGCGATACTTCCGCTTTTTGCCGGGACCGCCGCGGTGGCAAACGGCCGGTTCATGACGGATGCGATCGATCCGCTGCGGCATGCCGAAAACCGCGCAATCGAAATCGACAGCTGGTTCGTCGACAACACGCTGCAGCAAAACGTGATTTTTTTCGTCGGGACCATGGCGCTGTCGACGCTTCTGGATGCGGAGTCCGTAAAATTCATACTCGCGCTCACGATCGCGTTCATTCTCGCCCGCATCGTGTTCTGGATCGGGTTCCGGATAAACCCTCTATACCGCGCGCCGGGCATGGCCGCCACGGCGTACCTGAATCTCGGCACTCTTCTTTCGGTGCTGTATTGCCTGGTCTTTTAAGGTTTTGAAAATCAGGCCTTGAACAATTGCGCGATGATCCGGCGCAGCCATTTGTTTGCCGGGTCCGCATGGAACCGTTCATGCCAGTGCTGCTTGACTGAAAAATTGGGAAGCCTGATCGGCGACGCCAGGATCCTGATCTTTTCCTGGTTCGCCATTGCCGTGCCGAAGCGCTCGGGCACCGTGACCAGGAAATCCGTTTGCGCGACGATGCGCGCGACGCCTAGAAAGCTGGGCACGCGGACAACGATTTTCCGGTCGATGCCTTCGTTGGCCATGATCTTGTCGACGATCGAGTGGCCGGTTCCGGAACTTTTCACCAGTACATGGCCTTCCTGCAGAAATGCCTTGCGCGTCAAGGTCGCGCCGATGCGCGGATGATCGACGGCGGCCAGGCACACGAAGTTCTGGTCGAACAGTTTTTGCTGATAGAAACCGGCTTCCAGATGCGGCATGAAGCCGACGGCCAGATCGACTTCGCCATCCTGCAGATGATTCGGCGTGTCGGTCGAAATCTTGATGACGTCGATACGGATGGTCGGCGCGTGCCGCTTCAGGTAATTCAGCAGCTTCGGCAGCAGGACGATTTCGCTGATGTCGGTCATGCATACCTTGAATTCCCGTTCGCCTTCCTTCGGATCGAACACCACCCGATGACGGAGCGCACTATGCAGGGCGGCGGTCGCGGCCCGGACGTCGTCGATGACGTTTTGCGCATGCGGGGTCGGCTCCATCCCTCCGGTCGTCCGGCTGAACAGGATGTCGCCGAAATGCTTGCGCAGCTTGTTCAGGCCGATGCTCACGGTCGGCTGCGCAAGGCCCAGGTTTTCCGCCGCGCGCGTGACGCTGCCGGTCTTGTAGATTTCGTCGAAGATCATCAATAACTGCAAATCGAACCTAGTCATGCCGCACCTCCGCATTATTGCGAAACGCAATGTAAAGTATTCTATTTTATCTGTATACGTAATATGTTTAATTTGACAGGATAGGGACGGTTACGCTTGGAGGCCTCCTTCGCTGCCCGGGATGAACGGCCGGCCTGAATTGAATTTCGTTATTTATTCTGGCGTACTTGCCTGGATCAAGGAAATGTAATGCAGCAACAATATGGTCAGGAACGGCAAAAGCTTTACGACGATATTCGTCCGCAGCATTTGACGCCGCTGTGGGAAGTGCTGCATGCACTGGTGCCGCCGCAGCCGATGACGCCTTGCGTCCCCGCGTTCTGGCGTTATCGCGACATCCGTCCATATCTGATGGCGGCGGGCAAGCTCATTACCGCGGAAGAGGCGGTGCGCCGCGTGCTCATCCTGGAGAATCCCGCGCTGCCCGGCCGCTCCGCCATTACGCAGTCGCTGTATGCGGGATTGCAGCTTATTCTTCCGGGCGAAGTTGCGCCGTCGCATCGGCATGTGCAATCGGCGCTGCGCTTCGTCATCGACGGCAAGGGCGCTTACACGACGGTCGCCGGCGAGCGGACCACCATGCATCCGGGCGACTTCATCATTACGCCGTCGTGGACATGGCATGACCATGGCAACGAGGGAATCGACGGCGTCAGCGAACCGGTCGTCTGGCTCGACGGGCTGGATATTCCGATGGTGCGTTTCTTCGATGCCGGATTCGCCGAAAACGACGCGGTCGGAAAGTCGCAGCCGGTATCGCGTCCCGAAGGCAGCAGCCATGCGCGCTTCGGCGCCAACATGGCGCCTGTGCGGCACGACAGAAAGGGACTCGCCTCGCCGATCTTCAGCTATCCGTACAGCCGCACGCGCGAGGCATTGCATACGCTGGCGCGCGAGCAGGATATCGATGCGTGGGAAGGCGTCAAACTGAAATACATCAATCCGGCTACCGGAGGATGGGCGATTCCGACGCTGGCGACGTTCATGCAATTCCTGCCGAAGGGATTTGCCGGCAAGCGCTCCCGCAGCACCGACGGCACCGTATACTGTGTAACGGAAGGAGCCGGCATTGCTCATGTCGGCAACGAGCGCTTCAGCTTCGGCCCGCAGGATATCTTCGTCGTGCCGTCCTGGGCGCCGTTGTCGTTCGAAGCGCATCAGGATGTGGTCATGTTCAGTTATTCCGACCGGCCGGTGCATGAAGCGCTCGGCATTCTGCGCGAAGAATTTCTCGATTGAAAACAAACCGATGCATCGAAACCGATCCACCTTTTAATCTTCCGAATCCAATCTGCCATGACAACCAATTTCGCATTTCCTCCTCATTCCATCGTCGGCCTGCCGATCGTCGGTTCGTCCGCGCAGTTCCCGGTGCGCCGGATCTATTGCGTGGGCCGCAATTACGCAGCGCATGCGCGCGAGATGGGATTCGATCCCGACCGCGAGCCGCCGTTTTTCTTTTGCAAGCCGAATGACGATGCATCGGTCGTCCCGGTTTCCGCAGGCGCGACGGTCGCGCTGCCGTTTCCATCATTGACCGAAAATTATCATCACGAAATCGAACTTGTGGTCGCCATCGGCAAAGGCGGCAGCAACATCCCGGTTGAAGACGCGCCGGCCCACGTCTTCGGTTACGGCGTCGGTCTCGACATGACGCGCCGCGACCTGCAGATCCGCATGCGCGAGCAGGGCCGGCCCTGGGAAATCGGCAAGGCGTTCGACTATTCGGCGCCGGTCGGACCGATCTCTCCGGCGAGCATGACCGGCAACCTGAGCCGCGGTTCGATCACGCTGGAAGTCGACGGCGCAGTCAGGCAAACCAGCGACCTGACCCACTTGATCTGGTCGGTTGCGGAAACCATCGCGAATCTGTCGACCTTGTTCGCATTGCGGCCGGGCGACCTGATTTTCACCGGAACGCCGGAAGGCGTCGGCGCGGTGAAGCCGGGACAAACGCTGACCGGGCGCATCGACGGACTCGAGACCTTGCGCGTCAAGCTCGTCTGAACGGCATTCCCCGAAAATCCGCATCGGCCTTTTACAGAAGAGCGACCTCATGAAGCTGTATACGTTTTCGCGCAGTTCGGCATCCTTCCGCGTACGCATCGCGCTTAACCTGAAGGGCTTGTCTTGCGAATCGGTGCCGATTCACTTGACCAGGGGCGGCGGCGAGCAGCATTCCGCCGCCTTCCGAAGCGTGAATCCGCAAGCGCTGGTCCCTGTGCTGGAAGATGCGGGACACATGCTGTATCAGTCGCTGGCGATCATCGAGTACCTGGAAGAAACGCATCCCGCTCCGGCGCTGTTGCCTGCGGCGCCGGCCGATCGGGCGCGCGTGCGCGCGCTGGCGCTGTCGATCGCCTGTGAAATCCATCCGCTGAACAACCTCCGGGTGCTCGGCTACCTGACCAAGACGCTGAACGTCGATGACGACCAGAAGAAAGCCTGGTACCGGCACTGGGTCGAACAGGGCCTCGCGCAAATGGAGGAGCAGCTGTCCGCCGATCAGGCTACCGGGCGGTTCTGCCACGGCGATGCGCCGACGCTTGCCGACTGCTGCCTGGTACCGCAGATTTTCAATGCAAAGCGGTTCGACTGCAACCTGACGCACGTTCCCACCGTGATGCGCATCTTCGATGCCTGCATGGCCGTCGATGCATTCGAAACGGCAAGTCCCGAGCATCATCCCGAACCGGCCTAGTTGCGCAAGCGGATTGCATACCGGCGCCGGGCAAAGAACCATGGCATCGCAGAATGAATAATAAATAAAAGGAGACGGAACACAATGAAAACGTTTCTCAAATCGCTGCAGGCAATCGCGGCGTTCGCACTGATCCCATTGTCGGCGCAGGCGCAGCAAACGATCAGGATCGGCCTGATCCTGATCGTTTGCGGATTACGGCAGCCAGATCAATAACGGCATCAAGCTGTATATCGCGCGCAATGGAAATATTCCGGTTGATTCGACGGGAACGGGAACACACCGAAGGAACATCGATGGCAACGCAGGATAAGAACGCACTGTCGGTCATCATTGTCGGCGGCGGCATCGGCGGCATGGCGGCCGCGCTCGCACTGTCGAGATCGGGAATCAGGATCACGCTGCTGGAACAGAGCGCCGAAATCGGAGAAATCGGCGCAGGTATCCAGCTGGCGCCGAATGCGTTCGCAGCGCTCGATGCGCTGGGCGTGGGCGAGAATGCGCGCCGCCGCGCCGTATTTACCGAGCGACTGGTGCTGATGGATGCGGTGGACGGCAAGGAAATCGGCACCTTTCCGGTGGATGAAAAATTCCGCGAGCGATTCGGCAATCCGTATGCGGTCATTCATCGCGCCGATATCCACCTGTCGATTCTCGAAGCGGTCAGGCAATCGCCGCTGATCGAATTCCGGACCTCGGTCCGCGTCGCGGACCTGATCGACGACGGCGGCCGGGCCGGCGTGATCGATACCGAAGGCCGGCGCTATACGGCGGACGCCGTCATCGGTTGCGACGGCGTCAAATCGGTGATCCGCGAAAAGCTGATCGGCGACGAGCCGAGAGTATCGGGACACGTGGTCTATCGCGCGGTGGTGCCGGCCGACGACATGCCGGAGGATTTGCGCTGGAATGCGCCCGCCGTCTGGGCCGGTCCGAACTGCCATCTGGTTCACTACCCGCTGCGCGGCGCAAGGCAGTTCAATGTCGTGGTCACCTTTCACAGCCGGGAAAAGGAAACCTGGGGCGTGCGCGAAGGCAGCAAAGACGAGGTCATGTCCTATTTCACCGAAATCTGCGAGCGTCCGAAGCGCCTGCTCGACCGGCCGACCTCATGGAAGCGCTGGAGCACGGCCGACCGCGATCCGGTCGAAAAGTGGAGCCGCGGCCGCATCACGCTGCTGGGCGATGCGGCCCATCCGATGCTGCAATATCTGGCGCAGGGCGCATGCATGGCGATCGAGGATGCGGTGACTCTGGGCGAGGCGGTCAGGCATTGCGATTTCGATCTGGATGCGGCATTTCAGCTGTATGAAAAATCCCGCGTCACGCGCACCGCGCGAGTGGTGCTTTCGGCGCGCGAGATGGGGCGCATCTACCATGCAAAAGGAGTCGAGCGCCACGTTCGCAATTCGCTGTGGCGCGGCCGCAGCCCTGAACGGTTTTACGATGCGCTGGAATGGCTGTACGGCTGGCAGGCGGCATCCTGTCTCGAACTGCAAGAGCCGCCGGCGTAACGCAACGGCGGGGCAGGCACGCCTTCATGTTTGCGGGCAGCAGCCATTTTGCAGATCGATTGCCGGACTGGAAATTTCAATGCGTGTTTGACAAGGGCCGGCATCGCGGCGCAAAAAAATGCGGTTTCGAATCCTGTCTTGCGGTACGATTCGGGGATCCCATTTCACCATAACACCCCATGTCATCAACAGCAGAATTTGCCTGGACCGACGCCTTGCTGCTCGGTTACGGCCCGATGGACAATACGCATCGCGAATTCGTCGAGATCGTTGCGGCGATGCTCGCCGCTTCGGATGGCGATTTCGCCAAACATCTCGATGCTTTCCTGGCGCATGCCGAATCGCATTTCGGGCAGGAGCGCGACTGGATGGCCGCGACGAATTTCCCCGCGATGGATTGCCATGTCGACGAGCACAATGAGGTCTTGAAGTCGGTTCGCGAAGTGCAAGCGCATCTCGCGGCGGGCGGCGCGGTGGAAGCCGGGCGCAGACTGGCGCAGGAACTCGTGCGCTGGTTTCCCGGCCATGCCGACTACATGGATGCGTCGCTGGCCCAATGGATGGTCAAGCAGCGTCTCGGAGGAACGCCGGTGGTGCTCCGGCGCGGCGTCGCAAGCAACACCTGACCGGTACGGTTCGCATCAAGCCGATGCGAACGCCCCGGCCGATGACTCCGCAGATCGGGCAGGGCGCGGCGAAGCCGGCATCGCCGGCGAACGGTTGACGTCCGCCCGCCCCAACCCGCGATCTGTCTACTTCGACACGGGCCTCATCATGGCTTGACCCAGAAATCCGCCGCCTTCACCGGGGCCTGCAGTTGCTTCACTTCATAGAGCCGGTCGTAGTAGGTCTGGATTTTTTGCACGAATGCCGGGTCGTTGCCTTCCTTGATATAGCCTTTGACATAAGGCCTCATGATTTCCTTGATCTCGGCGGGCGTGGACTTCAGCTCCGGCATGCCGGACACCACGGCTTCCGCAGCGACATCCAGATTCGCATCCAGGCTCGCAAGGGATTTCTCCATCACGCTGACGAATTTCGCGACCGCCGCCTTGTTCTGATTGTAAAAATCCTTCCGTGCCACGCTGACCAGCGCAACGAACGGCTCCTTGTAGAATTTTTCATAGGTGTCGCCCGGACGGAACAGGACCTTGATGCGGCCGGTATTCAGCGCCTGCGTAACGAACGGTTCGTACAGCGTCGCACCGTCCAGATCGCCCTTGTCCAATGCGGTGATCAATGCCGCCGGCGGCAAGGCCGAGACTTTCACATCGCGCATCAAGTCCACATTGGCCGTTTTGAATGCGAAATAGGTAATGCCGAAATTGGTGCCCGAAAGAGCCGCCACGCCGAATTTCTTGCCTTTGAAATCCTGCGGCTTGCTCAGAGTGGAATCCTTTTTCGCGACGACCGCCCAGATATCTGCAGGGCTGATCGCGCGCACCACCACGATCGGCACGCCGTTGCTGTAAAGCTGCGCAGCGGTGATCGCGCTCATGTCGAGATCGACGTCGAGACCGCCCGCCTTCATCGTGTCGTTTTTCTGGCTCGACTGGATGAACGACTTCACCTCGACATCGAGGCCTTCCTTTTTAAAGGCGCCCGTCTTGATGCCGTAATACAGCGCCACCGGCGGCAGCGAAGTGGAGGCGGTGATGCCGACCCGGATCTTGACGTTCTCCGCATCGCTTGCCGACACCAGTCCGAAGGCGAGCAGAACCGGAAAAAGTCCGCCCAGCATCCGGCGAACCTTGCCCCTGGAAGCGAATGCCGCATTGCATTCCGGTTCCGGCCGGATTTCATTGTTGCGGGTTGAGTGTGTCGTTTTCATCGTGTCTCCTTGTTTTAGATAATGTTATCGATGCTCGATCCGTTAATCCGCTGGATGTTAATGATTTATATCATATACGGATACGGCGGCGCTTCCACACGCAGTCTGCCTGATTCTGAAGCGCGATCTCCCTGCCTTCGCCGGCCGGCTGCGGCAATGCCGGGCAAATGCACTTCATGTGTTGTCAGCGAAACCTGCATCGCGCGGGCCGGCGTCCGCGTCGCATCCCTGATCAATGTGCAGGACGATTGTTGAAACCGGCCTCTTGCCAATGCTGGAGCACGACCTGGGTATCGGTTTTCAAGGCTGAGGATTTTTGTCTTTTCATATTCTATGGAGCGCTTCGATCCGGACACCGGCTGACGGGCCGGTGTCGCGCAGTCAGCGCTGATTAGCCGTCCGCAACCGCGGCTTGCCGCCATCACGCCGCGGAATGCCGCATCGAAAGATCGATCGCGCGATTATCCTTGGTCAGCGAGCCGACTGAAATGCGGTCGACGCCGGTTTCGGCAATCGCGCGGACGGTATCGAGCCGGATGCCGCCCGACGCTTCGATTTCAGCCCGGCCGGCACTGATCTCCACGGCTTCCCGCATTTGTTCGAGATTCATGTTGTCGAGCAAAATCATCGTGGCGCCTGCGTTCAATGCTTCGCCCAGTTGTTCCAGGTTTTCCACTTCGATCTGAATGAACACGTCGCCCCGCGCCAGCAGCATTGCGCGCTCCAGTGCGCCCGCAATGCTGCCGGCGGCCATGATGTGATTTTCCTTGATCAGGATGCCGTCGTACAGTCCGACCCGATGATTGCTGCCGCCGCCGCACCGCACTGCGTATTTCTGCGCCAGGCGCAGGCCGGGCAGGGTTTTACGGGTATCGACGATGCGGGCCCGGGTGCCCGCGACGGCCTGTACATAACGGCCGGTGGCGGTGGCCGTTCCCGAAAGCAGTTGAAGAAAATTCAGTGCGGAACGTTCCGCGGTCAGCATCGCGCGGGTATCGGCTTCGATCTCGCACAATATCTGACCCGCGGCGAACGTCTCTCCATCGCGCTTGTTCCAGCGAATGCGGCTGCCGGGGTCCATGCGCAGGAAGCAGGCATCGAACCACGCCGAACCGCACAGCACGCCATCCTCGCGGCTCGTGACCGTTGCGCGTGACGGCTTTCCGGCCGGCGTAAGTAGCGCGGTAAGATCGCCGCCGCCGATATCCTCGGCCAGCGCGGCAAGCACATTGCGTTCAACTTCTGTTGCGAGTGAGATTGGGAATTCCACGTTGAATGTTTCCTGTAAAAATAGATTCATTTAAAAACAACCAGTTTGTCCTTCGGTATGCTTCCTTCGAAACGCCCCTTCGATACGCCGCTCCGCGGCTACTCAGGACGAACGGACCTAGTAGGTGGTCTAAGGTCAACTACCAGTCCAAGCCGTTCGTCCTGAGTAGCGCAGCGTATCGAAGGATTGGTTGTGCCTGGAGATCCTTCGATGTGTTGAGCAAGTAGCTGGCCTAGGGCCACTCAGACCGAACGTCCATCAGTTGACCGGTTCCGTTGCCATGTTGTTCAGCACCTCCGCTAAAGCGTTCGTTCATTCCGCCACCGCGAATTCGCTCATCGAGCGCTCGAATACCGATAGCACCCGGGATTCTATTTCATGCAGCTCGCTGCTGCCGTAGACGCGCGGCCGCGGCAAATCGATCTCGATGACGGACGCAATCCGCGTCGGCTTCGGCGTGTAGATGACGATGCGGTCGGCGAGATAGCAGGCTTCCACGATATCGTGGGTGACGAACACCACCGTACGCTTGTCGCGCAGCCAGGTTGCGGAAAGTTCCGAGCGCAAATGCCGGGCCGTCATTTCGTCGAGGGCGCCGAACGGCTCGTCCATCAGCAGCAAATCGGGATTGCGCACATAGGCGCGCGCAATGCCTACACGATGCTGCATGCCGCCCGAAATCTGATGCAGATAGAATTTTTCATAGCCGGCCAGGTTGACCAGTTCCAGCACCCGCCGGATGCGCCCGGCTTCATCGGGCGCCGCCCGGCCGCTCTCGGCGCGCAGCGCGAACTGCAGGTTTTCCTCGACCGTGCGCCACGGCAGCAGGCGCGGCTGCTGGAACACATAGCCGTAATTCGGCTTGCGCTCCTTCACGGAAACGCCGTCGACCTTGATGTCGCCGCCGGTCATGTCGAGCAGACCTGCGATGCAGTTCAGCGTGACCGATTTTCCCGATCCGGAAGGTCCGAGCAGGCAGACGAATTCGCCTTGATCGACGTTGAAGCTGACGTCGTCGACCACCTTCAGCGGGCCGGTCGCGGTGTCGAAAACCTTCGTGAGGCGCGTTACCTGGATGTTGCTCATTGCAATGTCCTTGTCAGGATTTTTTCCAGCGGGTGGCGAATGCTTCCAACGGTCCGATCACCAGCCAGTCGGACAGCATCATCAGGAACACCAGCCAGACGGTCCACGCAAAGACCTCGTTGGGCCGGCTGAATTCCCAGCCGACAAACAGGTTGTAACCGACGCCGCCGCCCCCGCCGCCGCCGGCGAACAGTTCGGCCAGCACACTGATTTTCCAGCACATGCCGAGCATGGTGCGGCTTGCGCTGACCAGATAAGGCGTCAGGCTGGGGAACACGATATGCCGCAGAACCATGTAACGGTTGGCCCGCATCGATTGCGCCATCCCGATCAGGTGTCCGTCGACGTTCTTCAAGCCGGCTGCGACATTGAAGGACACGATCGGAAAGCCCGCGACAAAAATGGTGAACACCACGGAGAACTGCGTCAGGCCGAACCAGATAAGCGACATCAGCGCCCAGACCACATAGGGAACGGTCTGCACGAAGTTTACCAGCGGGCTGGTGAATACTTCAAACCGCGCCAGCGCGAAGCCGACCAGAGTGCCGACGACGAGCGACAGAACGGCGCCGATGGCGACCGATTGGACGGTCGCCAGCGTCGCTTTCAGCAGCACGCCGTCATTGGCCAGCAAACCGAGGGTGCGGAAGATGGTCTGAAGCGACGGGAACACATAGGCGGGTTGCGTGGCCGCCATGATTTGCCAGAACACGACCAATACGGCAAACGGCAGCAGCGTCCCGCCCAGCCGTTTCCAGCGCGCCGGCCAGACGGACCCCTTCGGTGTCCCCTCCGCCGCCACATCCGGGGCAGGCATCGCCTGGATAAGATCTTTCATTTTTTGTCCCCGCACTCTCTGGTGCTATACAGTTCTACAGTTTCACCCAGAAGTCCGTGGCTTTGACGGGCTCCTGCAGCTGTTTTGCTTCGAGCAGACGATCATACAGATTCTGCACCGATTTGACGAATGGGGGATCGTTGCGCGATTTGACGACCATGGGCGCGCAAGGCGCCAGCAACTCTCCGGCCCCGGTCGGAGACAGCTTGATATCCTTGGTGCAGTATGCCGCGCAGATATTCTTGCGCCTGGCAGAAATCCACTATTGATTCTGGTTTAGCCGGTGTTATCAATCGCCCGTATGGTAAAAAACATTATTTCTTCTGATAACATCAGAAACAGGCTGCGGAAAAGCGCAATCGCGTTGTTG
Organism: Herminiimonas sp.; assembly: GCA_028292665.1. Classification (GTDB taxonomy): domain Bacteria; phylum Pseudomonadota; class Gammaproteobacteria; order Burkholderiales; family Burkholderiaceae_D; genus JAQGLW01. The sequence continues at coordinate 23,942 of JAQGLW010000181.1, forward strand.
TTGATGCCGTTCGATCAAGAGCTTGCTTGCAGCGTGAATGCCGCTCTCCAATCAAAGGATTTCCCATGACAACCAGCCGTCTGCCTGCCGCTCTCCGCGATCTCGCGCTGCCCGTGATCGGTTCGCCGCTCTTCATCGCCAGCGGTCCGGCTCTGGTGATCGCGCAATGCAAAGCCGGCATCGTCGGCTCCTTCCCGGCGCTGAATGCACGTCCGGCCGAATTGCTCGATACCTGGCTGACCGATATCCAGGCGGAACTGGCCGCTTTCAGGCAAGCCGATCCGGGCGCCAGGATCGGTCCGATCGCGGTCAACCAGATCGTGCATCAGTCCAACGATCGGCTGGCGCACGATGTCGAGGTATGCGTGAAGCACCGGATACCGATCATCATCTCGTCGTTGCGCGCGCCGCCGAAGGAAATGATGGATGCGATTCACGGCTATGGCGGCATCGTGCTGCACGATGTGATTTCGATCCGCCACGCGAAGAAGGCGCTGGAAGCGGGGGTCGACGGCTTGATCCTGGTCGCGGCCGGCGCCGGCGGCCATGCCGGTGCGCTGTCGCCGTTTGCACTGGTCGGCGAAGTGCGCCAATTTTTCAGCGGGCCGATCGCGTTGTCCGGTTCGATCGCGACCGGCGATGCGGTGCTTGCGGCGCAAGCGATGGGCGCCGATTTCGCCTACATCGGTTCGCGCTGGCTGGCGACCACGGAATCGAACGTCGACGACGCTTATCGGAAAGCAATTGTCGAATCCTCCGCCGCCGATATCGTCTATACCAACCTGTTTACCGGCGTGCATGGCAACTATCTGAAAAAATCGATCGTCAATGCCGGACTCGATCCCGATAATCTGCCGGAAGCCGACAAGACGAAAATGAATTTCGGCACCGGCGGCGGCAAAGCCAAGGCATGGCGCGACATCTGGGGCGCAGGGCAGGGCGTCGGTCTGATGGACAAGGTGACGACCGTCGCCGAAGTCGTGCGGCAGCTGGCATCCGAATATGACGCGGCCAGGAAGCGGTTATCGCTGTAATCCGGCTGCGCATTGCGTAGCCGGTACGGCGTCAATGCAATTCTTGCCGGAAATCGTTTGGCCGATCCGGGAATCTCTGTGCATTCCGGCACTCCAACCATGACACAGGCATTGCTCGATAGAGACGATTGCCGCCGGGCAGAACCGAATGCGAGGAGCGACCAGGATGAAGACAGATGGCAAGCCGTTTCAGGTAAGTACCAAAAAGCCGGTCAGGAAAGATGCGATGCCGCGGATGCCGCACGAGCGCGACGAATCGGAAGACAGCCAGTCGAGCGCGCCGCGCGACGATATGAAGCAGGCGTATCGCGACATTACGCAGGGACAGGTGGATACCGATCTCAGGGAACAGCGCGGCGTGGAAGAAGCGGTCAAGCCGCACGACGCAACGCGCAACAAGGCAACCGGCAATCCGGCTGACGATGCGGCTGGAAAAAGCGGCCGGTAGCAGGACGCGCCAGCGGCTTGCTTCCTTCGGTACGTTCTGACTATATCGAAGTAGCGACTGAACCGGGAATGAAAATAGTACCCGTTCATAGTAACCGTTCGTTCTGAGTGGCCCAAGGCCAGCTACTAGGTCCGTTCGTCCTGAGTAGCCGCGGAGCGGCGTATCGAAGGAGCGTATCGAAGGATTTCCAGGCACAACGTATCCTTCGATACGCCCTGCGGGCTACTCAGGACGAACGGATTGCTTTTATTTAATTTAATAGACTGCTGGGACTGCTCAGATGAAGAAATTTCCTTCAACCGGGCGGCAGGCATTACGCCTCCGGCATCAACCGCTCAGGCCGATTCCCGTCTGCTGGTCACGCGTGCCGTGCAGGCTTGCATTGAAGCGCTGCGACAATGTCTCGATGACCTTTTCGTTGAATGCCGGGATATCGGACGGCTTGCGGCTGCTGATCCAGTTGCCGTCGACCACCACTTCCTGATCGACCCAGTTGCCGCCGGCATTGCGGATGTCGTCCTGCAGCGTCGGCCAGCTGGTCAGCGTGCGGCCTTTGACCAGTCCGGCCGATACCAGCAGCCATGCTCCATGGCAAATCACTGCAATCGGTTTGCCGTCTTGCTGCATTCCGTGCACGATGTGCTGCGCTTCGGGAATGATTCTGATCTGATCCGCATTGATTACGCCGCCGGGCAACAGCACCGCATCGAAGTCCTGTGAATCGGCTTCGCTGAAGGTCAGATCGACGTCGAACTGGTCGGCTTTGACATCGTGATTGAAACCCTGCACCTTGCCGCGCTTGGCTGAAATGATTTTAGTGGTTGCGCCGGCGCCTTCCAGCGCGGTTTTCGGGCCTGTCAGTTCGACTTGCTCGAAGTCATCGGTGACCAGAATCGCGATATTCATGCCGTCCAGGGATTGTTGGTTAGGGGATTGCGCCATGATGTTTCTCCTGAAATCAAAAAGTGATGATCGTTTAACCGCCTTTGCGGATGTCATATGAAAATGAGTGAAGCGCCAAGGGAAAGTTCTTCCTGCGGCAGAATTTCTTTACTGCATCAGGAAGATTCGATATCCGGGCCGTCATGATTTTCTTCGCCGCGCCGGCGAAGTTGCGGATTGATCGGCGTCATAGTTCAAGCCGAACACCCTGCGCCGCGTCCTGTCCAATTATATTGGACCCGTCGATTGCCGGCATCGTCAACCGGAGCGGCAAGACCGATATGAAATTGCGAAACCCGTCGACATGGATGTGGGGCGAAGCGCTGGAAATGCTGGAGCGGGCCGATCGGCTGCACCGGCAATTCTTCCAGCCGGGCGACGTGCAGGGCTGGGAGCCGCCGGTCGATATTTTCGAGACTGAACACGGACTGACGCTGTTCATCGCGTTACCCGGCGTCACTTCCGACCAGCTTGCGATCGTGATCGACAACGACGCCTTGATCATTCGCGGTCGGCGCATGATACCGGCGATATGCAGGAACGCAAAAATCCGCCAGCTTGAAATTCCTTACGGCCGCTTCGAACGGCAGATTGAATTACCTTCGGGACAATTCGAAGTCGGGCCGCGCACGCTGCAGGACGGCTGTCTTGTCCTGACCTTGAACAAACTGTGATCCGGACATGCTGCCGTCATGAACCTCGAACAAAAACAGCAACCGGCCGCCGGCCCGCAGCCCGGCCGCAGCAGCACATCGGCGGAAGCAGATCCCGCCGGCCGGACGAGCGACTTGCCGCCGGACGCATTGATTATCGTGCCGGTACGCAATCTCGTCCTGTTCCCCGGATTGGTGGCGCCGATCGGTATCGGACGCGAGCGTTCGGTCGCCGCCGCGCAGGAAGCAGTCCGCACCGAGCGGCAAGTGGGCATCATCCTGCAGCGCGATGACGACGCGGACATTCCGTCGCCGGAACAAATGTACCGCATCGGCACGGTTGCCAACATCATGCGTTACGTCACCGCACCGGACGCGGCGCACTATATCGTGTGCCAGGGGCAACAGCGGTTTCGCATTGCCGAATTCATGCAGACTTCCCCTTTTTATCTGGCGCGTGTGGAGCTGTTGCCGGAGCCGGATGAGCAGCGCGCCGACATCCAGGCACGCCTGCTGCAGCTCAAGCAGCGGGCGACGGAAATTCTCGGACTGCTGCCGCAAGCGCCAGCCGAACTTGTTACCGCCACGCAGAATTTCACATCGGCATCGGCGCTGACGGACTTCATCGCGGGCCTGATGGACATGACGCCGCAGGAGAAGCAGGACATTCTGGAAACGCTCGACTTGCAGCAACGCATCGACAAGGTGTTGAATCTGTTGGCCAAGCGAATCGAAGTGCTGCGGCTGTCGCGCGAAATCGACCAGCAGACGACCATGCGGATGGACAGCCAGCAGCGCGAATTCATGCTGCGCGAGCAATTGAAAACGATCCGGAAGGAATTGGGCGAAATCGAAGGCGATCCCGTCGAGCTGGAGCAGCTGGCCGAAGCCATCGCAGCAGCCGGCATGCCGGAAGAGGTGGCGGCGCAGGCGCGCAAGGAATTGAAGCGGCTCGAGCGCATGCCCGAGGCGGCAGCCGAATACGCGATACTGCGCACCTACCTTGAATGGCTGGCCGAATTGCCGTGGGCAGAGCCGGCCGAAGACCGCATCGACATTGCCGAAGCGCGCAGGATTCTCGATGAAGATCATTTCGGCCTGCAGAAAATCAAGCGGCGCATCCTGGAATATCTGGCGGTGCTCAAACTGAATCCGCACGGTAAAAGCCCGATTCTGTGTTTTGTCGGTCCGCCGGGCGTCGGCAAGACTTCGCTGGGACAGAGCATCGCGCGGGCGACCGGCCGCAAATTCGTGCGCGTCAGTCTGGGCGGCGTGCATGACGAAGCCGAAATCCGCGGCCATCGCCGCACTTATATCGGTGCATTGCCGGGCAACATCATTCAGGCATTGCGCAAGGCCGGCGTGCGCAACTGCGTGATGATGCTCGATGAAATGGACAAGCTCGGTTCCGGCTTCCATGGCGACCCGGCGGCGGCGCTGCTGGAAGTATTGGATCCGGAGCAGAATTCCACGTTTCGCGACAATTATCTGGCCGTGCCGTTCGATCTGTCGCGCGTCATGTTTATCGGCACCGCCAACATTCTCGATACCGTGCCGGGCCCATTGCGCGACCGGATGGAAATCATTGCCTTGCCCGGTTATACCGCAGAAGAAAAAATGCAGATTGCGCGGCGTTATCTGGTCAAACGGCAACTCGATGCAAACGGATTGACCGCCGAACAATGCAACATCGGCGACGCGGTGCTGGAGGCGATCATCCGCGACTACACGCGGGAAGCGGGAGTGCGCAATCTGGAGCGCGAGATCGGCAGCGTGTGCCGCCATGCGGCGATGCGCATCGCCGAAGGGGGCATCGGCCAAATACAGGTCGATGAAAATGATTTGCAGCAAATCCTGGGGCCGGGAAGATTCGAAAGCGAACTTGCGATGCGCACCAGCCTGCCCGGCGTGGCCACCGGGCTTGCATGGACGCCGGTCGGCGGCGACATCCTGTTTATCGAAGCCAGCCGCACCCCCGGACACGGCAAGCTGATTCTGACAGGACAGCTTGGCGACGTGATGAAAGAAAGCGCGCAAGCTGCGCTCACATTGGTCAAGGCACATTACGCCGAACTGCATGTACAACCGGAACTGTTTGAGAAAAGCGATGTCCATGTGCATGTACCGGCCGGTGCGATTCCAAAGGACGGTCCCAGTGCAGGCGTGGCGATGTTCATCGCGCTTGCCTCGCTGATGATGGACCGTCCGGTGCGCAACGACCGGGCAATGACCGGTGAAATCAGCTTGCGCGGCTTGGTATTGCCGGTGGGCGGCATCAAGGAAAAAGTGCTGGCCGCATTGCAGGCCGGCATCAAGGTGGTGTTATTGCCTGCTCGTAACAGGAAAGATCTCGACGACATTCCGGAAGAGGCGCGACGCCGGCTGCGGTTCGTGTGGCTGGAAACCGTGGACGACGCAGTGCGCGAAGCGATCGGCGAGACCGTTGCGCAGACGGCATGAAGCACGACGACGGAATTGTGCCGCCGCCGGAACCATATCCGGCCTTGTTTTTTCTTGCTTGAAAATTTCTTGCTTGAAAAAACTTGCGAAGGCTCAAAACGAACAAGCCGTGCGAATGGCAAGCTGGTATCAAGAGGATTTGCGGCATTGGTTTAATAAATAGATATATCCGATAAACAATCCGGCATCGCCGCCCTGTCTGCGTCCGACAATGTATTTCATCGGCAAATCCGCGCAGTGATGCGCTCCATCCTCCATTACGGCATGGCGGGATTCAGGCGAAGCCGGAGATGCATCCGGCATTGAAAGCGCGCCGCGCCTCCGCCAATTTGCCCGACTCATCACTGACCTGTCATCAATTGTTTCGATGAATCAAAAAACTGAAGACCTGATGCCGTTTAGATCGTTCCGCCTGGCGCTGCGTTTCGTGTTGCCGCTGGCGCTGGTGCTTGCCTTGTTTGCCTATGCCGTCGTGCCGCTGGTCGATGACATGACGCTGCGCTGGTTCGTCAGGGATCTGGATTCGCGCTCGCAAATGCTGGCAAGCGCATTGCAGGAGCCGCTGCTGGATTACGTTCCGCAAAAGTCGCAAAGGAAAATATCCCAGCTGTTCGACCGTTCGGTGCAGGACGGGCGTCTTTTTGCGCTGGCGTTTTGCGATCCGGGCGGCAAACTGCTGTACAAGACCGTCACTTATCCGGTATCGCTCGGATGCCCTGCGCCGCAGGCGAAGGGCGGAATGCGGCAGTCGCTGGTGAACCTGCCGCAAGGTTCTTCGGTGCATGTGACCGAAAGCCCGTTGAGCCAGGGCTCGAACTATCTGGGCAAGCTCATCCTGGTGCATGACATGAGCTACATCGAGCGCCGCAGCGAAGAGACCCGGAAATACGTGATCACGCTGTTCGCGCTGCTGGCGGTGGTCATTTCCCTGATTACCGTATTCGTCGCGCACTTGAGCTGGCGCGGCTGGATCAGTGCGGTCAAGGGCATTCTGCGGCGCGATTCGGTGACGCGCTCCCATTCGAATACGCCGCCGGAAATCCGTCCGCTGGTAGGAGACCTGCGGGCGCTGCTGCACGAGTTCAACGTCGAGCGCCGGGTCAAGGACAGTTCGCCGCAGCTATGGACCCCGGAAAAGCTGCGCTCGCTGCTGCACGACGAACTGGCCGGCGACGAAGTGCTGGTGGTGTCGAACCGCGAACCGTACATCCATACCCGCACGCCCAACGGCGTCGAAGTCAAGCGTCCGGCCAGCGGCCTGGTCACCGCGGTCGAACCGGTCATGCGCGCCTGTTCGGGCACCTGGATCGCGCACGGCGGCGGCTCCGGCGACCGCGATACGGTCGACCGCAACGACCGCGTGCCGGTGCCGCCGTCGAACCCGTCCTATACGCTGCGCCGCGTATGGCTGACGAATGAAGAAGAGCAAGGCTATTACTACGGTTTTTCCAACGAAGGGCTGTGGCCGCTCTGCCACATCGCCCATGTGCGGCCGGTATTCCGCTCTTCCGACTGGGAACAGTACGTCGCCGTCAACCAGCGCTTCGCCGACGCCGTCGTCAGCGAAGCGCGCACCGACGACCCGGTGGTGCTGGTGCAGGATTACCACTTCGCATTGCTGCCGCGCATGGTGCGCGAAAAACTGCCGAAGGCCACCATCATCATGTTCTGGCACATTCCCTGGCCCAATCCCGAATCGTTCGGCATCTGTCCGTGGCGCGAGGAAATCCTCGAAGGCTTGCTCGGCAGCACGCTGCTCGGCTTCCACACGCCGTTCCATTGCAAGAACTTCATCGAAACGGTCGACCGTTATCTGGAAACCCGGATCGAGCATGAAGCCTCGACCATTTCCTACGGCGGCGACCTCACGCAGGTCGAGCCCTACCCGATCTCGATTGCCTGGCCCGACATGGCCGAGCAGCCGAGCGTGGCCGAATCGCGCAGCGCAGTGCGCCAGGAACTCGGATTGCCCGCCAACCAGTTGCTCGCGCTCGGCGTGGACCGGCTCGACTATACCAAGGGCATCATGGAGCGGCTGCAGGCGGTGGAACGGATGCTGGAATTGTATCCGGCGCTGATCGGGCGATTCACGCTGGTGCAGATTGCCGCGCCCAGCCGTTCTTCGCTGGATGAATACCAGAACTTGGAATCGCGCGTGCGGATGCTGGCGCAACGCATCAACAAGCGTTTTTCGAGCGAAAGCTATGCGCCGATCCTGCTGAAGATCGAACAGCACGGGGCGGATCAGGTCAACCGTTTGTACCGCGCCACCGATGTCTGCCTGGTGACCAGCCTGCACGACGGCATGAACCTGGTGGCCAAGGAATTCATCGCCGCGCGCGACGACGAGCGCGGCGTGCTGGTGCTGAGCCAGTTCACCGGCGCCGCGCGCGAACTGCACGAGGCCTTGATCGTCAATCCGTATCACATCGAGCAAAGCGCCGATGCGTTGTACCGGGCGCTGACGATGCCCGAAGCCGAGCAGCGCGACCGGATACGCAGCATGCGCTCGCTGGTCAAGGATTTCAATGTCTACCGCTGGGCCGGACGCATGCTGCTCGACGCCGCGCGGCTGCGCCGGCGCGAACGGATCACGGAAAAAATTCATTCGCATAGCCGCAGATCGTTGCGGCGCGTGGTTTGACGATGACATTACTTTTTTCCGAAGCAGGTCTGCGCCGGCTTGACGCTATCGTCAAGCCCGGCGTGCTATGCGTGTTCGATTTCGACGGCACCCTGTCGCCGATCGTCGCGCAGCCGGAGCGGGCGCACCTGCCGCCGGATGTATTGGCGCGGCTGGTCGAGTTGTCGAAATACGCGCCGGTGGCGATCATCACCGGCCGCTCGGTAGAGGACATCCGTGCGCGGCTGGATTTCGAACCGGATTTTGTGGTCGGCAATCATGGCCTCGAAGGGGTGCCGGGCTGGGAAAGGCACGGCCAGCGCTATGAGGCGATGTGCGAGGCCTGGAAACAGGCATTGTCGGCCGCATTGCAGGACGAGACCCGTTTTGATCCCGGCATCTGGATCGAGGACAAGCGTTATTCGCTGTCGGTGCATTACCGGATGACGCCGAACCGCTTCAGGACCGAGGCGCGGCTGGCCGAATTGTTTTCGATCCTGACGCCGCCGGCGCGGGTGATTGCCGGCAAATGCGTGTTCAGCCTGTTGCCGCCGGATGCGGCCGACAAGGGCAGCGCGTTCGAGCAGCTGATGCAGACCACCGGCGCCGGCAGCGCCATTTATGTCGGCGACGATGTCACCGATGAAGACGTATTCCGGCTGCAGCGGCCCGACCTGCTGTCGGTGCGGATCGAGAACATACCCGGCAGCGCGGCGGAATTCTTCATCCATCATCGGCTCGACATCGTGCAGTTGCTCGACGGGCTGATCGCGCGCTTGCGCAAGCTGCCGGTCGCGGATGCAACACCACCTTCATCCACCGATAAATTATAATTTCCGGCATGAGCTTCAAAGCTTGCTGCGGCCGGTTGCAACGGAAGGCATAACGCATGACAACTCTTGACCTCGGGCTTATCGGGAATTCCCGCACCAGCGCCCTGATCGACCGAAACGCCGCCATCGTCTGGTGGTGCTATCCGTACTTCGACAGCGATCCGCTGTGCTGCACGCTGCTTCAGCCAGAACAGAAAGAGGAACCGTTCGGTCTGATCGACATACAGTTCGCCGGTGCAAAGCTGGTGACGCAGCAATATGAACGCAACTCGGCAATCCTGGTCAGCCGTTTTGAGGACGACGCCGGCAACGGCATCGAGGTGAGCGATTTCGCGCCGCGCTTCCGGCTGCACGACCGCCTGTTTTCGCCGTCGATGCTGGTGCGGATCATACGGCGCATCTCCGGCCGGCCGCGCATCGGATTGCGGGTGCGGCCGGCAGTCGACTACGGCGGCAGCCGCGCCGAACTCCGATGCGGCACGCATCATATTTCCTACGTCGGATCGTTGCAATCGATGCGTCTCACGACCGATGCGTCAGTGGCGGCGATTACCGACGAGCGGCCGTTTTTTCTGGAAGAGAGCGTCACGCTGCTGCTGGGGCCGGATGAAACGGTCGACGGATCGCCGCGCGAGGTCGGTCGTTCCTTTCAGGAAAAAACGCTGCAATACTGGCGCAACTGGGTACGCAATCTTGCCATACCGTTCGAATGGCAGGACGTGGTCATCCGCGCCGCCATCACGCTCAAGCTCAACGCGTTCGACGATACGGGCGCGATCGTCGCGGCCGTCACCACATCGATTCCGGAAGCGCCCCACAGCGGACGCAACTGGGATTACCGCTATTGCTGGCTGCGCGATGCATACTTCGTGGTCAATGCGCTCAACCGTCTCGGCGCCACCAGCACGATGGAGCATTATCTCGAATACATTCTCAACATCATCGCCGATACCCGCGACGCGCCATTGCAGCCGGTGTACGGCATCCGCCGCGAAGCAGCACTCGATGAACGGATTGCGCCGGCGCTCGCCGGTTATCGCGGCATGGGTCCGGTGCGCATCGGCAATCTCGCCTATTACCAGATACAGAACGATGTGTTCGGCGCCGCGGTGCTGGCCAGCACGCACGCATTTTTCGACAACCGGCTCGAACGCCCCGCCGGTTATCACATGTTCTGCGATCTGGAGCGGCTCGGCGAACAGGCAGTGCTCAATTACAATGTTCCGGATGCGGGCCTCTGGGAGTTGCGCGGAACGACGCGCGTGCATACTTTTTCCAGCATCATGTGTTGGGCCGCATGCGATCGGCTGGCCAGCATTGCCAGCCGGCTGGAGTTGCCGGAGCGCGCGGAAACATGGAGTGCGCATGCGCGCAAGATCCACCAGAAAATTTGCGAAGCCGCCTGGAATCCCGAACTCGGCAGTTTCGTATCGACCTTCGGCGGCGACCGGCTGGATGCCAGCCTGTTGCTGATAGCGGAATTCCAGTTCCTGGCGCCGGACGATCCGCGCTTTACCGGAACGGTCAGGACGATAGAAAAACATCTGCGGCGCGGCGACTTCCTGTTGCGCTACGACGAAGAAGACGATTTCGGTCTGCCCGAAACGGCATTTCTGGTCTGTACGCTGTGGTGGATTCTCGCCTTGGCGCAAATGGGAGAAAAAGAACGCGCGCGCGAATTGTTCGAACATGTTCTTGAAAAGCGCAATCACCTGGGATTGCTGTCCGAAGACGTCGTGCCGGACACCGGCGAACAGTGGGGAAATTTCCCCCAGACTTACAGCATGGTCGGATTGATTCAATGCGCTGCGCGCCTGAGCATTTCATGGGACGAGGCATACTGACCGGAATCCCCGGAGCACAATGGCGATGAAATCACTTTACATAGGCGCGCTCGATATCGGCGGCACCAAGATGGCAGCCACCGTGGCGAATGCGCAAGGTCCGCTGGCGCGCGTGACGCAGCCTACCGTCAAGACCGGATCGCGCCGCGCTCCCGCCGAACAGGGGATTGCGCTGCTGGAAGCGGCCTGTGCGCAGGCCGGCATCGAGCGCAGCCGGTTGCATGCGGTCGGCGTCAGTTCCTGCGGCCCGTTTGCGCAAATCGACGGCATGGTCGCACTGGCCACGCCGAATATCTGCGGCGCGCGCGCCCAACGCGCGGATCTGCCCAACGACTGGGACACCATCCCGCTGGAACAGGTGCTGCGCGAACAGTTCGGCATGGTTTCGATCGAAAATGACTGTGTCGCCGCGATCGTGGCCGAACGCACTTTCGGTGCGGTGCGCGACGAGCCCGATTGCGTGTATGCGACCTGGAGCACCGGCATCGGCTTCGGCCTGTGCGTCGATGGACGGGTGTTGCACGGCAAGCGGGGCAATGCCGGGCATGCCGGGCACATGCTGATGAGCGATCAGTCCGACGCGCTCTGCGGCTGCGGCAACCGCGGCGATCTGGAAGCGCTGATTTCCGGCCGCGGGCTCGGCGCCCGTCAGGGGCAGTCGGCCCGCGACCTGTTCACCGCGGCCCGCAACGGAGAGCCGGCGGCGCGCGCTGCCGCAGCCCAGGCCGCGCAATGGTTCGGCCGGGCGTTGTATAACCTGACAGCGACGCTCGACACCCGCATATTCGTCATCGGCGGCAGCGTCTGGGAACATCACGGCGACTGGCTGACGCCCATCGTCCTGAAAGAAATCGAGATGCGCCTGCCGGTACTGACGCAAGGCGTGTCGATAGTGCCGGCCGCGCTGGGGACGCTGGTGGCCGACATCGGCGCGCTTGGACTGGTGATGCCGCCGGACTGGATATCGCAGTGGCGCGATACGCAACCCTGGGGCGCGCTGGCTGCCCTGTCGATGCACATGCCGGCAGCTTGATCCGGACTGTCCTTGCCGTGCGCTGCGCCGGCACATGTTGCATCGGCCGGCCTGCCGCCGATCACGGCCCCAGCAGGATATCGCCTGCCGCAGCCGATTTGGATCCCGCAATCGGCATGTTGCTCCTGGCGTGATAAGCGAACACCACTGACGCCTTCATCGATGCGGTCGTATTCCTGCCCGCCGAATGAAACAGCCCGCTATGGAAAAAAGCCGTGTCGCCCGGTTCCAGTTCAAGCGGGATTCCCTGTTCGAACAGCGCCTGGTTTTGCGGCAGGTCGGGCCGCAGGAAATCCAGCTCATCGAGTTGCTCCGGCTGGATATCCATTCGATGCGAACCGGGGATCAATTTCAGGCCGCCGTTGGCAACGTTTTCCGGACCCAGTGCCAGCCACACCGAAATCAGATCGGGCCGGGTGAACGACCAGTAGCGGATATCGCGATGCCAGCCGGTGGCCGTGCCGAAATCCGGATGCTTGGTCATGATGCAATTGTGATGCGCCAGCGACAGGCACACCGGTTCGCCGAACAGTTGCGCCAGCATGGCGACCAGACCGGCGTCCCGCGACCATTGCTGAAAGCATGCATCGCGGTCGTATGCGCCACGCAGCCGGCGCGCCGTCCTGCCGCCCGGCGCGTCGAAAGATTGCGGCGCGCCCGGATAGCCGACGTCCGTCTCGTATTCAAGCGGCGGCACCGCGCCGCGCAGATCCTGTTGGGTGACGGACAACATTCGGTCGCGCACAGCCGGCGCCACCATGTTTTTCAATATCAGATATCCGTTGTTGTTGAATTGCTCCACTTGCCTTTCGGATAGCATTGTTTCCATTTCAGATGCTTTCTTGTTTCATGTGTAAGGTCAATCATTATTCACGGTTTTGCGCAGGATGTAATCCGTGCTTCATTTTCCGAACAGCCGTTTTACCATGCCGCCGACGCCTTCGGCCGCACTTCCGACGCCGCGCGCCAAGCCTTCGATGCTGATGCCCAGCGTTTCGGCAACCGAGGTGCCGATGCGCCTGGTGAGGCTGTCGTTGAGAGAAAACTGCGGATCGTTCAGATTGCCTTCCAGCGTGAAGGGAACGACGATCCGGCCGTTGCGGTCTTTCAGCGATGCGACGACCGCCTGCCGCGGCACGCCCATGAAGGTGCCCAGCGCGCCGCCGCCGGGCGCGAGTTCCAGTCCGGTCAATGTCACGGTGCCCGGTGCGTGCAGGCGATTGTCGCGCACCGTCGATTTCAGATCGAGATCGAGCGTGCCGTGGCGCACGCCGGTTTCCGATGCCTTGATCAGATAAGGCTGGAGCGCGATCAGATCGACTCCGCGCAGTCTGGTCGAGATATCGGAACTCTTGCCGGCGATGTCGGCCCAGCCGCCGATCGAGAGCGTTCCATTGCGTTGCACGCCCTTGACCGTGCCGTCGAGCCGAACGCTGGTGCGGCCCGCGAGATCGGGCACATGCAGATTATCGACCGTAGCTTGCAACTGTTCGAGGCGGATCCGGTGCGCCGGCTGCCGCACCGTCGCATCGAAAAACTCCAGCACGCCGTCGCGCAGTTCGATGGCGCCGATGGACACGGCCGGCACCGATGGGCCGGCGCCGGCATTTTTGCCGGCAGGCGTCTCCAGCAGGCTGGGCAGCAAACGCAGGCGCTTGTCGCGTGCGCGCAGCACCGACAGATAAGCCTGTTCCACGGTGATGCTCCGTATGCGCACATTGGCCGACAGCAGGCTGCGCAGGTCCGGCACGATCACTATGCGTTGCGCCCGCAACGCATCTTCCGCCGGCCAGCCTTTCGGTCCGCGGATCCGGATGCGATGGATTTCAATCGCGGACCAGCCGACCACAATTTCTCCGACCTCGCTCTGCGGCCCGAGCGCCTGTTCGACCTGACTCTTGAGCGCCCGGGCCGCGAAGTGCATGCCGATGCTCACCGCGGCCGCAATCACCGCCAGCACGATGACCGCAACGACAGCCCACCGTCCCGGTTTCTTGTTTGTCCTGTCCATTCTCATGTTATCCGAAGCCCGCAATTTTCAAGGTACCGATTCCTTGCATCATTATTGCCGAAAAATACCATCTGCGAATTATCTCCAACAACGGGAAAATCTGCATGGCGCGCGCTGTTTTGGCCTGGCTGAAATGAAAAGAGGCGGACGCTTTCATGTCTGCCCGCAGAATGGACGCAACCGTTGATTAATTGTCGTGATCGCGGCGACCGCCGTGTCCGCGGCCATGCCCGTCATGTTTGTCGCGATGCCCGTGCCCCTTATTCCGATCTTCATTCATGCCTATGTCTTTTTCGCCACGGGCGGCCATGAATATTACGAACCGCAATATGAGCGCCGGTGAATTCAATTGCTTATTGATGCGCCATGCTGCATTCTGTTGCACTGAAGGATCGTCCGAAGCGGTACGATGCCATAGGGCTTGTCCTTCA
>JAQGLW010000189.1 GCA_028292665.1 Herminiimonas sp.
AAAGAATTGCGGCGCTGTTCCCGCTTTGTTATCGGTGTGCAAGCGGATCGGTTTGCGCATCGCTGCCCTCATTGCCTTTACTGATCACCTCGGCGCGCATTCGAGGCAGGTACTCGGGATAGTCGCGTTGGATGAAATGTACAAGACCTTCCCGTACCCGGCAGCGCAAATCCCAGCTCCGTGCGGCATCGCCCGCACTGACCAGTACACGCAGCTGCATTGCATTTTGACTGGTTTCCACCACTTGGGTCAGGCACAAGCGTCCATCCCATTCAGATGCAGTCTGGCAGATCCTTTCAGCTTCTTTGCGGACCGGATCAAGCGGCAACCGATAGTCCGCCCAGATTAAAACCGTGCCGAGTATTTCAGAATTTGTCCTGGTCCAGTTCTGAAACGGATGTTCAATGAACCATTGCAGCGGCACTACCATTCGCCGCTGATCCCATATACGCACGACAACGTAGGTGCCGGTAATCTCTTCTACATGTCCCCATTCGTTCTCGACAATCACGACGTCTTCCAGGCGGATCGGCTGAGTCAGTGCGAGCTGTATGCCAGCGAGAAGGTTGCTCAGAACCGGTCTGGCTGCAAAACCAACCACCAACCCGGCGGCGCCGGCTGAAGCCAGCAAGCTCGTACCGATTTGACGCAGTAACGGCAGCGTCATCAAGGCCGTTCCGGAACCGATCAGGATAATCAATACCATGGCGGTACGCGACAGAACCTTGGTCTGGGTCTGTATTCGACGTGCCTGCAGATTGTCGGGAGCATGGGCCGGATTCAGTTCAATGATCGTGTCCGCGATCGCTTTGACAAATCGAATTCCAAGCACGGTCAGCGCAGCAATGAGAGCGAGCGCATTGAGATGACGCAATATTGAAATACCTGGCAGCGAGTCGGCGCCATTGCGCCATATGACTTGCAGCATCACTAAGAAAACAACTATTCTGCCCGCTCGGTGTCCGTATCGGACCAGCCTGCGGGAGAAGGGGTATGGGGCTGCCAGCCTTTGCAAGATATCGGTGCCAATCCGATGAATGATCAGTACTGCGATCAACGCCAGCAAAATCTGGAGAAGGATGTTAATCCACGGCATGACGCCAACGATCCCGATCCACGGCATCGCAGCAAAGATAATCTTCTCGACCCAATCCTGCGTGAGATCTGGCATAACATCCTTTTACCGGGGGAAGGGCATAACCCTGTGCGGTTTCATTGATTATTTTGATGGAAGATTTGAAGCCCGTATTTGCAGCGGTCAATAAATCGCTTTTCATTGCTCGGTAATATGACTTTCCCGTACCAGTTCTGCAATGCCTGATCTTGTTGAGCGCCTTAAATTCCTGATTTTTTAAGTAGAGACAGTTCCGTTATTTGCTTCTCGGAAAATATCTATGGCTGTTACGTATCTTGTCAAAGGCCATAAAATAAAAACCCCGGCAATCACGAGGACTGGCAAGGTTTTAGGCTTTGTTGGACGTGCTAGCTTGAATTGACACAGCCGTGTCACAATGTGGGCTGGAACCCGCGTGAACTTGGTCCCGCCGACAGGAATCGAACCTGTATTTAGCGCTTAGGAGGCACTCGTTCTATCCATTGAACTACGGCGAGACGCTGGTAACTGAACGCATATTATTCAACTTACGCACGAGATTATAGCCGACACTTCCATAAAGAACAGTGATCGGTATCTCGTCAATCGGTACAATGCGGCTTCATTAAGCTAATTCTCCGCGCCGCAGCGCGCAAACAATACAACATCAGGTATTTATGGCAGTTATTTCTCTCTCCAACGCACAACTGGCGTTTGGTCATGTCGCTTTGCTGGATCATGCTGAATTTTCTCTCGAATCGGCCGAGCGGGTCGGCTTGATCGGCCGCAACGGTACCGGCAAGTCTTCGCTGTTGAAGGTCATCGCTGGGATGTCCAAACTGGACGATGGCTTATTCGTGATGCAGCAGGGAATCAAGGTCGCTTACGTAGACCAGGAACCGCATTTTGTTCCCGACATGTCAGTATTCGATGCTGTTGCTGCCGGTATGGGTGAGCTGCAGGCTTTACTGGCGGAATATGATGCGTTGACCGGGCAATTCGGCGGTGACAATGATGATGCGATCATGGAGCAGATGCATGCCATTCAAACCAAACTGGACGCTGCGGATGCATGGAATCTGAACAACCGTGTCGAGACGACTCTGGATCGGTTGAATCTCGATAAGAATGCATTGATGGGCACTTTGTCCGGCGGCATGCAAAAGCGGGTTGCTCTGGCATGCGCGCTAGTCAGTGCACCTGATGTATTGCTGCTTGATGAACCGACCAACCATCTCGACTTTACGTCGATTCTGTGGCTCGAAGGCTTGCTGCGCGACTATAAAGGCAGTGTGCTGTTCATCACCCATGATCGCAGCTTCCTGGATAATGTGGCGACCCGCATCATTGAGCTGGATCGCGGACGCTTGCTGTCGTTTCCCGGAAATTTCAGCGCTTACCAAGTTCGCAAGGCGGAGCAGCTTGAAATCGAAGAAGTGGAAAATGCCAAGTTCGACAAATTCCTGGCGCAGGAAGAGGTCTGGATTCGCAAGGGTGTACAAGCGCGCCGCACCCGCGACGAAGGACGCGTTCGGCGGCTCGAAGCATTGCGTCTTGTACGCAGCGCGCGGCGCGAGCAGCAGGGCCAGGTCAAACTGGACGTATCCGCCGGCGATCGCTCCGGCAAGATCGTCGCCGAACTGACCAATATCGACAAGTCCTACGGCAGCAAAGTAATCGTGCGCGATTTCAATGCGATTATCCTGCGCGGCGATAAAGTCGGTTTGATTGGTGCGAACGGTGCCGGGAAGACGACCCTTCTCAAACTGATTTTAGGTGAAGAACAATCTGATGCCGGCACTATCCGCCAGGGAACCAAATTGCAGGTCGCTTATTTCGACCAGATGCGCGCTCAACTAAATGAGGAAGCCAGCCTGGCTGACACGATTGCACCCGGCAGCGACTGGGTGGAAATCAACGGTCAGCGCAAGCATGTGATGACTTATCTTAACGATTTTCTGTTCGCGCCGGAACGGGCGCGTTCACCGGTCAAATCATTGTCGGGCGGCGAACGCAATCGCCTGTTGCTCGCACGGTTGTTTGCCAAGCCTGCGAATGTCCTTGTGCTTGACGAACCGACCAACGATCTTGATATCGACACGCTGGAATTGCTGGAGGAACTGCTGGAAGATTACAGCGGCACGGTGTTTCTGGTAAGCCACGACCGTACCTTCCTGGACAATGTGGTGACTCAGGTTATCGTTGCGGAAGGCAATGGTTTGTGGCGTGAGTACATCGGCGGCTACAGCGATTGGGAACGGGTGCGCCCGGCGAGTACGCAGAAGGGGACTGTAAAAGCCGAAGTTAAAGCGCAGTCGAAAGATGCGCAGTCTGTCGCCGTATCCAGGCAGAAAAAGCTCAGCTACAAGGAGCAGCGCGATCTGGAAGAGTTGCCGGTTTTGATCGCGAAATTAGAGGCTGAACAAAAAGCGATTTCCGAACGGCTGGCTAATCCAGCGTTATATCAGCAACAGACGGACGAAGTGCAGAAGCTTAATCAGCGCTTTGCTGAAATCGATACGCTGTTGCTGGAAAATCTGGAAAAGTGGGAAATAATCGAAGCACGGTCAAAAGGATAAGTATTCTGCTTCAGAATGATGGCAACCCAGTGTTTATATTGGCACGAGCGGTGCGCAATGGGAGGTCAGTTCAACTTTCTGCAGGCCTTCCGCAATTCCGGTAACTTGCTGCGCAATGCTTCCGCATCGGCCGCATGTGGTCGTGCGGCCAAATACGCCTCCAGATCCTGTAAGGCCGCTTGCGGACATTCCAGATTTGCATAGGCGAGTCCGCGGTCGCGGCGCTCGGTAATTTCATGCGGGAGCAGAATGACCAATCGCTGTTGAACGCCTAACACCCTTTCCCAATAAGGCTGTTCCACAAATAGTGCTTTGAGATTGCGCAGCATGCGTACCAGAATTTCACGCGGCTGCGCTTCCTGCAGATAGGTAGCGAGTGGTATGTCGCCGGGGTAATCCTGTTGCGCAAAATAAGGCTCGAGCCGTTCTTCCAGTTCTTCGCGCGACAAACTCAATCCATTGAACGGGTCGAGGATAATGTCGCCGGACTGCACCGACAGCTTCATCAAAAAATGCCCCGGAAAGGAAATCCCTTTTACGTCCAGTCCAATCTGCTGCGCCATTTCCATGTATATCACTGCGAGCGAAATAGGAATGCCGCGGCGCGTAGTGATGACCCGATGCAAATAGCTATTGTCGGGGTCGTAATAGTCATTGACGTTACCGGCGAAACCCAGCTCATGATAAAAGAAATGGTTGAGCATGCGCAGTTTCTGCACATGCGAAGCGTCGGATGGCAGGCGTCGTTGCAGCTTTGCCGCGAGGATGTCGAGTTCGGCTTGAGATGCGGCCAGATCGAGCTGCGGGTCGACGTCCTGCGCGATGGCAAGTGCCGCTTCGAACAATGGAATGGAATCGTCCTGCTGCACCAGCGCGGAAAAGTAGTCGAGAGATTTGATCATCATATATAGATCATCATATACAGACGATGTCCCCAAATAAAGGAACAGATGGCGATTGGCATTGCCTGAATTGACTTCAATCAGACCGAGATGCGCTTGAAGTCCGTAAAGCGGAACCCCATCGCAAGCAATGCGCCGAAATAGGTTGCGCCGCAAGCGCCTATTACCATGAGCAATGCTCCGATCCGCTGCCAGGGATGGGCTTGCAGCCCGAGCCAGTCAAAGTGCCCGGCAACCCACAATCCGACACCTGCAAGCAAAAAGAGTGCGCCCGCCAGTCGAACGAGAAACAAGCGCCAACCGCTTTGTGCAACATAAATGCCGCGCCGGTACAAACCCCGGTAGAGCAAACCTGCATTCAGGCAGGCGCCCACACCGATCGACAGTGCCAAGCCTGCATGGGCAATCCATGGCACAAACATTAAATTCATCAATTGCGTCGCGATCAGCACGCCAATTGCAATTTTGACCGGCGTCCTGATATCTTGTCTTGCATAAAAGCCGGGCGCTAAAATCTTGACGAGAATTAAACCGAGCAGGCCGACGCCATAAGCAACCAACGCTTTGGCGGTCATTGCGACGGATTGGACATCGAATTTTCCATAATGGAACAGTGTCGTGGTGATAGGTTCGGATAATGTTGCAAGTGCTACAGCAGCAGGAAGAGCGAGTAAAAATGTCAAGCGCAAACCCCAGTCGAGCAACGCGGAATATTCCGTTCTATCCCCATTCGAATGCGCTTTGGCCAGACTTGGCAGAAGGATCGTGCCCAGTGCGGCGCCCAATAATCCGGTTGGAAGTTCCATCAAGCGATCCGCATAAGACAGCCATGAAACGCTGCCATTTTCCAGATGCGATGCGATATTGGTATTAATGATCAAACTGATTTGCGCAACCGAGACGGCAAAAGTTGCAGGGCCCATCTGCTTCAAGACACGGCGCACGCCCGGATCGCTCAATGCAAATTTAGGATTGAACGCGAAGCGCGGCAGCATGCCGATCTTGCGCAGCGCAGGAATTTGAAATGTCATCTGCAATATTCCGCCTACGAATACTGCAATCGCCAATGCGTAGATAGGTTGTTCCATATGCGGTGCAACAAGGAGCGATGCCGCAATGAACGACAGATTAAGCAATACGGGCGTGAAAGCGGGGATTTTGAACTCGCGCCAGGTATTCAATATCCCGCCGGCCAGTGCAACGAACGACATGAAGCCGATATACGGAAACATGATGCGCGTCATCATGACTGAGACCCGGAACGCATCCGGATTCGATTTCAGGCCGGTCGCAATGAGATACACAATAATCGGCGCTGTTGCCATGCCGAGGGCACAGGTAACCAGTAATGCCCAAGTCAGAATAGTCGCAACATGATCCACCAGATGTTTGGTGGCGGCATCGCCCTTCCGATTTTTATATTCGGCCAGAATAGGCACGAACGCTTGTGAGAATGCGCCTTCGGCGAATAGCCTGCGCAGCAGATTAGGGATACGAAAGGCAACGAAGAAAGCGTCCGTGTAAGCCGATGCGCCGAAAGCGCGCGCGATCAAAAACTCGCGGAGTAGGCCTGTCACACGGGAGAGCATCGTCATGCCGGAGACGGTGGCAAGCGTTTTATGCAAGTTCATGGAGCAGGATTATAGCCGGTCAAACTCCCGTAATGTACTGCAATGAATTTGTTTGCATCTCTTCATACCAATCCGTTATTGTTTTCACGGAAATATCTGGCGAAAATGGGTTTTGTTTCTCAAGGATGGATTGCAGGCCCAGCCGATTCCCCCGTTTTTCGGCAATATTGGTATATGAGAATGCGGATTTGCTCGTTCATGAAAAAACCGCTATAATCCACGGCTTTACAGAATTCTGTCTCGCTATCAGGTTATTTGCGAGTGCATACCGACCACGTTTTAGGAAATATTCATGGCAAATACCGCACAAGCGCGCAAGCGCGCTCGGCAAGCAGTCAAGCAAAACGCGCACAATTCGAGCCAGCGCTCGACATTGCGTACGGCAATTAAAGCCGTTCGTAAGGCGATTGAAGGCGGTGACAAAGCTGCAGCGTCACAAGTATTTCAGTCTTCCATATCGACAATTGATCGCATCGCAGACAAGAAGATCATTCACAAGAACAAGGCTGCTCGTCACAAGAGCCGTCTGGCGGCCGCTCTGAAAGCACTGGCTTAAGTTTCAATATATCTATCCGTCGAGATATCGGCGGAACGCAGGCTAAAAAACCCGCACGACATTCGTCGTGCGGGTTTTATTTTTGCGCAGGAATGCACCGTTCAATATTACCTATTATTGGAAGGCCATTTTTGATAGCAGTCATATCTGCAAAACCAAAGGGTATTGCAGTACTTACTTCGCTCGGGGCAATCCCTCAATCACGCTTCCCGGTTTGATATTCTTGTGCTTGAACCAGCCTTGATTCATTTCCAAAGCGTAGCGAATCGGTTTCTTGGCACAGTGTGATTCGGTCGTTTGCGGCGCCATATCTTCAATATTGACGATTTTGCCGGTTTCATCGATAAACGCAACCGACAACGGAAGCAATGTATTTTTCATCCACATGCAGACACCGGCTGGCGCTTCGAACAAGAACACCATGCCTTCGTTGGGTCCCATTTTTTCTCGAAACATCAATCCTTGTTGGCGCTCAGTCTCTTTGGCCGCAACCTCGGCCTGAATCACATATATGCCGGCTGTCAAGGGAATGACCGGGAATTTCTGTTGTGCGGCTGCATTGATCGCCGTGAAGGCAAGGAATGCCGCAGCAAAGGTAGTTAAGCAAGAGTGGGATCTAATCATGATTCGACACCTGAATAGGCGGAGAGCTAAAGCGAAAAACAGTGTAAACGAAAAAAGGCAGGACAAACCTGCCTTTTATTACGACTAATCTACCAATTACTTGGAAGCAGCAGGTGCAGCAGCAGCGGAGTCAGCAGAAGCAGCTTTAGCTTTCTTCATTTTTTTGGCTTTTTTAGCTTTTTTAGCTTTTGGAGCCGATGCGTCAGCAGAAGCTGCGGCTGGTGCCGAAGCAGCAGCAGAAGCAGAAGGAGCAGCAGCGAAAGCGGAACCAGCGAACAGGCCGGCAACCAGGATAGCGATCAGGTTTTTCATTTTGTAGTCCTTGAAATTAACATGTTAATTAATTGATGATTCATGTGAATCAGTGCAGATAACGGAGTGCGGAGCGGCCGGTTGACAACTTTTATGCAAAAGGTAAATTTTTTATTAAAGTTAACAATAAAGAAACATAAGTTTTCCAAAATGAATCAGTGCAAAAAAGATTGATGCAATATATCAATAATTTCTTAAAAGAAATATCCGTTAGATTTTAATAGGGAAACGCTCGACTTTAGGCCGGCATTTTTAATTTTCATCGGAAATTGTCTTTTGTGCAATATCTCCGTATAACTGTTTTGAAGAAATTATGTGATCAGCTTGGCGCAGCAATTGAAGGGAATATATAAATGAAGCGCCTGCTGCTTTTGTTCGTCTGCTGTTTTTGCGCATTGAATGCCTATGCACACAAGCCCAGCGACAGCTATTTAATATTGGGCGTTGAGGGCAACACAATTACCGGCCAATGGGATATCGCACTGCGCGACCTGGATTTTGCAATTGGATTGGATGCCAATGGCGACGGTGCGATTACATGGGGCGAAGTGCGTGCGAAGCATTCCGACATTGCAGCTTACGCGATGTCGCGTCTGCAATTGTCCGCTGAAGGCAAAACATGCCCCGCGCGCGTGACCGAGCATCTGGTGGATGACCATACCGACGGCGCTTATGCGGTGTTGCGCTTCAAGGCAGAATGTCCTGCAATCGTGGGAACGTTACAAGCACGCTACGCATTGTTTTTCGATATTGATCCACAGCATAAGGGATTGTTGCGGCTGCAATATCAGGGTTCCTCCAGTACAGGAATTTTCAGTCCTGACAAAGCAACTCAGCAATTTTCCTTGAACAAGCCGAGCAATCTCGGTCAATTCCTGGATTATGGTCGCGAAGGAGTGTGGCATATCTGGGTAGGGTTCGACCATATTCTGTTTTTGCTGGCTTTGCTATTGCCGGCAGTCGTGTTCGATCAGCAGAAAAAATGGCAGGCGATAAGCGCATTCAAACCTGCATTTTGGGCAGTGCTCAAAATCGTGACGGCATTTACTGTTGCTCATTCCATTACATTGAGCCTGGCCACTTTAGGCATCATTAGCCTGCCCTCACGCTGGGTAGAATCGACCATTGCGGTTTCCGTCGTGATTGCGGCGCTGAACAATGTTTTTCCTTTATTCCGGGAGCGCCGCTGGGTGATGGCATTCGTGTTTGGCTTGATTCACGGCTTCGGTTTTGCCAGCGTATTGACCGATCTTGGTTTGCCGCAAAGCGCATTGATACTGGCTTTGGTAGGTTTTAATTTGGGTGTGGAAGCCGGACAGCTGGCGATCGTCGCCGTGTTTCTGCCGATAGCATTTTCGCTGAGGCATACATGGTTGTATCGACGTATTATTTTATTGTGCGGTTCTCTTGTCATCGCCGCTTTGGCGATGATTTGGCTGATAGAGAGGGCGTTTGATTTGAAAGTACTGACGTTTTAATCGACGTCCCGCAGTTCAATGTCATTTAAATTCGGATGGTGATACCTCACGCCATTCGCCGGGCCAAAGAGGATGCTTTTCCAATGAGAACGAACCGATTGCAATTCGAATCAGCCGTAATGTTGGTAATCCGACTGTCGCCGTCATTCTACGTATCTGGCGGTTTTTACCTTCCGCGAGAGTAACGGCCAGCCAACTGGTCGGCTTGTCAGCGCGCTGACGGATTGGCGGATCACGCGGCCATAGCCATTCCGGCGATTGTATCTGCCTGGCCTGACATGGTTGCGTAACGAAATCTCCCAAATCAAGCGGACTACGCAGCCGGGCCAGAGCGGCAGCATCCGGCACACCTTCCACTTGTGCGAGATAAGTTTTAGGTTGCTTATGGTCAGGATGGCTGATGTCGTGCTGCAGTCGCCCATCGTCAGTTAACAGCAGCAAGCCCTCGCTATCGGCATCAAGCCGCCCGGCAGGGTATATATCAGGAATGTTCAAATAATCAGCCAAAGTGGCGCGCGTAGAATGCGGCGAGAATTGACACATTACTTGATATGGCTTGTTGAATAATATGAGTGGCATACTAAGAGTTTGTGTCAGATAGGGATGGTTGACCAAGTTTTTTATGGATGAAAATCTTATTGTTTCGCCGACGCGCCAAGCATAAAACCAATCGAGCTGATTTTATCGCCGGGATAAATGTTGTAAAACCATGGCGTACAGTAAGATTCTAGTGCATAATGCAAAGTTGTCTTATGTCTTATATAAGACTCGTGTTTTGAATTGAATCGTCTATTTAAAATACAATTCACTTTTTACCGCATTCACTCCGGAGGCAACGATGTATCAACATATCAAAGTGCCGGCCGACGGCAAGAAAATTTCCGTCAACGCCGATTTTTCGTTGACTGTGCCTGATAATCCTATCATCCCTTACATTGAGGGCGATGGTACAGGTGTCGACATCAGCCCTGTCATGATCAAGGTGGTCAATGCAGCTGTAGCAAAGGCTTATGGCGGCAAGCGCAAGATCCACTGGATGGAAATCTACGCAGGTGAAAAATCGACCAAAATTTATGGTCCGGATGTATGGATGCCTGAAGAAACGCTGAAGGCAGTGAAAGATTATGTTGTTTCGATCAAAGGTCCTCTGACTACGCCAGTCGGCGGCGGTATCCGTTCGCTTAACGTTGCGCTACGCCAGGAACTCGATTTGTACGTCTGCCTGCGGCCGGTGCGCTACTTTACAGGCGTGCCATCGCCGGTGCGCGAGCCTGAAAAGACCGACATGGCCATCTTCCGTGAAAATTCGGAAGACATTTATGCCGGTATTGAATGGCAAGAGGGTTCCGAAGGCGCGAAAAAGCTCATCGATTTCCTGATCAAGGAAATGGGCGTCAAGAAAATTCGCTTTCCCGGCTCGTCAGGAATCGGCATCAAGCCGGTCTCTCGCGAAGGGACCGAGCGCCTCGTGCGCAAGGCGATCCAGTACGCGATCGACAACGACAAGCCATCGGTCACGATCGTCCACAAAGGCAACATCATGAAGTACACCGAAGGCGCCTTCCGCGACTGGGCATATGCTCTGGCGCAAAAGGAATTCGGTGCCAAGCTGATCGATGACGGCCCTTGGTGCAAATTCAAAAATCCGAAGACCGGCAAGGAAATCATCGTCAAGGATTCGATCGCTGATGCATTCCTTCAGCAGATTCTGTTGCGTCCGAATGAATACAGCGTTATCGCGACGCTGAATCTGAATGGCGACTACGTTTCCGACGCATTGGCCGCACAGGTTGGTGGCATCGGCATTGCGCCGGGTGCGAATTTATCCGATTCGGTGGCAATGTTCGAGGCAACGCACGGTACGGCACCCAAATATGCGGGGAAGGATTATGTAAATCCGGGTTCGCTCATTCTTTCCGCCGAAATGATGCTGCGTCACATGGGTTGGACTGAAGCGGCTGATCTGATCATCAGTTCGATGGGTAAATCCATCAAGTCGAAGAAGGTGACGTATGACTTTGCGCGTTTGATGGAAGGCGCGACGCAAGTGTCATGCTCCGGTTTCGGTGATGTGATGATCCAGAATATGTAATTCGTGGGATTTTGAAATATGAAAAAGCCGGGGAATCCCGGCTTTTTTCTTCGTGTCGGCTTTATTACGCGCCGACATTTTCATTGAATGTCGACAGTTTGTTCGAATGTAAACCGGATCAGCTTTGCTTACTCTCGTGTCTGGTTTGCGTTTAACGTTTAGACAATGCATTTCTGTCGTCTGAAAATTTTGCTTCTGCCGACGTATGTTGTCGCTGTGCGGGTATGTTAATTTGATCTCTTGATACAAGACTGATTTCAAAACAGCGCTGAAATTCATGATGTATTGCTGCAAGGATAATCTTTTCAGGTTTATGCTCTTTTATCGCTGATTCTATTTGGATTGATTACACGATAATTATCAATTATCAATTATCCAATCGTCGATATATAACAGAGCCGGAATATACCCAATAAATAATGACAAAAAAATCCCCGCAATTGCGGGGATTTTTACAACGCTGCTTAATTTACAATTAAGGAGCTTGAATATTTGAAGCTTGCTTGCCTTTGGGGCCTTGCGTGACTTCGAATTGGACTTTTTGACCTTCTTTCAGGGTCTTGAAGCCATTCATTTGGATTGCGGAGAAGTGCGCGAACAAATCTTCGCCACCGTCGTCCGGAGTGATAAAGCCAAAACCTTTGGAGTCATTGAACCACTTGACGGTACCTGTTGCCATAAAAGCGTCTTTCTAATATAGACTAATCACACGAGCCGTAAAAGCAAGAAGCCTCGCGTAACGCTGCCCCCTCTTAAAACTTGCTCACTTCATATCAATAAGTGCCTACCGACACTTATCAATAATTACCATTGTTTGCGGAAAAAATAAAAAAGTCAAGTTTTTTGCAGAATGACGTAAGTTTTTTTATGTGATGCCGCAAAATAAACCCTTGATTTAGGGTATTCCAGCGTCATCTGCGCACTATCAAGAAAGCGCGTAATATCAATATAAATATCAAACAGTGCGCATGTTGCGTGTTGCGCCCGTAGTTGAACGCATTAGAATAGACGCATGGCAACTAAGGATCAGAACGGTACTGTCCTGTCGCGGCAAGAGCAAAAACAAGAGCTCAAGCCGCCGCCGATGTACCAGGTATTGTTATTAAATGATGACTATACGCCGATGGAATTCGTCGTTGCGATCATTCAGGAATATTTCAATAAAGACCGCGAGACCGCGACGCAAATCATGCTCAAGGTTCATCGTGACGGAAAAGGTATGTGCGGAGTGTATCCTAAGGATATCGCCGGCACTAAAGTTGAACTCGTTTTAACCCACGCCAGAAAAGCAGGGCACCCCCTGCAATGCGTGATGGAGGAAGCATGATTGCGCAGGAATTGGAAGTTAGTTTACATATGGCCTTTGTGGAGGCCCGACAGGCTCGGCATGAATTTATCACCGTTGAGCACTTGTTATTGGCGTTGCTCGATAACCCATCGGCGGCAGAAGTATTGCGTGCCTGTGCGGTGAATATCGAGGATTTACGCAAAACACTGACCAACTTTATCAGTGACAATACCCCTACGGTACCTGGTGCAAGCGAAGTCGACACGCAACCGACGCTCGGCTTCCAGCGAGTGATTCAGCGTGCGATCATGCATGTCCAGTCCGCATCCAACGGCAAGAAGGAAGTAACCGGCGCCAACGTGCTGGTTGCGATTTTCGGCGAGAAGGATTCGCACGCGGTCTATTATCTGCATCAGCAGGGAGTGACCAGGCTGGATGTCGTGAACTTCATCTCGCACGGGGTGCGCAAGGATCAGCAGGTCGATGCGCAAAAAGCGCCGGAAGGTGCCGAAGATGCGCAGACGGAAGGCCAGCAAAAAGAGAGTCCGCTGGACCAGTTTACGCAAAATCTCAACAAACTTGCAGCTGACGGCAAGATCGATCCATTGATCGGTCGTGAGGCCGAGGTCGAGCGTGTGATCCAGACGCTGTGCCGTCGCCGTAAAAACAATCCGCTGCTTGTCGGGGAAGCCGGCGTCGGCAAGACTGCGATCGCCGAAGGCCTTGCCTGGCGCGTGACGCAAGGCGATGTGCCCGAGATTTTGCAGAACGCCGTCGTTTATTCGCTGGACATGGGTGCGCTTCTGGCCGGGACAAAATATCGCGGTGATTTCGAACAGCGCCTGAAGGCGGTTCTGAAGCAACTGAAAGATAATCCTAACGGCATTCTTTTTGTCGATGAGATTCACACAATCATCGGTGCAGGATCTGCTTCCGGCGGTACGCTGGATGCGTCCAATTTGTTGAAGCCGGCGCTTGCCAGCGGTCAGCTGAAGTGCATCGGCGCGACGACATATACGGAATTCCGCGGTGTGTTCGAGAAAGACCATGCACTGTCACGCCGCTTCCAGAAAATCGATGTGAATGAACCGACTGTCGAGCAGACGGTGCAAATCCTGCGCGGCTTGAAGTCGCGGTTCGAAGAGCATCATGGCGTCAAATATTCCGCTTCGGCCTTGACATCGGCGGCTGAGCTGGCTGCGCGCTTCATCAATGATCGCCATTTGCCCGACAAGGCGATTGATGTGATCGACGAAGCCGGTGCGGCACAACGCATCCTGCCGAAATCGAAGCAGAAAAAGACGATCGGAAAATCCGAAATTGAAGACATCATTTCGAAAATTGCACGCATCCCGCCGCAATCGGTCAATCAGGATGACCGGACCAAGCTGCAGACGATCGATCGCGATCTGAAGAATGTCGTGTTCGGCCAGGAACCGGCGATCGAAGCACTGGCATCCGCCATCAAAATGGCGCGTGCAGGATTAGGCAAGACCGACAAGCCGATTGGTTCGTTCCTGTTTTCCGGCCCGACCGGTGTCGGTAAAACCGAGGTGGCGAAACAGCTTGCATTCATTCTCGGCATCGAACTGATTCGTTTCGACATGTCGGAATACATGGAGCGTCACGCGGTCAGCCGCTTGATCGGCGCGCCGCCGGGTTATGTCGGATTCGATCAGGGCGGGTTATTGACCGAGGCGATTACGAAAAAGCCGCATGCGGTGCTGTTGCTGGATGAAATCGAGAAGGCGCATCCGGATATCTTCAACATCCTGCTGCAGGTGATGGATCATGGCACGCTGACCGATAACAACGGCCGCAAAGCCGACTTCCGTAACGTCATCATCGTCATGACGACGAATGCGGGTGCGGAAAGTCTGCAGAAGCGCTCCATCGGTTTCACCGACAAGAAGGAAGCCGGTGACGAGATGGCGGATATCAAGCGCATGTTCACGCCGGAATTCCGTAATCGTCTGGATGCCATCATCAGCTTCGGCGCACTGGATGAAGAAATCATTCTGCGTGTAGTGGACAAGTTCCTGATGCAACTCGAAGAGCAATTGCACGAGAAAAAAGTGGAAGCGATCTTCACGGACAGCCTGCGCAAGTTCCTCGCGAAGAAAGGCTTTGATCCATTGATGGGCGCACGTCCGATGTCACGCCTGATCCAGGATATGATCCGCAAGGCGCTGGCAGATGAACTGCTGTTCGGCAAGCTCGTCGCCGGCGGTCGCGTGACAGTTGATATGGATGAAAAAGACCAGATCAAACTGGATTTTGTCGAAGGCGATGCGCCGCCTCCGGCAGCGCCTCAAGAAACAGTGGAAGTCGAATAATCCGGCAAAACTGTATTGCTCTCAAGCCCGAATTCATGCATGCGTGAATTCGGGCTTTTTTATCGGCGTCAAGGAAAGAGCGGTTTTCTGGCGGCCTGCTTGGCTTTTACATCCGCCGCGATTTTTTCCATCACGGATATCCGGTAGCCGGTAGCCGGATGAATTGCAGTATAGCTGTTCGGCACGGTAGCCGGATATTGGCTTGCAAGGCGCTCCCAGAACGGGATTGCCCGATCGATGTTATAGCCTGCGCGAGCGAGCATGAACAACGACAACGTGTCGGCTGCAGCATCCAGTTCCTGCGGTGTGGGCTTGACACCGGCGGTTCCGGCCATTGCAGTCATGTCAGGATGGATGCGGATCAGGTTGTCGATGATATCGCCGACAGTGCCGCTCATGTTCTGTTTGGTCGCATGCAAAAGCGAATTGTGCGCCATTTCCTTGGCTAGTACATAAGCCAGCTCTTCATCGGATCGCGCGAAGTTCATCATGCCGCGAGTGATCATCACACGGCGTCCATCGTTATAGGCATTGACGTTATCGGCGTTGCCGAGTTCGATGCTGTAGGCGCAGGCGCGTGTCAGCGGAACATTCAACGGCACTTCTGCGCCATCCCGCAGGACATTGAGTTTGATACTGGAACGCGCGCCGACCAACGGCAAAAGAGCAATGGCAGCCTGGCGCTCGGCATCCGGTCCTTCCGGCATCGGCTTGCCCTCTACCGCAATCAGCTTGTCGCCGCGCCTGACGCCGGCGCGCGCTGCGCCGCTTCCCGCCAGCACGCCCGTCACCTGCAAGCGTTCGTCCAGCCCGAACAAGGTTTGAGCGGCATCGGCCAGATCGGCGGAATAGGAATATTTGTTTTTAGCGGTGAAGCCAAGCAAGTTACGCGCATTGCCCTTGCATAGTTCGGGATTATTGACCAGCAGCGGCGCAGCTACGCGGTACAGGCGGTCTTGCAGCGATACCAGGGAGCGCAATGTCGCCTGTTCTGCAGCGCCGATTTGAGGCGTAACGACTTGCGGTATCGGCTGTGATGGCGGCGCCTGCGTTGCACATGCTGCAAGCAGCAATGCAATGGGCAGCAATGCAGCCGGCAGCTTCAATTGGAATGGGACTAGCTGGGCTATGCGATGCATATCTCTCTCCATTAATGTTTTCCGGTGCTGCCGAAACCGCCGGCACCGCGCTCGCTTGTGTCGAATTCTTCCACGATGTTAAACCCGACCTGCAACACGGGGACAATTACCAACTGTGCCAGCCGCTCCATCGGATTCAGTATGAATCGAGTCTGGCCGCGATTCCAGGTGGACACCATCAGTTGGCCTTGGTAATCGGAGTCGATCAACCCTACCAAGTTCCCCAGCACAATACCGTATTTATGGCCCAAACCGCTGCGCGGCAGAATCATCGCAGCATAACCCGGATCTGCGATATTGATCGCCAGGCCGGTCGGTATCAAATGCGTGACGCCCGGCTCGATGGCCAGCGGAGCATCGATGCAGGCACGCAAATCCAGGCCCGCACTGCCCGCAGTGGCATAACCCGGCAGTTGGTCTTTCATGCGTGGGTCGAGAATTTTGACGTCGATAGTTTTCATGGTTTCAGGTGATGATGCGTGCCGGGTTTGGCGACACTCAGGGTGATGTGGAATTCAGATTCGACGCGCGATTTCAGCGATGAGCTGCCGTGCGAGGTGCTGTTTGTCCGCAAGCGGGAAATTGGTATGACCTTTTTCATCGAACAGCACCAGTTCATTTTCATCTCTGCCGAAAGTTTGCGGGCCAAGGTTCCCGATCAGCAGCGGTATCCCTTTTTTTTCACGCTTGGCCTTGCCGTATTTGAGCAGATTTTCGGACTCGGCGGCGAAACCGACACAGTAGGGCTTATTCGGCAATGCCGCGACCGATGCAAGGATGTCCGGATTCTGCTCAAACAGCAGGTGCGGCGCATCGTCGTCGCTGCGTTTCTTCAGCTTCTGTTCGCTCACATTGGACACCCGCCAGTCGGCCACCGCGGCAACCGCAATGAATACATCCTGTTCAGTCACATGCGACATCACGACGTCATGCATTTGCTGCGCGGTGTGGATATTGATGCGATGAACGCCGTATGGAGTGGACAATGCGGTCGGGCCCGATACCAGCGTCACTTCGGCGCCTGCCTGATGCGCCGCACGTGCCATCGCATAACCCATCTTGCCGGAAGACAGGTTGGTGAGGCCGCGCACCGGATCGATCGGTTCGAAAGTCGGGCCGGCAGTAATCAGGATACGCTTGCCGGACAGGATTTTCGGCTGGAAGATTGCGGCCACTTCTTCCAGCAGTTGCTCCGGTTCGAGCATGCGGCCCATGCCGGTTTCGCCGCATGCCTGTTCGCCGGCATCCGGGCCGAGGATGCGTATGCCGTCTGCCTTGAGTTGAGCGACATTGCGCTGTATCGCGGGGTTTTGCCACATTTCCACATTCATCGCAGGCGCGACAAGCAATGGCAGCATCGTCGTCCGTGCCAGACATAATGTCGAGAGCAGATCGTCGCATGCGCCATGGGCCAGCTTGGACAGGAAATCCGCCGAGCAGGGCGCGATGACGATTGCATCGGCGCCGCGCGTCAGATCGATATGCGGCATATTGTTGGCGATACGCGCATCCCACTGATCGGTGTACACCGGCCGGTTGGAAAGCGCCTGCATCGTTATCGGCGTGATGAAATGCGTGGCTGCCTGCGTCATCACGATCTGCACCGATGCGCCCGCCTTGATTAGCGCACGGGTGAATTCCGCAGCCTTGTAGCAGGCGATGCCGCCGGTCAGACCCAAAACAATTCTTTTGCCAGCGAGGTCCATAAACGCTCCTGAAATGACGTCGCGGGATAGTGTAGCAGGCTAGCCCCGGAATACGATTTCTATTTATTAACACGCCTCAATTCATCGACCACAAATAATACTGCGCCGATGCAGATTGCGCTGTCGGCGACATTGAATGCAGGCCAGTGCCAGTTGCGCACATAAAAATCCAGGAAGTCGATGACATGCCCATACATCATGCGATCGAGCAGGTTGCCGATTGCGCCGCCTAAAATCAGCGCCAGCGCCCAGCAGAACAGGCGCTGACCCGCATGACGCTTCAAAAGGTAGAGAATGAAGATCACGGCGGCGATGGCGATGCCGGTGAATAAATAGCGTTGCCAGCCGCCCTGGGTTGAAAGAAAGCTGAATGCCGCTCCCTTGTTGTATGCGAGCACCAGGTTGAAAAATGAAGTCACCGGATGCGATTGACCGTAACTGAACATCCTGGTGACCGTGATCTTGGTGAGCTGGTCGAGCAGAATC
Source organism: Herminiimonas sp. (assembly GCA_028292665.1). GTDB lineage: Bacteria > Pseudomonadota > Gammaproteobacteria > Burkholderiales > Burkholderiaceae_D > JAQGLW01. Next base: position 18,223 of record JAQGLW010000189.1, read on the forward strand.
ACGATCATCGCAATGCCGAGCCACGGCACGAGGCTGCCGCCGGCAGTAGAGGAGAAACGATTTTTAGTAGCCATGTCTTATATTTTTACTGCGCGAGGTTTATTGCCGTCACGCCGGTTTGCGCCGGCGTGACGGTACGATGGTGTGCTGTAGTCAGGCAAATTTTCGCGGTTCGCCCGCACCGAATAAATTCGCTACGCAACGCGCACAAATTCCCGGATGCTCTGGATGCGCGCCGACATCGGCGCGATAGTGCCAGCAACGCTCGCATTTTTGATATGGGGACGGCGTGACGATGATCGCTTCTTCCATCTCATTTGCAACTTCGGTAACGCGCGCCCGGGATGTAATCAGGATGAATTTCAGATCGTCCCCGAGGCTGTTCAGCAATGCATATTTGCTGCCGCCGGCTTTGATCTCGACCTCCGCCTGCAACGATGATCCGATTGCGCCGGAGACGCGGATCTCTTCCAGTTGCCTGGTCACGTCGGCGCGTATGTCGCGCAATCGCGTAAATTTGTCGAGCAGTGCGGCGGCATCGGCGACTTCGGGCAGCGCGTAATAGGTCTGCGTGAAAATCGTCCCGGCGCTTGCCGCGTAAACTTCCCCGCCGGCAAATACCGACCAGGCCTCTTCTGCCGTGAACGACAGTATCGGCGCCATCACGCGCAACAGCGATTGCGTGATGTGCCAGATAGCCGTTTGCGCGGAACGGCGCGCGTGCGACGTCACACCGCCTGTATAAAGACGGTCTTTCAGAATGTCGAGATAGAAACCGCCCAAATCTTCCGAGCAGTACATCTGCAGTTTCGATACGACCGGATGAAATTCATAGATCGAGAAATGCTGCAGGATTTCCGCCTGGATTTCGGCCATGCGGGCGATTGCATAACGATCGATGTCAAGCAGGTCCGCGACCGGGACCGCGTCCCTGGCCGGATCGAAATCGGATGTGTTCGCCAGCAGGAAACGCAGCGTGTTGCGGATGCGGCGATAACTTTCGACCACGCGCTTCAGAATCTCGTCGGAGATCGACAACTCGCCCGAGTAGTCCGTCGATGCGACCCACAACCGCAGGATTTCCGCGCCGAGCGAATCGGATACCTTTTGCGGCGCCACCACGTTGCCTTTCGACTTGGACATTTTCTTGCCTTCGCCGTCGACCACGAAGCCATGCGTCAGAAGCGCCTTGTACGGCGCGCAGCCGTTCAGCATCGATGATGTCAACAGCGATGAATGGAACCAGCCGCGATGCTGATCGGAGCCTTCCAGATACAGGTCGGCCGGGAATTGCGACTGCTCTGCATGCGAACCGCGCAGTACAGTCTGATGCGTGGTGCCGGAATCGAACCAGACATCGAGCGTATCCTTGTTCTTCAGATAGATCGCCGCGTCGTCGCCGAGCAATTCTTTCGGATCGAGTGTCTGCCATGCCTCGATGCCGCTTTGTTCGACGCGCCTGGCGACCGCCTCCAGCAGTTCAGGCGTGCGCGGATGCAGTTCGCCGGTTTCCTTGTGGATGAAGAATGCCATCGGTACGCCCCATTGGCGCTGGCGCGACAATGTCCAGTCCGGACGGTTCGCGATCATGCCGTGCAGCCGCGCCTTGCCCCAGTTCGGGAAGAATTCGGTTTCTTCGATTCCCTTCAGCGCGGTTTCGCGCAGCGTCGGGCCGCCATCCTTCGGCGTCCGGTCCATGCCGGCAAACCACTGCGACGTCGCGCGATAAATGATCGGCGTCTTGTGACGCCAGCAATGCATGTAGCTATGATCGAACATGACCAGCTTGAACAGCGATCCGACTTCTTCGAGCTTCGCACAGATCGGCTTGGAAGCCTCCCAGATCGTCATGCCGCCGAAGAGCGGCAGCCACGATGCATATCTGCCGTCGCCCATCACGGGATTGAGGATTTCGTCGTCTTTCATGCCATGCGACTTGCACGAGATGAAGTCGTCCACACCGTAGGCGGGCGACGAGTGCACGATCCCGGTGCCGGTGTCGAGCGTCACGTAATTGCCGAGGTATACAGGCGATAGTCGATCGTAGCCGGGATCGGCACCGGCCAATGGATGCCTGAAGTTGATCAGCGACAGCGCTTCGCCGACGCAGGTTGCGATGATGCTGCCGTCCAGCCCATAGCGCTGCAGGCACTGTTCAACCAGGTCTTGCGCCAGGATCAGCAATACCGGTTCGCCGTTGCGCACGGTCTGCACCAGCGCATAGGTGATTTCGGGATGCACATTCAGCGCCTGGTTGGCAGGGATGGTCCACGGCGTGGTGGTCCAGATGACCGCATAGCCTTTATCGGTAGGCAACTTCGCCAGGCCGAATGCCGCTGCGATTCTGTCGGGCTCCGCAAACGGGAAACCGACATCGATCGCCGGATCGCGCTTGTCCTGATACTCGACTTCCGCTTCGGCCAATGCCGAGCCGCAATCGAAACACCAGTTGACCGGTTTCAGGCCGCGATAGACATAGCCTTTTTCCAGGATCGTTCCGAGCGCGCGGATTTCATCTGCCTCGTTGCGGAAGTCCATCGTCTTGTATGGATGGTCCCATTCGCCGAGCACGCCCAGGCGGATGAAATCCTTCTTTTGCCGCTCGATCTGTTCGCTCGCATAGGCACGCGACTTGGCGAGGACCTCGGCCGTCGGCAGGCCTTTGCCGTATTGTTTTTCGATCTGGATTTCGATCGGCATGCCGTGGCAATCCCAGCCCGGCACATATTGCGCGTCGAACCCGCCCAATTGACGGGTTTTGACAACCATGTCCTTCAGGATCTTGTTGACCGCATGGCCGATATGGATGTCGCCGTTCGCATACGGCGGGCCGTCATGCAGAATGAATTTCGGGCGGCCTTTCGATGCATTGCGGATTTTCTGGTAAAGCTTTTTTTCTTGCCATTGCTTGACCCATTGAGGTTCGCGCTTGGCAAGATCGCCGCGCATCGGGAACGGCGTTTCCGTCATGTTGACCGGATACTTGCTTTGCGGTTTGTTCGCAGGTTTGCTGGGTTTATTGTCGGACATGTCTTTTCTTCGAGAATATCTTGTGGATCAAACGGATTTTCAAAATTGACGGATTTCGTTTGATCGTCAAATTCGGTCGGTCGCAGAGATGGCCAGGTCGCCTTGTTGCTTGAAATACGCGCGCGCCTGTTCCGCATCGCGCGCAATGGCATCGGTCAGTGTCGGAAGATCGATATACTTTTTTTCGTCGCGCAATTTTTTCAGGAATTCCACCCGGATCAGTTTGCCGTACGATTGTTCTGCATAATCAAAAACATGGGTCTCCAGCAGCACTCTGCCGCTGTCGTCGACCGTTGGCCGGATTCCGAGACTGGCCACCGCCGGCAGCGGCCGTTCCGCCAGACCATGCACCTGCACCACGAAGATGCCGGAGAGCGCAGGACGCTTATGCGCAACGCGCAGGTTCAGCGTCGGAAATCCAAGCGTCCGGCCAAGCTTTTTCCCGTGAATCACATGACCCGACATCGTGTAGGGATGGCCGAGCAATTGCTGCGCCTGCATGAAGTCGCCTGCCGCCAATGCGCTGCGGATTGCAGACGAGGAGATCCGGGCGCCGTCGTTCATGACTGTCGGCAGCGCCTCGACATGGAAGCCGTATCGTTTGCCGGCCTCGATCAGCAGCGCAACGTTGCCGGCCCGTCTGGCGCCATAACAAAAGTCTTCGCCGACGATCAGCCATTTGACGTGCAGACCCTGCACCAGCACTTTTTCAACAAAATCCTGCGGCGACAATGCGGAAAAATGCGCGTTGAAATGTTCGACGATGATGCGATTGATGCCGGCATTCGCCAGCGATTGCAGCTTGTCGCGCAAGCTGGCGATGCGTGTCGGCGCTCTGGACGGATCGCCGGTCAATTGAGCGAAAAATTCGCGCGGATGCGGCTCGAACGTCATCACCGCCGTGTCCAGTCCCAGACGTGCCGCAGCCTCGCGCATGCGCGCCAGCAAGGCCTGATGCCCGCGATGCACGCCGTCGAAGTTGCCGACCGTCAGCGCACAGGGCGCGCGCGATTCGGCGTTGGGAAGTCCGCGATATACCTTCATGGAGGAAGCTGAATGGAGAAAGAGTCGCAAAACCTTGAATTATAAATGTTTTCGACGGATTTTCCTTGCTGCAAACCCTTGATGCAAGGTTTGTTCAGACTCGAACGGCGAACTTGCCGATACTGCCGGGCAGTAATCGGTAAATATCAGGATAACCGGCCGGCATCGGCTGTGATAAGGCAATCGCGCCGGTGCGGCGATTGGAGCGGCGAACGTGACGATACGATCCGGCAGTTTTTCTGCATGATGAAAGCCGGACAACGGACCGATATCCCGGTCAGCCGTCCAGGTTTGCCGTCAGCGGCGATTAGTCAGTTGCCCGAGCAATGCGCCTATATCACCCAATCCGCCCTGCGGCGCTTTTCCGTCGGGTGTCAATTTATCGATCAGTCCGGGCAGCAGGTCGCTTAAATGACTGGCGGTTTCTTCCTGCGGCATACCGGTTTCTTCCGAAATTTGTTGGAGGTGACCATCGCCCAGTACCTGCTGAACTTGCTGCGAAGAGATCGGCTGATTCCGATCCGGACCTATCCACGAGCCGATGATATTGCCGAGACCTGCTTCCTGGAACCGGCCTATCAGACCGTGCAGCCCGTCGGATTGGCTGTTGTTGGAGAGCATGCCAAGCGCGGCATGCAGCAGCCTCGTTTTCGGATCGTTCGCTTGCGTCAGGCCATTGCCGAACATTTCGGATGCGTTGTCAAAAATTCCCATGGATTGTCTCCCGGATTGAATTAAATTGAACCGTACAAGGTTCTGACACGCTGCCGGCCCGATCATTCAATTGTTTGATCCGGATTACATTGAACCCCAGACGGCATTCAGTGCGGCGACTGCAGCCAGCGCTGCAGTTTCCGTGCGCAGCACGCGCGGTCCCATCGATAATGCCAATACGCCTTGCGCACATGCCGCGTTTTCTTCGGCTTCAGTGAAACCTCCTTCCGGTCCGACAAGCAATGCCACTGCCTGCGGCGGATGATGGCGTGCCCAGTCGGATAACGATTGTCCGGCGCGGGGAGTAAGCAAAATGCGCAGATGCAAATCATGCTGTCCGATCCAGCTGTTGAAATCGGCCGGCTCCGCCAAGTGCGGCAGACGATTGCGCCCGCTTTGCTCGGATGCGGCGATCATGATTCCTTGCCAATGCGCCCGCTTTTTCGCGGCGCGTTCGGCCGACAACTTCACTACGCAACGCTGCGTGGATAGCGGCTGGATCGAGGTTGCGCCGAGTTCAACCGCTTTTTCGATGATCCAGTCCATCTTCGATGCTTCCGGCAAGGCTTGCGCGATCGTAATGGCATAAGGCAATTCGATTTCGCGCGGCGAAAACGTCTTGATTTCGACGTGAATCCGCTTTTTATCGACCGATGCGAGCGTTGCGGTGAATTCGCCGCCTTCGCCGTTAAACAGCGTGATAGGGTCGCCCGGCGCCAGTCGCAGCACCAGCACGTGATGAGCGACATGGTCCGGCAGCGCAACGATTGCGCCGACGGACAGAGGGTGTGAATAATAGAAGCGAGGCATGTGGAATCCGTCGGCGGGCGCAGTGAATGTTTTTTCTGTCATTGGCGGCGCATTATTGATTGATCATGCGGCCGGTGCAATCGGCTGCAAGCGCGTTGACATAACGCATCAGCCTCTGCGGTGTAAACGTATAAAGTAACAGCTGCTACAAGGCCGGGCGTCATAAGGGATTGATAGAGAAATCGCATGCGGTTTCATAAAAGTAAAAGGCAACCGGCCCGGCTGCATGCCGCACGGCCAGGCGGGGCGTCAATGCCGGTGCGGAAGACGGATGAAAAGCCGGCATCATGGCTGGTTGGATGAAAAGATGTTGATCGAATTTCAATTTTAATCCCGGTGCATCACTCTGGTAAAATATGGGGCTTTGCAGCAACTTGCATCAATCCGCCTTCATGCCTCGTCATTTATCTCAATCAACATGACCTCCACGCTTTCAACCACCAAAATGGCCAATGCAATCCGCGCATTGGCAATGGATGCAGTACAAAAGGCCAATTCCGGACATCCCGGCATGCCGATGGGAATGGCGGAGATCGCCGTTGCGCTGTGGGCCAGGCATTATCGCCATAATCCTGTCGATCCGCACTGGATCGATCGCGACCGCTTCGTGTTGTCCAACGGCCATGGATCGATGCTGCATTATGCATTGTTGCATCTGACGGGTCATGATCTGTCGATGGACGAGATCAGGAATTTCCGTCAAATGCATTCGAAGACGCCCGGCCATCCGGAAGTCGAAGTGACACCCGGAATTGAAACCACCACCGGTCCGCTCGGCCAGGGTCTGACCAATGCAGTCGGCATGGCGTTGGCTGAAAAATTGCTCGCCGCCGAATTCAATCGGCCCGGCTTCAGCGTGGTCGATCACTACACCTATGCCTTTATCGGCGACGGCTGCCTGATGGAAGGCATTTCGCATGAGGCGTGTTCGCTTGCAGGCGCGTTGCGCCTGTCCAGGCTGATCGTGCTGTATGACGACAACGGCATTTCGATCGACGGTCATGTGGAAGGCTGGTTCCGGGACGATACGCCGAAGCGTTTCGAAGCATACGGCTGGAATGTCATCCGCAGTATCGACGGCCACAATGTCGATGCGGTTGATGCCGCGATCAAGGCGGCCAGGCAGGCCGACAAGCCGACGCTGATCTGCTGCAAAACGGTCATCGGCAAAGGCGCGCCGAACATGCAGGGTACCGACAAGGTGCATGGCAGTGCGTTGGGCGACAAGGAAATCGCCGCTGCGCGCGAGGCATTGAACTGGCCGCATCCGCCGTTCGAGATTCCGGCCGATGTATACGCTGCATGGGACGCGAAAGCGCAAGGCCGGGCCATGCAGAGCGAATGGGACGCATTGTTCAGCGCGTACAGCGAACGCTATCCGCAACAGGCGGGCGAGCTGCTGCGCCGGATGAAGGGCGAGCTCCCGGGCAATTTCGATCAGGCCGTCAAAACCTACATCGCTTCCTGCGTCGAGAAAAAGGAAACCGTCGCAACCCGCAAGGCCAGCCAGAATGCGATCCAGGCATTGGCGCAGGTGCTGCCGGAGTTTCTCGGCGGTTCCGCCGATCTGACCGGCTCCAACCTGACCAACTGGAAAGAATCGATCGCAGTGCGGGCCGATCAGCCGGGCAATCACATCAATTACGGTGTGCGCGAATTCGGCATGAGCGCAATCATGAACGGCATTGCGCTGCATGGCGGTTATATCCCGTTCGGCGCGACTTTCCTGACGTTTTCCGACTACAGCCGCAATGCGTTGCGGATGGCGGCACTGATGAAGATCCGTTCGATTTTCGTATTCACGCACGATTCGATCGGCCTCGGCGAAGACGGTCCGACCCATCAATCGGTCGAGCATGTGTCGAGCCTGCGCCTGATTCCGAACCTGGATAACTGGCGTCCGTGCGATACGGTCGAATCAGGCGTGGCGTGGGAGCAGGCGCTCAGACGCCGGCAAGGTCCGACCACACTGATTTTTTCGCGCCAGAATCTGCAGTACCAGGAACGGACGGCGGAACAGATCGCCGACATCAGCCGCGGCGGTTATGTACTGAAAGACGCGGCCGGCGCCAAGGCAATCCTGATCGCGACCGGTTCCGAAGTCGAACTCGCCGTTCAAGCTGCCGGCGAGCTTGCCAAACAAGGCATACCGGTGCGCGTCGTGTCGATGCCGAGCACGGATGTCTTCGATCGGCAGGATGCCGCGTACAAGGCGGGCGTATTGCCGAAAGGTTTGCCGCGCGTGGCGGTCGAGGCGGGCGTCACCGACTTCTGGTACAAGTACGTCGGCCTGGAAGGCGCGGTGGTCGGCATCGACACCTTCGGCGAGTCGGCGCCGGCAGGCGTGCTGTTCAAGCATTTCGGGTTCACGACGGAAAAAGTTGTCGCTGCGGTGAAAAATCTGGTTATTGCAGGACAGGGTTAAGCGAGGCGGCCAGGCCACCCTTGAGGTGGTACCTGTCCCCGACAAGTTGATAATTACTTTTGTTCAGGAGAAAACAATGACTATCAAGGTTGCAATCAACGGCTACGGCCGCATCGGCCGCAACATCCTTCGCGCGCATTACGAAGGCGGGAAAAAGAACGACATCCAGATCGTCGCCATCAATGATCTGGGCGACGCCAAGTCGAACGCCCATCTGACCCGCTACGATACTGTCCACGGCAAATTTCCCGGCACCGTCACGGTCGATGGCGACAACATGATCGTCAACGGCGACAAGATCAAGGTCTTCGCGCAGCGCAATCCGGCCGACATTCCCTGGGGCGAGCTCGGCGTCGATGTCGTGCTCGAATGCACCGGTTTTTTCACCACGAAGGAAAAGGCATCGGCTCACATCAAGGGCGGCGCCAAGAAGGTGATCATTTCCGCCCCGGGCGGCAAGGATGTCGATGCAACAATCGTCTACGGCGTCAATCACGGCGTGCTGAAATCATCCGATACCGTCATCTCGAACGCATCGTGCACCACCAATTGCTTGGCGCCATTGGTCAAGCCGCTGCACGACAAGATCGGAGTGGTCAACGGTTTGATGACGACCGTGCATTCCTACACCAACGATCAGGTATTGACCGATGTGATGCATGAAGATTTGCGCCGCGCCCGTTCCGCCACCCAGTCGATGATCCCGACCAAGACCGGCGCCGCTGCCGCAGTCGGCCTGGTATTGCCGGAATTGAACGGCAGGCTCGACGGCTTTGCGATCCGGGTGCCGACGATCAATGTGTCGATCGTCGACCTGTCGTTCATTGCCGCGCGCGACACGACGGTCGAGGAAGTGAATGCGATCATGAAGGATGCCTCCGAAGGCGCATTGAAGGGCATCCTGACCTACAATACCGAGCCGCTGGTATCGATCGACTTCAATCATAATCCGGCATCGAGCAATTTCGATGAAACGCTGACCAAGGTTTCCGGCCGGCTGGTGAAGGTGTCGTCATGGTATGACAACGAGTGGGGATTCTCCAACCGCATGCTCGATACCACCGTTGCACTGATGTCCGCCAAATAATCAAGTCGGCAGCAGAGCTTTATCATGGAAAGTCATGCCTGCAACAGGCTGACTTTCCCGGACAAGATTCATTGAACCGTAACCGCTGCAGACATATGTTCCGCAGGGCATCGCGTCTCTAATCCTCTAATTTTTAGGCACCGGCGTATATCCGGCCTCCCGAATCGCTTGCTCGATGCCGTGGGCATCGGATGCGCCTTCAATGCGCACCATGTGCCCTTTCAGATCCACCTCTACCGAAGCCTTCGGGTCGGCGCCCTTGACTGCCTTGGTAATCGTGCTGACGCAGTGACTGCAGGTCATGTCTTCCACTTTGAACTCAAGCATTTTCTGCTCCTGAAATAAAAATCGAACGGTCAGGCTACACTTTCCCATAATGGCAAGGTCAAGAACCGACTTATTTTAGAGCGGTTTTCGTATCAGTGTATGGGCGCTTTGGAGCGCATGGCGGCGTTGTTCGTCGCTTGTGTGGCTGGCCACACTGCGCTCCTCGCGCCTTGCCCTGCACCCCAAACCAACCCACATCACCCCACACTGATACGAAAACCGCTCTAAAATCGCTGTTGACCTTACCATCGCTGGAAGGTCTATCGTGAAGGTATCGCCACCGGAGAAATCTATGGATACCGCTCTGAAATCTGATGTTGACGCTACGGACCTCACTTTCAAGGTCGACGGCATGACTTGCGCATCTTGTGTCTCGCGCGTCGAGAAAGCGTTGAAGAAAGTGCCCGGCGTATCGGAAGCATCGGTCAATCTTGCCACTGAAAAAGCACAGGTCAAGGCAACCGGCGCATCCGTGGAGGCGTTGATCGCAGCCGTGCAGAAAGCCGGTTACGAAGCGACCGTCGCCGCCGGCAGCACGGTCGGACAGGAAACGGAGCGTACCCTTCCGGCCTGGTGGCCTGTAGCCGCCTCGGCGCTGTTAAGCCTGCCGCTGGCCGCACCGATGCTTGGCTTGTTGTTCGGCCGGGACTGGATGCTTCCGGGATGGATTCAGCTCGTGCTGGCGACACCGGTGCAGTTCTGGCTCGGCGCACGCTTTTACAGTGCCGGCTGGAAAGCCGTTGTTGCGGGTTCGGGCAATATGGACCTGCTGGTCGCCGTCGGCACCAGTGCCGCTTACGGCCTGTCGGTTTACCTTTTCCTCGCCCACGGCGAACATGGCATGACGCATCTGTACTTCGAGTCATCGGCGGTCGTCATTACGCTGGTTCTTCTCGGCAAATGGCTGGAAGCGCGCGCCAAGTACCAGACCGTATCCGCAATTCGCGCGCTGGAGTCGTTACGCTCGTCCGTAGCCATTGTGCGTCGGGATGGCGCGGAGAACGAGTTGCCGGTGGCGGATGTCCGCGTTGGCGACATTGTCATCGTACGCCCGGGCGGCCACGTGCCTGTCGACGGCCGGGTTATCGAGGGCCGCAGTCATCTCGATGAATCGCTGCTGACCGGTGAAAGTTTGCCGGTCGCCAAGACGGTCGGGGACAGGGTGACCGGCGGCGCGGTGAACGCCGACGGGCTTCTCATTGTCGAAGCAACGGCCGTCGGCGGCGCGACGATGCTTTCGCACATCATCAAACTGGTCGAAGACGCCCAGGCGGCAAAGGCGCCGATTCAGCGCCTGGTCGACCGGGTCAGCGCCGTCTTCGTTCCGGTGGTGTTGCTGATTTCCGTCGTGACCTTCCTTGCCTGGGGCCTGCTGACCGGAGATTGGCAACAGGCGCTTCTGAACGCCGTCGCGGTGCAAGTCATCGCATGTCCGTGCGCTCTGGGACTGGCCACGCCGACATCCATCATGGCCGGAACCGGCGTTGCCGCCAAATACGGCATCCTTATCAAGGACGCCGGAGCCCTCGAAACAGCGCATGCGGTAACCGCTGTCGCGTTCGATAAAACCGGTACGCTGACGGAAGGGAAACCCGCCGTTGCGGCGATCGAAGGCGCAGCACAATCCGAGCGGCGCGTTCTCGAGCTGGCAGCGGCGGTTCAGCAATACAGCGATCATCCGCTGGCCAGGGCTGTCGAAGCGGAAGCGTCGAGGCGCGGGATCGCCTTGCTCCCGGTGTCGAATGCCAAGGCGCTGCCGGGGCGCGGCGTGCAGGCTGATGTCGACGGCGTCACGGTCTTTCTGGGCAACCGGCGGCTCATGCGCGAGATGGGCCTGCCGGCAACCGGGATGGACGATAGGGCGGGCGCACACGAGAACGCCGGCCGCACGGTATCCTGGCTTGCGGTCAAGACGGCGAACGGCATTGAACTGGCCGGACTGCTTGCCTTCGGCGATACGCTGAAGGCTTCTGCAAAAGAGGCCGTGTCGCGGCTCGCGCAAATGGGCATTGCATCGATCATGCTTACCGGCGATAACCGCGGAAGTGCCAAAGCCGTAGCGTCGGCCGCAGGCATCGCTGACTTCAGGGCGGAAGTGCTCCCTGCCGATAAGGCAAGTATCGTTGCGGAGCTGAAAAGAGGCGGCCTGAAAGTCGCAATGGTCGGCGACGGCATCAACGACGCGCCGGCGCTTGCCGCGGCAGACGTCGGCATCGCGATGTCCACCGGCACCGACGTGGCGATGCATACGGCCGGCATCACGTTAATGCGCGGCGACCCGGCGCTGGTTGCGGACGCCATCGACATTTCAAAAAGGACTTACAGCAAAATCCGCCAGAACCTGGGGTGGGCATTCATTTACAACATCGTCGGCATTCCGCTCGCGGCCTTCGGTTACCTGAATCCCGTCATCGCCGGCGCGGCGATGGCATTCAGCAGCGTGAGCGTCGTGTCGAATGCATTGCTGCTTCGCGGCTGGAAGCCGAAACAAGCATTGGGAGAATAATCATGAATATCGGGCAGGCGGCAGAAGCCTCCGGCGTTACCTCGAAGATGATTCGCTATTACGAAGGCATCGGGCTCATTGCCGAAGCGGACCGGACGGATTCCGGCTATCGCCAGTACAGCGAGAACGAGGTGCAGACGCTTCGTTTTATCAAGCGCTCGCGCGACCTCGGATTTTCGATCGACCGTATCAAAACCTTGTTGAGCCTTTGGGAAAACAGGAATCGGAAAAGCGCGGATGTGAAAAAACTGGCTCGCCAGTACATTGCAGAACTCGACCGGGACATCGAAAAACTCCAGTCGATTCGCGACCAGCTTCAACGCATGGCAGCCTGCTGTCATGGGGACAGCAGGCCGGAATGCCCCATTATTGAAGATCTTGCGCGGAGGTCGTTCCGTTGAAGCAAGGCGACGCCGTCGTATTCGCCGTCCGTCGCCCGGTCGGTGCAGGACATGTGCGGTATGGCATGTATCGGCTCAATCTGCGCAGCGGCGTGAACTGTCTGCGCTCGGGGTATAGCCATACGGTTGGTATTATTTTCCATGATGCAACCTGAAAACCATGCAATGACAATGAGTCTGTTCGAAGACGCGGAGCAAGGCCGGAGCCGGCGAGAAGAGCTGTGCTCCGGCGCGGTCGTGCTGCGCCGCTTCGCGCTCTCTGATGAAACGGCAATCCTGGCGGCGCTGGACGGTCTGATGGCCGAAGCGCCGCTTCGCCATATGGTTACGCCCGGCGGCTTTCGCATGTCGGTGGCGATGACGAACTGCGGTTCCTGGGGCTGGGTCACGGATAACACCGGCTACCGTTACGATGCCATCGATCCGCAGAGCGGCAAGCCTTGGCCCGGCATGCCCGACGTGTTCGCGAAACTGGCGCAGGAGGCCGCTGCGGATGCCGGCTTTGAAGGTTTCGTACCCGACGCATGCCTGATTAATCGCTATGCGCCGGGCGCACGCCTGTCTTTGCATCAGGACAAGAACGAGCGTGACTTCGGCGCGCCTATCGTTTCAGTGTCGCTTGGCATTCCGGCCGTCTTTCTGTTCGGCGGCTCGCGGCGGGAGGAAAAGGCCATGCGCGTTCGGTTGACGCATGGCGATGTAGTGGTGTGGGGCGGACCGGCAAGGCTGCGTTACCACGGTGTGCTGCCTCTTAAAGAGGACTATCACCCGCTGACCGGCGGGCATCGTATCAACCTGACATTCCGCAAGGCAGCCTGAGTTCAAAGGACGACAATTCAACTCGCCGGCCTTGAATTGCCGTACCGGATTTTCCGCTTGTTTTCAGGCATGACTGCCTCATAATGCCGATGGCGGATATTTCGATCATGACGGAGCATGTGCGATGCTGAAAATAAAAAATTTGATCGTGCAGAACAAGGGGTTCCTGTTTTTTTTATGCGGCATGATCATCGTCCGCAGTGCGGTGGCCGATTGGTATGGCGTGCCTTCGAGCTCGATGTATCCGACGTTGCTGATCGGCGACCGGATTGTGTCGAACCGGCTGGCTTACGATGTAAAAATTCCTTTTACCGATGTCATCGTGAAGCGTATCGCCGATCCGCAGCGCGGCGATATCGTGACTTTCATATCGCCCGAAGACGGCAACCGCCTGGTCAAACGCTTGATCGGCTTGCCGGGCGACATGATAGAAATGCGCAACGAGCGGCTGATCGTCAACGGCATCGAAGCATCGTATGCGCCTGCCGCCGCCGATGCCGCAACTCACCTGGCGCCCGATTATCGGGGACAGCAACTGGTGTTGAAAGAACAGCTTCTCGGAAGGCAGCGACGCATCATCGTGACGCCGCAGCGAACAGCGATGCGCTCGTTCGGTCCTGTCGTGGTTCCCGAGGGCGAGTACCTGATGCTCGGGGATAACCGCGACAACAGCAAGGATTCGAGGTATATCGGCTTCGTCAAGCGGGAACTGTTGACGGGACAGGTCAAGCGCGTCGTGTTTTCACTCGATACAGACAGGTATTTTTTGCCGCGGATCGAACGCTTCGGGATATCCCTGCTGTAGGAAGCGCAGAATGCCTGCGCTTCGTGTGCGCAATCGAGCTCAGCCGAAAATTTCACTCCAAAGCCGCCGGACCTCTGCGGATTCCGCGGCTACCCGCTTCATGTCGACCCGGGCCCGCTCCGCTCCCTGCAGCCTGATCTGATGCTGCAGCTTGCGAAACGCACGATACGCATCGGCGGCATTTGCCGCCAGCTCCCGGGTGATCAATCCCAGTTCTCCGCACAATTTCAGCAATGCGATATTGCCGATATCGGCCGTCAGTTGCGGATATTGCGCAGCGAAGCGCAGCACCAGAAATTGCACGATGAATTCGATATCGATCATGCCGCCCGCGTCATGCTTGAGATCGAACAACTCTGAACGGTTCGGATGAGCATCCTGCATTTTTTTGCGCATGGACCTGATTTCCTGCTTCAATACCGGCTCATCGCGCGGCTGGCGCAACACTGTTTCGCGAAGCGCCTCAAACCGTGTGCCGATGGATGCGTCGCCTGCGCAGAAGCGGGCGCGCGTCAGCGCCTGATGTTCCCATAGCCATGCCGATCCTGTCTGGTATTTTGCGAACGCTGAAAAGGGCGAGGCCAGCAAGCCGCTGGCGCCGTCCGGACGCAATGCAATGTCGATATCGAACAGGATGCCGGCCGGCGTATGGCTGGTCATCCAGGTGATGAAGCGCTGCGCCAGCCTGGCATAGAGCGCCGGCGCCTCGGGATGATCGTCGTCGTACAAAAAGATGACATCGAGATCCGATGCGTAGCCGAGTTCCTTGCCGCCGAGTTTGCCGTAGGCGATTACCGCGAATTTCGGAATGTCGCGATGCCGGTCCCGGACCGTTTGCCACGCCGCCTGCACAGTCGCAGCGACCAATATATCCGCCAGCGCGGACAAATGATCGGCCAGCCGTTCGACCGTCAGCTCGCCTTCGATATCCTGCGCCAGCAAACGTATCAGTTGCGCGTGATGCATTTCGCGCAGGGTATCCATCTGGCGTTCGGTATCGCCCGGCGCAGCATCGAGCTGCAGTCGGCATTCTTCCGCAAAGGCAATCCAGTCGGGCGGCGATTTGAGCGTCCTGTCGTCCAGCAACTCGTCCAGCAGAAGAGGATGACGCGTAAGGTATTTTGCGGCCCAGTCGCTCGCGCTCATCATGCGGATTACCCGTTCCAGCGCATGCGGATATTCGGTAAGAAGCGCAAGGTAGGCGGCGCGGCGGGCGATCGCTTCGAAGAAATCCAGCAGGCGGCCGAGCGTTGCCGATTGCGCGCCGGCGATTTTCGCAATGATCGGCAAGGCGGCATTGATCAGCGCCGCCAGTCTGGTGCGGCTGGTTTCCGGTAAAGCCTGCAAACGAGGAGATTGCCATGTCGACGACAGGCGCCGGGCTGCAGCCGGCACCTCATCGAATCCCGACACGGTCAGATGGGCCTCGATCGTTTCAACGCTGTCGGTGTCGGATAGTGCCGCGATCGTTTTGGAATTGTCCGATGCCTGCTCGCCGGAAGACTGGCCGTTTTTCTTGTCGCTGAAGATTGCATCGAATTGCATGGCCACGATCGCACGATGTGATTCCAGCTCGCCGGACAACGACAGCTCATCCGGGAATCCCATCATCTGCGCGATTGCCAGCCGGTCGGCTTCGTTTGCCGGCAACGTGTGGGTTTGCGCATCGTCCAGATATTGCAGCCGGTGTTCCAGATTGCGCAGGAAGGTATAGGCCTGCAGCAGTTGTTCCACCACTTCGGCGGTCAGCAGCCGTTTTTCCGCCAGCGTGCGCAACGTGCCGCGCGTTGACCGGTCCCTCAATGCGGTATCGCGTCCGCCGCGGATCAGCTGGAATACTTGTGCCAGGAATTCGATTTCGCGGATGCCGCCGCGACCCAGCTTCACATTGTTGCTGCGGCCGGGATGGCGTGTCTCCTGGCGCGTTACTTCGGCGCGGATTTGCGCATGCATGCTGCGCATCGCGTCGATCGAACCGTAGTCCAGGTAGCGCCGGTAAACGAAGGGCCGGATGATGGCTTCCAGCGCGTCGATATCCGCCTGGCGCCCGGTCACCGCGCGCGCCTTGACCCATGCATAGCGTTCCCATTCGCGTCCTTGCACAATCAGGTATTCCTCGACCATGCCGAAGCTTGCGACCAGCGGACCGGATGCGCCGTTGGGCCGCAGCGCCATGTCGACGCGAAACGTGAAACCGTCTTCGGTGATGGTCGACAACGCATCGATCAGCTTCTTGCCGAGCCGGGTAAAGAATTCATGATTCGACAGCGGACGCTGGTCCGGCAACGTCGCCTGCGTTTCGCCATCTTCCGGATAGGTGAAAATGAGGTCTATATCGGACGATACATTGAGCTCGCGGCCGCCGAGCTTGCCCATGCCCAGCACGATCAGTTCCTGCGGGTTGCCGGATTCCTCGCCGATCGGCGTGCCGTGGATAGCGATCATGTCCGCCGCAAGCGCGGCAAGATGAGTCTGTACGGCGAAATCGGCAAATGCAGACATGGTTTCGACCACTTCGGCCAGATCGGCCCGGCCACCCAGATCGCGCGCAATCAGCGTGGCGACAACCAGATTGCGCAGGCGGCGCATTGCGCCCGGCAACGGTATTCCGCGATCTGTTTCATTTTGTAATACTTGAGCAAAAATGGCCGGGCTCAGCGATAATCCGGCAAGGCCGGCCACCATGCCGGCGCGAGCGGCGTCCGCGTTTATCCAGCGCATGTAGAACCGCGAAGTATGAATGCTGGTCAAAGGAAAATCGGGCACAAGTGGAGGAAAAGGTATTTTAGGCTTTTTTAGATACTGCGGCGTCAATATGCCATGATCCATGCGAACATTGCATTTTCGATTGTCATTTGATTCATTTATACGCCGAGTTGTTTATTTCCCTTTCTGATTGATGTCTATCGACCAATACAGTGCCGCCCGGACAAGGGGCCGCGTCGCCGCATGCTGGCGCGCGGTTCAGGACGGATATCGCATTGCCAATACCGTGACTCATCATGCGCTTGGTGCGCTGGTGACATTTTCGGTAATTGCCTATTTCCTGTTCTGCACGATATTTCTGGTATTGCGTTATGTAGTGCTGCCCAATATCGATTTTTACAAGCCACAGGTCGAGCAAATGGTCACGCACGCAATCGGCCGGCCGGTATCGATCGCCACGATTCATGCATCCTGGCGCGGCTTGAGGCCGCATTTATTGTTGAATAACGTTGTGATCCACGACAAGGAAGGCGATCAGGCGCTGAGTTTGCCGAAGGTGTCGGCGACGTTGTCATGGTGGTCGCTGGCCGCTGCGGACTTGCGGCTGTATTCGCTGGAAATCAGCCGCCCGGACATGGATGTCGAACGCGACAAGGACGGCAATCTTTTTGTCGCCGGCATTTTGATAGACCGTCATAAAAGCGACAATGGCACAGGATTGGACTGGTTATTGTCGCAACGGGAAATCGTCATTCGCGATGGATGGGTGCGCTGGAACGATGCGATGCGCGGCGCGCCCGAACTGGTCTTGAACGGTGTGGATCTCGTGCTGCATAACCAATGGCAGAATCACCAGTTTGCGCTGAAGGCAACGCCGCCGCCGGCGCTTGCCGCACCAATCGACGTGCGTGCCGATTTCAATCATCCGGCTTTTGCGCAAAAGATTTCCGACGCCTCGCAATGGAAAGGCACGGTATACGCCGACTGGCGGGACACCGATCTGGCGGTCTGGAAAACCTATTTCGATTATCCGATAGAGATGCAGCAAGGAAAAGGTTCGGTGCGCGCGTGGCTCGATTTCGATCGGGCGCATATTGCAGACTTCACTGCCGACCTGACGCTGTCTAACGTATCGGCCCGTTTGCGCAACGATTTGCAGTTATTGAGCCTGGCGCAGGTCAACGGACGGGTGTCGGCCCGCGAAGAAATTAACGGAACCAAAGACGGCACGTTTTCTTTCGGGGCTCGGGGCCATGCCATTGCGCTCACCGATTTTTCGCTCGAGACGATGGACGGACTGAAGCTGCCGTCGACAACGATCAGCGAAACGTTTATTGCAGCCTCCGGGGATCGGCCTGAAAAGACCGAGATCAAGGCAACGGCGCTCGATCTGCATACGCTGGCCAATTTTGTCGGACATCTTCCATTGTCAGCCACGCAGCGGCAGATGCTGGTCGATTTTTCACCGCGCGGCCAGTTGAAGGATTTTTCCGCGCAGTGGCAGGGCGCGTATCCGGACATCTCATCGTATAACATCAAGGGACAATTCACCGGTTTGACGATGAATGCGCGGGCGCCTCGCCCGGCCAGGGCAAAGGACGGAAAAGTCCCGGCGCAGGCGGCATTGCCGGGCATCCCGGGCTTTGATAATTTGACCGGCCGGGTCGATGCCAGCGACCAGGGCGGCACATTCACTCTCGCTTCCGAAAAGCTGATAGTCCGTTTGCCCGGCTACTTCGCCGATCCGGTTCTGCCTTTCGACCGGTTGAACATGCAGGCGAAATGGGCACTGCAAGACAAGAACAAGCTTCTGTTTCAAATCGAGAAAATGGATTTCTTGCAGGATGGCGTGGCGGGATCGGTGTCCAGCAAGCATTTGATGCCGCTTGGGGAGTCGCAGGGCAAGCCGTTGGGAACGATCGACTTGTCCGCGAAAATCTCTGCGTTCGATTTCAAGAAGATAGGCCGCTATCTGCCGCTGCATACGCCTGAAAAACTGCGCAACTGGCTGACCGGCGCGCTGGAAGGCGGTAATGCGCAAGACGTCGCCGTCACGATCAAAGGCGATCTGGCGAATTTCCCGTTTCGTACGGAGCGGCCGACCGACAAGCCGACGGGCCAGTTTTCGGTCACCGGCAAGATCGACAACGGCAAATTGAATTACACACCCGGCAGATTCGCCAAAGATGAAAAGTCGCCGCTTTGGCCGCAGCTCGAAGAGATCAAGGGAACCTTTGCAATCGATCGCTCACGCCTGGAAATCAAGGCGGACAGCGCCAGAACGAACGGCGTCGCGCTATCGAAAGTGGAAGCGGCGATTCCCGATCTGCTGTCGGGAGACAGCGTGCTCGATATCGACGGCAATGCCGCCGGTTCTCTGCAGAATTTTGTGGATTTCACCAACAACAGTCCGGTTTCCGATTGGATCGCCCGCTTTACCGAGGAAACGAAGGCGAGCGGCAATGCAAGGCTCTTGCTGAAATTGCAGTTGCCGCTGGCGCGGCTGACCGAATCCAGGGTGCAGGGAACGCTGCAGTTTGCGAATAATAACGTGACGCTGCAAAACCTGATGCCGCCGATACTGCAAACGAACGGCGAGTTGAAATTTCACGAAAAGGGATTCGAGCTGAACGGCATCAAGGGCGGTTTTCTGGGCGGCCCGGTTGCAATATCCGGCGGCACCCAGCATGACGGCACGACGGCGGTCAAAGCCGAGGGCAGCCTGTCTTCCGAAGGCTTGCGTAAAACATATCCGGGATCGGCGCCGCAACGGCTGTTGCAGCGTATCACCGGCAGTACACGCTATAGCGCATTGATCAATGTGAAAAAGCAGCATCCCGAGATCACGGTCGAGTCGAGCCTGCAAGGCATTGCAATTGATTTTCCAGCGCCGTTGCACAAGGCAGCCGGTGAAAGCCTGCCGCTCAAATTCGAACTGACGGACGCGGCATCCGACGACGTATCGGTCCTGCGCGATGAAATCAGGTTATCGTTGGGAAATGCTATCGCCGCGCGTTATTCGCGTCAGAAATCGCTGGAAAAAAATGCCTCGTGGCAGGTTGTGCGGGGCGGCATCGGCGTCAATGTGCCTGCGCCGCAGCCGGATAGCGGCCTGGTTGCCAATGTCAGCCTGAAGTCGCTCAACATCGATGCATGGCGCAACAGCGTTGCATCGATCATAGGGGCGGACAAACCGAAAGAAACAACAGCGCAGTCGAATGCGCTGAACATCGCACAGTATATCGATCCGGAAGTATTGGCAGCGCGCGCGACGGAACTGTATGTGATGGGCAAGAAACTGGATAACGTGGTGGTCGGCGCCTCTCATCAGGCCGGCGTATGGCAAGCCAATATCGATTCCGCACAGGCGTCCGGTTACGTCACGTGGAATGAAGCGGTACCGGGGCGAGGGCTGGGCAAGGTGACCGCGCGTCTGGCCTCGCTGATTATTCCGCAATCCGCCGCGTCGGATGTGACCGAATTGCTGGAAGGGAAAAATTCATCGGCACAGATTCCGGGCGTGGATATCGTTGCCGAAAATTTCGAACTGTTCGGCAAAAAATTAGGGCATCTGGAATTGCTTGCCAATAACGCCCCCGCTGCTGCCGGACGCGAATGGCGCATCGATAAGCTTTCCATCATCAATACGGACGCCACACTCAAAGCCGCCGGCAAATGGGCAACCAAGGCCGGAGAAAACGTGTCTAACCTGACTTATGCGCTTGATATCGCCGACGCGGGAAAATTGCTTGAACGGTTCGGCTTCGCCCATGTGCTGCGCGGCGGCAAAGGAAAAATGGATGGAGATATCAGCTGGAAAGGATTGCCTTTTTCGATCGACATACCGACTTTGTCCGGACAATTCCATCTGGATATGGCGGCCGGGCAATTCCTGAAGGTGGATCCGGGCGCCGCGAAATTGCTGGGAGTCTTGAGCCTGCAATCCTTGCCGCGCCGGCTTGCGCTCGATTTTCGCGATGTGTTTTCGGAGGGCTTTGCGTTTGACGGCGCCGTGGCCACAGCCACAATCTCGCAGGGCATCATCAAGACCGACAATTTCAAGATGCGCAGCATAAATGCAATCGTATTGATGGATGGCATAGCCGATATTTCGAAGGAATCGCAAAATCTGCATGTGGTCGTGATTCCAGAAATCAATGCGGGCGCCGCATCGGTCGTATATGGATTGGTAGTCAATCCGGTGATCGGCCTGGGTTCCTTTCTCGCGCAACTGTTCCTGCGCGATCCGTTGATGCGGGCGTTCACCGTCGAGTATCAAATCACCGGCCCATGGAAAGAGCCTGCCGTCACCAAGCTCGATCGCAAAACGGGGCAGGCTGCCGCGCCCGGCGCTGTCACCAAGGGAGCGAACAATGGTTAAAGACGTGATGAAAATCGCCGCCGTGCAGATGGTGTCGGCGCCTGTGCCGGAACAGAATTTCATCGCTGCGCGCCGCCTGGTTGCGCAGGCGGCGCAGCAGGGAGCGCAGCTTGTTCTGCTGCCCGAATACTGGCCCGTGATGGGCATGCACGAGTCCGACAAGGCCGGTTATGCGGAACAGGAAACCGACGCGGGACCGATCCAGCGCTGCATGTCCGATATCGCGCGCGAACACCGGATCTGGCTGATCGGCGGAACGCTGCCGATGGTGTCGCCCGAAGCGGGCAAGGTGCTCAACACGACGCTGGTTTTCAACCCGGACGGCGAACGAATTTCGCGTTACGACAAAATTCATTTGTTCAGCTTTACCAAGGGCGACGAATCTTATGAAGAATCGCGTACGATCGTGCCCGGCAGTACGGTGGCGACCTTCGACGCGCCGTTCGGCAAAGTCGGGCTGTCGGTATGCTACGACCTGCGTTTCCCGGAACTGTATCGGGCCATGGGCGACTGTGCATTGATCGTGGTGCCGGCTGCATTTACTTACACGACGGGCAAAGCGCATTGGGAAGTCCTGCTGCGGGCGCGTGCCATCGAAAACCAGTGCTACGTTCTGGCGGCGGCCCAGGGCGGCCTGCATCCGAACGGCCGTCGCACCTGGGGCCACAGCATGCTGATCGATCCATGGGGCGAAGTCAAAACGGTGCTGGCCGAAGGCGAGGGGGTTGTAATCGGCGATATCGAGCCCCATCATCTGATGCGTATACGCGAGAATCTGCCGGCACTGACACACCGCAAATTATGAGCTTGTCGCCGGGCAAAAAACGGTAATCGGCGAGATGCTCTACAATCTGCCTATCTTCCTGAATTCATCTCAACTGCGACCTCGATTCGCAAACCGCACCCATCATGAAACCATTTGAACCGAATTTTCAGACCCTGGCCATCGCCCGCGACGTTCTATTGACGCCGTTCGGACTCGATGAGTCCAAATTGATCAAAGCGTTGGGCACCATGTTTACGCATCGCGTCGATTACGCCGACCTGTATTTCCAGTTCACCAAGAATGAAGGCTGGAGCCTGGAAGAAGGCATCGTGAAGACCGGAAGTTTTTCGATCGATCAGGGCGTCGGCGTACGCGCGGTGTCGGGCGACAAGACCGCATTTTCTTATTCGGATGAAATTTCCGAGCGTGCGCTGCATGAAGCCGCTGCCGCCACGCGCACCATCGCGCGCCAAGGCGCGGGCAAGGTCAAGGTCGCTTCTGCGATACAGCCGGCCGGCGGTCGCGCGCTGTACTTGACGAACGATCCGCTTGCTTCGCTGGATGCAACGCAGAAAGTGAAACTGCTGGAAAAAGTCGAGCGCATTGCGCGCGCCAAAGACCCGCGCGTGGTGCAGGTGATGGCGGGACTTGCGGGAGAATACGACGTCGTGCTGGTAGTGCGCAGCGACGGCGTGATCGCGGCCGACATCCGGCCGCTGGTGCGCGTGTCCGTTACCGTCATTGCAGAACAGAACGGCCGCCGCGAAATGGGTTCCAGCGGCGGCGGCGGACGCTATAGCTACGACTACTTCAGCGATGAATTGCTCGAAACATACGCAAGCGAAGCGGTCGCCGCCGCGCTCGTCAACCTGGATGCGCGGCCTGCGCCTGCCGGTCCGATGACCGTGGTGCTTGGACCGGGCTGGCCCGGCGTCCTGCTGCACGAGGCCATCGGCCACGGTCTGGAAGGCGACTTCAACCGGAAGGGATCGAGCACATTCTCCGGCCGCATCGGCGAACGTGTCGCGGCCAAAGGCGTAACAGTCGTCGACGACGGCACCATCGCCGATCGCCGCGGCTCGCTCAACATGGATGACGAAGGCAACGCGACGCAATGCACGACGCTGATCGAAGACGGCATCCTGAAGGG
Organism: Herminiimonas sp.; assembly: GCA_028292665.1. Lineage (GTDB taxonomy): Bacteria > Pseudomonadota > Gammaproteobacteria > Burkholderiales > Burkholderiaceae_D > JAQGLW01. The sequence continues at coordinate 41,194 of JAQGLW010000189.1, forward strand.
TTATATCCAGGATACGATGAATGCGCGCCTGATGAAGATGCCGGTGACCGGCAATGCAAGGCGTGAATCGTTTGCCCACCTGCCGATGCCGCGGATGACCAATACCTACATGCTGGGCGGCGACAAGGATCCCGCCGAAATCCTGGCGTCGGTCAAGAACGGCCTGTATGCAGTCAATTTCGGCGGCGGCCAGGTCGATATCACCAACGGCAAATTCGTGTTTTCCGCCAGCGAGGCGTACATGATCGAAGACGGCAAGGTCACTTATCCGGTCAAGGGCGCAACGCTGATCGGCAACGGTCCCGATGTGTTGAATCGGGTATCGATGATCGGCAACGACATGCGGCTCGATTCCGGGGTCGGCGTCTGCGGCAAGGAAGGGCAGAGCGTGCCGGTCGGCGTCGGTCAGCCGACCTTGCGCATCGACGGCGTGACGGTAGGCGGTACCGCGTAACTGCGATGCAGTCATTCCTCTGATGACGGGAGTGACGGCGCAATTTGAACGCGGCGCTTGCCAAATGCATTGATTTATTGCACTATTGCTTTAAATTCGCTTCAAGCCCGGTAAAACCATGACCTCCGCACGCTTTCACTTTTATTTTTACTTTAGCTATTCCAGCCCAACGGCGGTGGAAAAGCGGTAAGCTCACGTAAAAGCGACACGATAAACGAGACAAACCGAATTTCTTGAAAAACCGCCAGCGATGGCGGTTTTTTCATTTCAGGGTTTAAAAATTTTTCACAGATTTAAAATTTTTTGATTGGAGAAAACATGCCGCGCACCGACGACCTACGGATCCGAGAAATGAAAGAACTGATACCGCCTTCGCACCTGATTCGCGAATTCCCCTGCTCGGAAAAAGTGGCCGATACGACCGCGGCCGCGCGCACCGCGCTGCACCGCATCCTGCACGGACAGGACGATCGCGTCATGGTCGTGATCGGTCCCTGCTCGATTCACGATACCAAGGCTGCGATGGAGTATGCACACCGGCTGGTGAAGGAACGCAAGCGTTTTGCCGGCGAGCTGGAAATCGTGATGCGCGTTTATTTCGAGAAGCCGCGCACGACCGTCGGCTGGAAAGGGCTGATCAACGACCCGCATATGGACAACAGTTTCCGCATCAACGACGGATTGCGGATGGCGCGCGAACTGCTGATGAATATCAATGAACTGGGCCTGCCTGCCGGCACCGAATTTCTCGACGTGATCAGTCCGCAATACGTTGCCGATCTGATCAGCTGGGGCGCGATCGGCGCACGCACCACCGAGTCGCAAGTGCATCGCGAACTCGCATCGGGACTGTCGTGCCCGGTCGGTTTCAAGAACGGCACCGACGGCAACATCAAAATCGCGGTCGATGCGATCAAGGCGGCATCGCAACCGCACCATTTTCTGTCGGTGACCAAGGGCGGCCATTCGGCCATCGTGTCCACCAGCGGCAATGAAGACTGCCACATCATCCTGCGCGGCGGCAAGGCGCCGAACTACGATGCGGCCAGCGTCGATGCAGCCTGCAAGGACATCGCCGCCAGCGGCCTCGCGTCGCGCCTGATGATCGATGCATCGCATGCCAACAGTTCGAAAAAGCCGGAGAATCAGGTGCCGGTATGCGCCGACATCGGCCGGCAAATCGCCGCCGGCGATACGCGTATCGTCGGCGTGATGGTCGAGTCGCACCTGGTTGCCGGACGTCAGGATCTGATCCCCGGCAAGGAACTGACTTATGGTCAGTCGGTCACCGACGGCTGTATCGGCTGGGATGAGAGCATCAGTGTGCTGGAAGGATTGGCGGCGGCAGTCAGGCAGCGCCGCCACGTCAAGGACCCGGATGCCTGATGGATTCAACCCAATCAGGTCCCGGGATCATGGGCGGATAACGTTTCGTTCATCCGCCCATGATCCCGGGACGCACTTGATGAATATAGAGAGAGTGAAGTGGTTTTTTCAGGAGTGAAGAGAATGTGCTGGTCAATACCTCTTGATCAGCGTCATCTGTTCGCCTTCCCGCCGCATTTCCGTCCGATTCAGAAATGACATGCCGAGCAATGCAAGCGACAGGCCGCTTTCGTGAATGCTTGCATCGACTCCGTTGAGCACGATATCGCCGATTTTGACCGTATCCAATTTGACGCGATAGATGGAAATGACGCCATTGGCGGTGTTGCTGTAACCGATCTGGCCTTTCTTGTAGTCGATCCCGAGGCGGATTGCATCCGCCGCCGACAGCGCGACCGCTGTGGCGCCGGTATCCACCAGCATGGTGACGATGCCGCCGTTGATCTGGCCCTGCGTGATGAAATGGCCGCGTCCGTCGGCTTGCAGCGTGACGCTGGCCGGACCGGTCGGAGCAGTACGGTTGATATGCTCGCCGATGGCGATTGTCCGGCGTTTGCCGTTCGCTTCAACCGTTGCGCCGGATTGGTTGGCGGATATCAGCCTGACGCCGTCGGAAATCGAATTGCCGACGGAGTAGGTCTTGGGAGCGCTTCCATCGATCACCAGCACCGCTTTGCCCGGAAACAGCCCGACGACGCTGATGTCAACCGCATGCGCGAAGTGGGCAGTCATGAACAGGCCGGCAACTAATATGAGTTTGCGCATGGGGATGGCGGGGGCGGGTTAAAACGAGTCAGGCACTAAGGCCTGATGCAATGACAGCAACGTGAAGATTTCTTCCCGTGCTTCTTCGGGGAATTCTGCACGGTCACCTTGATTGTCCGAAACAAACCTGCGAAAGTAGACATTCAATTCCGGATAGCCCCATAACTTCTGAACCACCATGAGGATATGCGGAAAATCCTTTTCCAGCACAGTCCGGTAAGGAGCCGCGGAAGGCAATTGCCTGCCTGCGGATGAACGTTCTCCGCCGGGAAAATCGCTGTGCGGAAATGAATCGCGAGGCATGATCGCTAGTCGCGGAAATTATTGAATTCCAGGGGCAGGTCGGCCACCTCCTTGCGCAACAACGCCATCGCGGCTTGCAGGTCGTCCCGTTTGGCGCCGGTGATGCGCACGGCATCGCCTTGTATGCTGGCCTGCACTTTCATCTTGCTGTCCTTGATGATGCGGACAATCTTTTTGGCGGCATCGGATTCAATGCCGTTTTTGATCTTGATCACCTGCTTGACCTTGTCGCCGCCGATTTTCTCGATTTTGCCGATGTCGAGAAAGCGTACATCGACGTTGCGCTTGACCAGTTTCCCGGTTAATACATCGCGTACCTGTCCCAACTGAAATTCGGAATCCGCATATGCGGTCAGTTCGCGCTCTTTTTGTTCGATGCGGGCATCGCTGCCCTTGAAGTCGAAACGCGTGGAAATTTCCTTGTTCGCCTGATCGACCGCATTCTTCACTTCGACCAGATTGGCTTCGGACACAACGTCAAACGATGGCATGGCTTTTCCTTTTATCTTGTACAAGTCCCCGTTGCATCGGCGCTTGCTATTTCATTAACTGGCCATTCTAGCGGACAAAAAACCGGGTGGCTATAGTCGCGGGACGCTATAATCGCCCGGCTATGGCTCTTCCTCTTTCCGTCCGATACGGTTTTCCGCTGCGCGACCATAATACTTTCGGTATTGAAGCCGACGCGCATGCCTATCTGCCCGTACTCTCGGCTGACGCGCTGGTTGCCGTCCGGGAAAACGAAACGCTGGCCGGGTTGCCGCGCCTGGTGCTGGGCGGCGGCAGCAATGTGTTGTTCACGCGCGATTTTGCCGGACTGGTGCTGCATATGCGCAGTATCGGCATCGAGATCGTCGGCGAAGATGCCGATGTCACTTATGTCCGTGCGGCTGCCGGAGAAAACTGGCATCGTTTCGTTCAGTGGACGCTGATGCAAGGGTTGAACGGGCTGGAGAACTTGTCATTGATTCCCGGCAGCGTCGGCGCTGCGCCGATTCAAAACATCGGCGCCTACGGCGTCGAAGTCAAGGATTGCTTCCATGCGCTGACGGCGTTCGACTTTGAAACGGGAAAAATTCTTGCGCTGGACAAGCCGGATTGCCGGTTCGGTTATCGCGATAGCGTGTTCAAGAACGGCCTGCGCGATCGTGCGGTCATCCTGGATGTGACTTTCGCATTGCCGAAACGCTGGCAGCCGAATCTCCGCTATGCGGATGTCGCTCAGGAATTGCATGCGCGCGGGCTTGCTGCGCCGACTGCGCACGATATCAGCGAGGCCGTCATCGCGGTCCGCACGCGCAAGCTGCCTGACCCGGCCGTGATCGGGAATGCGGGCAGCTTCTTCAAGAATCCGGTGGTGCCGGCGATGCAGCGCGACGCGCTGCTGGCGCGTCATCCGCAACTGGTCAGTTACGCGCAGCCGGATGGAAGTTTCAAGCTGGCCGCCGGCTGGCTGATCGATCAATGCGGATGGAAAGGGAAAAGCATCGGCGCGGCGGGAGTGTACGAAAAACAGGCGCTGGTGCTGGTCAACCGGGGCGGAGCGTCGGGACCGGACATCGTGCGGCTGGCCGAGGCGATTCAGGCCGATGTATCAGCGAGGTTCGGCGTGATGCTCGAGCCGGAACCGGTCTTTGTCCATTGATATTCCAATGAAAAATTCTGTCATCCCGACACAAGCCGGAATGACGATTTCCGAAGGTTCTATTTCCCCCCGGCAGTCCCGCTCAACCGAAATGGCAGACGTAATCCAGCGTCTCCACCGTTTCGATATCGAAGCTGGAATTGCCCGCCACTTCAAACCGCTGGCCGCCTTCATAGGTTTTCCAGCCGTCTTCGCCCTTTAGGCGGATGCGGCATTTGCCTGCGTTCAATTCCATGATTTCCGGGGCGCCGGTATTGAATGTCAGTGAAGAAGGGAAAATCACGCCGATGGTTTTTTTTGTGCCGTCGGGAAGGATCACCGTGTGCGATACGCACTTCCCGTCGAAGTAAATATTGGCTTGCTTGATGACGGATACGTTGTCGAATTGCTTGCTCATGTCCGGTTCTTTCATCCTGATTAGAAAAGGGCCCATGACGAAACGGGCCCTTGAAGTGTGAAGCGACAGCGGCGTTATTTCGTGCGCTTGGCCCGCGCGATTGCGGCAATGCGCATGCGCAGCGCGTTCAGTTTAATGAAACCGCCCGCATCGGCCTGATTGTAGGCGCCGCCGTCTTCGTCGAAGGTCGCGATATTCATGTCGAACAGAGAATCGGTTTTGGAATCGCGCGACACGACGATCACATTGCCTTTGTACAGCTTCACGCGGACCCAGCCGTTGACCGATTGCTGCGTATGGTCGATCAGTGTCTGCAACGCGACTCGCTCCGGCGCCCACCAGTAGCCGTTGTAGATCATCGATGCGTAACGCGGCATCAGGTCGTCTTTCAGATGCGCCACTTCGCGATCGAGCGTGATCGATTCGATCGCGCGGTGCGCGCGCAGCATGATCGTGCCGCCCGGCGTTTCATAGCAGCCGCGCGACTTCATGCCGACGTAACGGTTTTCAACCAGATCGAGACGGCCGATGCCATGCTTGCCGCCGAGACGGTTGAGTTCGGTCAGCACCGCGGCCGGCGACAGGCGCTTGCCGTTCAGTGCGACGATGTCGCCTTTTTCGTATTCGATGTCGAGATATTCGGCCGCATCGGGCGCCGCCTCCGGGCTGACGGTCCAGCGCCACATCGCTTCTTCGGCTTCGGAGCTCGGGTTCTCCAGATGGCGGCCTTCGAAGCTGATGTGCAGCAGGTTGGCGTCCATCGAGTACGGCGCGCCTCCTTTCTTGTGCTTCATGTCGATGTCGATGCCGGCGTCTTCCGCATATTTCAGCAGCTTCTCGCGCGACAGCAAATCCCATTCGCGCCACGGGGCGATGATTTTCACATTCGGCATCAGCGCATAAGCGCCCAGTTCGAAGCGCACCTGGTCGTTGCCCTTGCCGGTGGCGCCGTGCGAGATGGCGTCTGCGCCGGTTTCACGCGCGATCTCGATCAGTCGCTTGGCGATCAGCGGACGCGCGATCGATGTGCCGAGCAGATATTCGCCTTCATATACCGTGTTGGCGCGGAACATCGGGAACACGAAATCGCGGACGAACTCTTCGCGCACATCGTCGATATAAATGTTCTGCGGCTTGATGCCGAACTTGAGCGCTTTTTGACGCGCCGGCTCCAGTTCCTCGCCTTGGCCCAGATCGGCGGTGAAGGTGACGATTTCGCATTGGTAATTATCCTGCAGCCATTTCAGGATGACCGAAGTATCGAGTCCGCCGGAATAGGCGAGGACGACTTTTTTAATGTCAGACATGGTTGTTTCCTATAAAAACGCGAGATTCTTCAAATCAGGAGGTGGCAAGCAGGAAGCCGCCACCGATTCCGGTATCGACCGGGGCGACCAGGCATGTCACGCAACCTTGCCCAGCACCAGGTATTCCATCAATGCCTTTTGCACATGCAGACGGTTCTCCGCTTCATCCCAGACGACCGATTGCGGCCCGTCGATGACTTCCGCGGCGACTTCTTCACCGCGATGAGCGGGCAGGCAATGCATGAACAACGCATTCGGCTTCGCCCGCTGCATCTTGCCGCTATCGACAATCCAGCCGTCGAAGGCTTGCAGCCGCGCCGCGTTTTCTTCTTCGTAACCCATGCTGGTCCAGACATCGGTCGTGACCAGGTCCGCGCCTTCGCAGGCGTCCGCCGGATTGGCGAAAACGGTATAGCGCGTATTGCTCGGCGACACCAGGGCCGGATCGATATCGTAGCCTTTGGGCGTGGAGAGATTGACATGGAAGCCGAATACCTGGGCCGCCTGCAGCCAGGAATAAAGCATGTTGTTGGCGTCGCCGATCCACGCGACGGTCTTGCCCGCGATCGAGCCGCGATGTTCGATGAACGTGAATATGTCGGCCAGCACCTGGCACGGATGGTGTTCGTTGGTCAGGCCGTTGATGACGGGCACCCGCGAATTGGCGGCAAAACGGTCGATGATTTCCTGGCCGAAAGTGCGGATCATGATGATGTCGCACATGCGCGATATCACTTGCGCCGCGTCTTCCACCGGTTCGCCGCGGCCGAGCTGGCTGTCGCGCGTGTTCAGGTAAATCGCCGCACCGCCGAGCTGATGCATGCCGGCTTCGAACGATAAACGGGTACGCGTCGAATTTTTCTCGAACACCATCACCAGCGTGCGATCGAGCAATGTGTGATGCGGCTCGTATTTCTTGAATTTGCGCTTGATGATATGCGCGCGTTCGATCACATACTCGAACTCGTCAAGCGTAAAGTCAGAAAATTGCAGAAAGTGTTTGATTGCCATAAATGAAAACGGCGGCAAGGGTGGCGCCTGCCGCCGAAGTAACTAACTTGTTCAATTATAAGGGATTTTTTTGCTAAAAGACACCAGGATGGAGAGGCTTTCAACGGCAGGATGGGCGCGCTCAGTAGAGTTTTTGCGATGCCTCATGCAGTAACTGCTGATACAGCGCATGACGCATCGGCGCGATTGCGCCTGCCTTGACTGCCGCCAGGACTGCGCATTCCGGTTCGCTGATGTGATGGCAGTTGTAGAACTTGCAGTGTCCGAGGCAAGGTTCGAATTCGGGAAATGCGCGCTCCAGCATGCCTTCGGTCAACTGGTACAGGCCGAATTCCTGGAAGCCGGGCGAGTCGATGATCGCGGTATCTTCGCCGATCCGGTACAGGCGCGTGAATGTCGTGGTGTGCTTGCCGGTGTCGAGCGCGGCTGAAATCTCGCGCACCGCGATATCGGCATCCGGCACCAGCAGATTGATCAGCGACGATTTGCCCATGCCGGACTGGCCGATCAGAATGGTCGCCTGGCCGGCCAGCAACGGCGACAATGTCGCGCACGCCGCGTCCGGCGCGGCGCGGGCCGATACTTCATGCACCGGATAGCCGAGCCCGGCATAAAATGCCAGCCGCCGGCGCGTCTTCGCCAGCGATTCGACGACGTCGATCTTGTTGAGCACGATGTGCGCCGCAATGCCTGCCGCTTCCGCGGCGACCAGTGCGCGCGACACCAGATCGTCCGCGAATCCGGGTTCGGTCGCGACGACGATGAACAATTGCGTGACGTTGGCGGCCAGCAGTTTCGATTTGTACTGGTCCGAGCGGTACAGCAGCGTCTTGCGTTCGGCGATCGATTCGATCACGCCCTGATTGGGCGATGTCAGTTTGAGATCGACGACATCGCCGACCGCGACGTCGCTTTTTTTGCCGCGGGTGACGCATTGCAATTTGATGGTGCCGGTTTGCGCGAGATAATGGCGGCCGTGCGCTGCGATGATGGTGGCGGTGACGTTCGTCATTCGTCAGGCGAACGATTGCTGAAAAATCGCATCGACCTTGGCGGCGCAAATGAAATCGTTTTCGGAGAGGCCGCCGCGTCCGCCGTTGACCGAATGGGTATCGAATTTCACGACGCAGCGATTGTAAGTGACAACCAGTTCCGGATGATGATCCTCGGCGTGGATTACGTACGCGATCGCATTGATGAACGCCAGCGTTTCATGGTAATTCTTGAATCCGAAGTTCCTGACGAGCCTGCCTTCCTGCACGGCCCAGCCGTCGAGCGCCGGCAGATAGCCGGCGATTTCCGTTTCGGTCAGCGCCGTTTCAAGATGGCGGCATTTTTTCTCGATCAGTTCAGCAGCGGTTGTCATGATCAGCCTCAGCCGGCAAGTAGTCTGTTGATCCGTGCGGTCGCAGGCGGATGGGAATCGTAAAACGCCGAATGCAACGGATCCGGCGTCAGCGTCGACGCATTGTCTTCATACAGTTTCACCAGCGCCGACACCAGATCCTGCGCATCGCTGTACCTGGCGGCGAATGCATCGGCTTCGAATTCATGCTTGCGCGAACTGATCGAGGTCAGCGGCGAAAACAGGAAGGTGAATACCGGCAGCGCCAGCATGAACAGGATCAGCGCCATCGCATCGTTGCCGGCTCCCAGCATCGGCTCGACTCCGAGACCGGTATAGAACCATGTCCGGGTTTTCAGGTAGCCCAGCAGCGCCATGAAGGCGAGCGAAATCGCAAACATCACGGCGATGCGCTTGACGATATGCTTCAATTTGAAATGGCCGAGTTCGTGCGCCAGCACCGCTTCGATTTCCTGCGGCGCGAGGCGCGACAGCAGGGTGTCGAAGAACACGATGCGCTTGGCCGCACCGAAACCCGAAAAATACGCATTGCCGTGCGCGCTGCGCTTGGAGCCGTCCATCACGAACAGACCTTTGGATGCAAATCCGACGCGCTGCATCAGGTTCTCGATGCGCGCGCGCAGACTGTCGTCCGTCAGCGGCGTGAACTTGTTGAACAGCGGCGCGATCACGGTGGGATAGAGCACGAGCATCAACAGCTGGAAAACGGTAAACACGATCCATGCGTACAGCCACCACAAGTTGCCGGCTTTTTCCATCAGCGTCAGGATCACCCAGATCAGCGGCAACCCGATGGCCGCCCCCAGCAATGCGGCCTTCAGCATGTCGGTAATGAACAGGCGCAGCGTCATCTTGTTGAAGCCGAATCGGGCTTCCAGCACGAACTGCCTGTAATAGTCGAAAGGCAGTTCGATGATTCCCGAGATGACGGCGAAAGCGGCCAGCAATCCGATTTGATAGATCATGCCGGGACCGGCAAGATTCAGTATCGCGATCGATAGCCACTGCAATCCGCCGAGCAGCGTAAAGCAGATCAGCACGGCAGTATTGACCAGCAGCGTCAGCATGCCGAATTTTGTCTTGGCGATTGTATAGTCGGCGGCTTTCTGGTGCGCCGCGAGCGGAATTTTCTCTGCGAACTGCGGCGGAACCGCACTGCGGTGCATCAGCACATGACGGATATGGCGCGACCCCAGCCAGAAGCGGACGCACAGGGTAATAACGAGGAAACCGACAAACAAACCTGAAAACACGTGTGAATACATTCTATGCCTGTGAGAAAATGGCGAATTCCAAAGGAAAAATCAATTATGTCACAAGCTACCGAAGCTCATGTACCGCCGGTGATGCCGGCCCGCCCGAACGAATTCAATCTGGTGTGGGTCGATATGGAAATGACGGGCCTCGATCCCGATTCCGACCGCATCATCGAAGTCGCGGTGGTGGTCACGGATTCCAATCTGAATATCCTGGCAGAAGGTCCTGTTTTTGCAATCCATCAATCCGACGAGATGCTCGACGGCATGGACGCCTGGAACAAGGGCACGCACGGCAGATCCGGTTTGATCGAGCGCGTCAAGGCCTCCACCGTTACCGAGGCCGATGCGGAAATCGCACTGATCGATTTTCTCAAGCATTTTGTGCCGAACGGCAAGTCGCCGATGTGCGGCAACACGATTTGCCAGGATCGGCGCTTCATGGTGCGCGGCATGCCGAAACTCGAAGCGTTCTTTCATTACCGCAATCTCGACGTATCGACGCTGAAGGAATTATGCAAGCGCTGGAAGCCTGAGCTGGCAAGCGGTTTCAAGAAGCATCAGAAACACACCGCGCTGGCCGACATCATCGAATCGATCGAGGAACTGCGCTACTATCGCGAGCACTTCATCAAGCCCTGACAACGCGCGCTCCCGCAAAGCAGACGGGCTTTTCCTGCATTGCGCGGATATTGCCGTCCTGCACTGGCGATCCGTGGATTCCTGTCCTATAGTACAAAATCGATCCCGATGAAGCCGGGGAGGATGATCGAATATCCGGCCCCGCCTTTTCTGAAACATCATGCATACTCCCGCTTTCATCTGCGATGCGGTGCGCACGCCGTTCGGCCGCTATGGCGGCGCTCTCGCTTCGATCCGTACCGACGACCTGGGCGCCATTCCGCTGATGGCGCTGATGGTGCGCAATCCCGGTGTCGACTGGGAACAGGTCGGCGATGTGCTGTACGGCTGCGCCAACCAGGCTGGCGAAGACAACCGCAACGTCGCGCGCATGGCCGGTCTGCTCGCCGGCTTGCCGGCAGGGGTTGGGGGCGCAACCGTCAACCGTTTGTGCGGCTCCGGACTTGATGCGATCGGCAGTGCCGCGCGGGCGATCAAGTCGGGCGAGGCAATGCTGATGATCGCCGGCGGCGTCGAATCGATGAGCCGCGCGCCGTTCGCCATCGGCAAGGCCGACGCGGCGTTCGCACGCGATGTGCCGATTGCCGACACGACCATCGGCTGGCGCTTCGTGAACAAGCTGATGCAGGCGCAATACGGAATCGACACGATGCCCGAAACCGCTGAAAACATCGCACGCGATTTCGGCATCGATCGCCAATCGCAGGACATTTTTGCATTGGCTTCGCAGAGGAAGGCAATTGCCGCGCAAAAGAACGGCTGTTTCGATGAAGAGATCACGCCGGTGACGGCGGCGCAGAAAACCGGCGATCCGGTCATCGTCACGCAAGACGAGCATCCATGCGAGACATCGCTCGAAGCGCTTGCCGGGCTCGAGCCGGTTGTCGCTGCGGGCGGCACCGTGACTGCGGGGAATTCGTCAGGCATCAATGACGGCGCCTGCGCACTGCTGCTTGCCTGTGAAAAGAGCGCGCTGAAATACAGCCTGCGGCCCAGGGCGCGCGTGCTCGGCATGGCCACGGCAGGCGTGCCGCCGCGCATAACGGGTATCGGTCCGGCGCCGGCGGCGCGGATGGTCCTGGTGCAGACCGGCCTGACCATGGATCAGATGGAAGTGATCGAATTGAATGAGGCGTCCGCCGCGCAAAGCATTGCGGTGCTGCGCGACTGGGGCTTGCAGGATGACGATCCGCGCGTCAATCCGAACGGAGGCGCAATTGCGCTCGGCCATCCGCTCGGCGCGTCCGGCGCGCGCCTGGTAGCGACCGCAGTCAATCAGTTGCACAGGATCAAGGGCCGTTATGCGCTGTGCACGATGTGTATCGAGGTCGGACAGGGCATTGCGATGGTGATCGAGCGGGTTTGATCAGCCGGCCGGGACGCTGCTTGTTAGCTTGTTAAAGACTCCGGCTCTAATGCAAAGCCGGCTCCGCGCCGCAGCACATCTTGAATTTTTTGCCGCTGCCGCATGGGCATGGATCGTTGCGCCCGGTTTTGGGCGCGTTGCGTTGCACTGTGGCGACCGGCGATTTGCGGTGCGGCAGCCAGAATCGGTGAATTTCCGGGATCGCGGCTTCGATTTCGACCGTTAATCTGTGGCACTTGACGGGGTCGTCGACCAGCGCCATTTCTTCCTCTTCGATTTCTTCCGCGCCGAGCAGATAGATCGGGCGCAGCAGCGGCGCGATGTTGGAACTCCAGATCGGCTCCCATGCCGCCGCGCGCAAATTCATGCCTTCCCAAAAACCCCAGGCCCAGGCTTCGCCATCCAGCACCGCGCGTCCCTGCCATTCATGCTCGCAGAAGAGCGGTTCGAATTCTTTCGGCGCGACTTCGAGCGTGACGGCGATTTCATTCATGAAGCGCGCGATCAGGCCGGTAATCCGTTCGAACTCCTTGCCGGATTTGAATTCCGGCGCATCCTCGGAAGAGGAACCCCATACCCGCGGCAGCCATTCGGGCAGGGCAACGACTTCAGGTCCGATCGCCAGCGCGGTCAGGTAGCCGTGCAGCGAATCCATCGTCATGCCGTCGTCGCCGCAACGGTCGGACAGCAAAAATTTGTCGAGCTCGTCGAATTCTTTATCGGATAGCGGCTGGTCGAGATGCATGGCGTTGTGCTTGTGGCGGGTAATCTGTCAGGCTCATAGTGTAGCGCGTTTGTCCGGCTGTCAGGTAATCGCGGAACGGCCTGCCGCCATCGATACTCGCTTGCAATTATTGACTCCGGTACAGGCCGATCGAATTCGGTAAACATCCGGATCGTCCGGCTGCCGAAAACATCACTGTATCGCAACGGGCTTGCCGATTGCCCCGTACAATAGGCAACATGAATGAACCTGCCGCTCTTTCCTTTTCCACACTGACCCCGGATACGGTGCTCGATGCGCTTGACAGCGTCGGCCTGTACAGCGATGGACGCCTGCTCGCGCTGAACAGCTACGAAAACCGCGTTTATCAAATCGGCATGGAGCAGGGCGCGCCGGTAGTGGCAAAATTTTACCGCCCGGCACGCTGGAGCGACGCGGCCATTCTTGAAGAGCATGCGTTCGTGCAGCAATTGGTCGGGCATGAAATTCCGGTCGTGCCGGCGTTGCCGCTGGCGGGACAAACGCTGCACCGGTATCAGGGATTCCGCTTCGCGGTATTTCCCAGGCACGGCGGCCGAGCGCCCGAGCTCGAAGACCGCATGACGCTGGAATGGATGGGCCGCTTCATCGGGCGTATCCATGCGGTCGGTGCGATCGAACCGTTTCGCGAGCGGCCGACGCTCGATGTCGTCAGCTTCGGCGAGGAGCCGCGCGAGTACCTGTTGACGCACGGCTTCATTCCGGACGAACTGGCCGATGCTTACCGCAGTGTCGCGGCGCAGGCGCTGGAAGGCGTGCGGCGTTGCTTCGAGCGCGCCGGAGCGGTGCGAATTCTGCGGCTGCATGGGGATTGCCATGGCGGCAATGTATTGTGGACCGATGCGGGTCCGCACTTCGTCGATTTCGACGATAGCCGCATGGGACCGGCGGTGCAGGATTTGTGGATGATGCTGTCGGGAGAACGCGCCGACATGGTGCGCCAGTTATCCGATCTGCTCGCCGGTTATGAAGATTTTTTCGATTTCGATCCGCGTGAATTGCACCTGATCGAAGCCTTGCGAACTTTGCGGCTGATTCACTATTCGGCATGGCTGGCGCTGCGATGGGACGATCCGGCTTTTACCACCGCATTTCCGTGGTTTAACACGCAACGCTACTGGCAGGACCGCATTCTGGAGTTGCGCGAACAGATTGCACTGATGGATGAAGCGCCGCTCTGGCCGGCATGATGCAGGCTTGCGCGATTTTACCGATCAACCGCTTCTCAATTCGTTTTTATCATGGAAAAAATTCGTTTCGGCATTATCGGCGGCAGCGGTCTCTACAAGATGGAGGGATTGCAGGATGTCAGGGAAATCGATATCGCGACGCCGTTCGGCCCGCCGTCGGATGCAATCGCCGCCGGCACGCTCGACGGAGTGCGTGTCGCTTTTCTGGCGCGGCATGGACGCAGCCATTCCTTTTTGCCGGGTGAAATTCCGTTTCGGGCCAACATCTGGGCGCTGAAAACACTCGGCGTGGATTACCTGCTGTCGGTATCGGCTGTCGGTTCGCTGAAGGAAGAGCTGGCGCCGCGGCACATGGTGCTGCCTGATCAGTTCATCGACATGACGCGGCAGCGCGCAGGAACTTTTTTTGGCGAAGGCGCGGTCGCCCATATCGGCTTTTCGCATCCGGTCTGCGGCGGATTGAGCGATGCACTGGCGCGGGCGTTCGCCGACTGCGATTTGCCGGGTGCAATGATGCATCGCGGCGGCACGTATGTGTGCATCGAAGGGCCGGCTTTCTCCACCTATGCCGAATCGCGGCTGTACCGTTCGTGGGATGCATCCGTCATCGGCATGACCAACATGCCGGAAGCGCGGCTGGCGCGCGAAGCGGAAATCGCCTACGCGACGCTGGCGCTGGTGACCGACTTCGACTGCTGGCATCCGGGCCACGCCGCAGTCACCGCCGAAATGGCGATCGGCAACCTGATGCACAATGCGGTCAATGCACAGAAAGTATTGCGGGCATGCATCAAGCGGCTTGCTGCGAATCCGCCATTGTCGGCCGCACACGATGCGCTTGCCGCAGCGCTGGTTACACCGCCGTCGGCGATGCCGGCCGCCGCTCGGGAAAAACTGGCGCCGTTACTGCGCAAATATCTTTAAGACGGATTTTCAAGGGGATTGATTCCGGCTGTTTCGCCAATCGTCGACTGCAAGTTCAGCAATCTCCCGGCGACCAACGGAAAACGCCGTTTCGGTTTATCCTAGACAGCAACAATTTCAATCGGATATTTTTATGCGCGCCACGCTGCCTTTGTTGGCTGTTACCGATTTTCCCGCGATCCGACGCGATCGGACTGCGGATACGCTGCAAGTCAATCTGGGCTATACCTGCAATCAAAGCTGCGTTCATTGCCACGTCAACGCCGGTCCCAACCGCACCGAGCAGATGACCCGCGATACCGTTGAGCTGGTGATCGACGTGCTGCGAACCGGACGGATCAGGACGCTTGATGTGACCGGCGGCGCACCGGAAATAAATCAGCATTTTCGTTATCTGGTGGAAAATGCGCGCAAGCTGGATGTGGACGTGATGGACCGCTGCAACCTGACGATTCTGGAAGAACCCGGCTACGAAACGATGGCGCAGTTTCTGGCCGATCATCAAGTGCAGATCGTCGCTTCGCTGCCCTGCTATCTTGAAGACAACGTGGACCGGCAGCGCGGCAAGGGAGTGTTCGAAACCAGTATCCGCGTGCTGCAAAAACTCAATGCGCTCGGCTATGGCGATAGCGCCGCCGGTTTGCCGCTGCATCTGGTCTATAACCCGCAAGGCCCGTCGCTGCCGCCGTCCCAGGCCGGGCTGAAGGCCGATTACGACAAGTTCCTCGGCGAGCGGTTCGGGATCCGTTTCAATCAGCTGTTGACCATCACCAACATGCCGATCCAGCGTTTCGGCAGCACGCTGCTTTCAAACGGCAAGTTCGACAGTTACATGCAACTGCTGCGCTCTGCGCATCAGGATGCCAATCTCGAAAACGTGATGTGCCGTTCGCTGGTGTCGGTGGATTGGCAAGGCTACCTGTACGACTGCGATTTCAACCAGATGCTCGGGCTTCCGTTGAAGCAGCAAGGCAAAGCCCGGATGCATTTGTCTGATTTGCTGTCGAACCGGCTCGAAGGCAATCCGATCATGGTCGCCGATCATTGCTGGGGATGCACCGCCGGCGCCGGCAGCAGTTGCGGCGGCGCGCTGGCGTGAAATGCATCGGAGCCGTATCGGAGGATGCGGCTTTCTTCGATGCGGCCTGCGGCCCGCATCGCTCTCCGTAACCCGCCTCATTATGTTAGGAGCTCTTGAATAATGCGGGCAGCCGGCAACGATGTCCGTCGACATCGAATCGGCAAGCAGTGTCGCTCAACGCTTTTCCAGTCAGGGACGAATAATGAAAACAAAGCGCCTCATGTTGTTACTGCTGGCGGCAGCGGCGATTGCGGCTTATTTTATATTCGATCTGGGACGCTTCCTGAGCCTCGATACGCTCAGGTCGCGTCAGGAAGAACTGCAGGCCTTCGCGCAGATGCATCCGTGGCGAAGCGCCGCCGTTTTCTTTTGCATCTACACGCTGGCTACCGCATTGTCGTTTCCCGGCGCAACGATTCTGACATTGGCGGCGGGCGCTATTTTCGGATTGTGGCGGGGGACGTTGATCGTGTCGTTCGCATCGACCATCGGCGCGACGCTGGCCTTCCTCGCCGCGCGCTTCATCCTGCGCGATTGGATACAGCAGCGCTTCGGCGCAAAACTGAAATCCTTCAACGAAGGCGTTGCCAGCGATGGGCCGTTCTACCTGTTCACGTTGCGGCTGGTGCCGGTGTTTCCGTTTTTCCTGATCAATCTGCTGATGGGATTGACGCCGATGGGCGCCTGGACTTTTTACCGGGTAAGCCAGTTGGGCATGCTGGCCGGCACGCTGGTTTACGTGAATGCCGGCACGCAGTTGGCGAACATCACGTCGCTCAAGGGAATTCTGTCGCCCGCCCTGGTGTTCTCGTTCGTTTTGCTGGGAATATTTCCGCTGCTGGCAAAGAAGGCAATCGAGCTGTTCCGGCTGCGCAAAGTGTATGCGCGATGGCCGCGTCCGCAGCGCTATGACTACAACATGGTGGTCATCGGCGGCGGCTCCGCGGGTCTCGTTACGTCGTACATCGCGGCGGCGGTCAAGGCCAGGGTCGCATTGATCGAGCGGCACAAGCTTGGCGGCGATTGTCTCAATACCGGCTGCGTGCCGTCGAAGGCGCTGATCCGTTCTGCCAGGCTGATGTCGCAGATCGGACGCGCGCAGGAATTCGGCCTGGTGTCCGCGACTGCGCAGGTCGATTTCGCCGCAGTGATGGAACGGGTGCAGCGTATCGTGAAAGCCATCGAGCCGCATGATTCGGCCGAACGCTACAAGGGACTGGGAGTCGAATGCGTGCAAGGCGACGCCAGAATCATTTCGCCGTTCGCCGTGGAAGTGAAAGGCGCGGGCGGCGCCGTACGCACGCTGACCACCAGGAGCATCGTGATCGCCGCAGGCGCGCAGCCGTTCGTGCCGCCGATTCCCGGCCTGGCGGATACCGGCTATCTGACGTCGGATACATTGTGGAGCTTGCGCGAATTGCCGAGGCGGCTGGTAGTGCTGGGCGGCGGCCCTGTCGGCTGCGAATTGGCGCAGGCGTTTGCGCGGCTCGGGTCGCAAGTGATCCAGGTCGAGATGGCCGAACGCCTGCTCGTGCGCGAAGACCCGGATGTGTCGGCGCTGGTCGAGGCGCGATTCCGCGCGGAAGGCATTCGCGTGCTGACCGCTCACAAGGCCGGGCAATTCATGGCCGAAAACGGCGAGAAAGTAATGATTGCCGAACATGAGGGCAAGGAGGTAAGGATTCCGTTCGACCTCGTATTGTGCGCGGTCGGTCGCATCGCCAACACCACCGGTTACGGACTGGAAGAATTGGGCATTGCGACGACGGCGGCGCGCACTGTCGAAACCGATGCGTATCTGCAAACGCCGTATCCCAATATTTTTGCCGCCGGCGACGTCGCGGGACCGTTCCAGTTTACCCACACCGCTTCGCATCAGGCCTGGTATGCGGCAGTCAACGGATTGTTCGGCCGCTTCAAAAAGTTCAAGGCGGATTACTCGGTGATTCCATGGGCTGTCTTTACCGAGCCGGAAGTCGCGCGGGTCGGCCTGAATGAACAGGAGGCGAAAGCGCAGAATATTCCGCATGAGGTGACGATCTACGGCCTCGACGATCTGGATCGCGCGATTGCCGATGGAGAAGCGCATGGCTTCGTCAAAGTGTTGACGGCGCCGGGCAAGGACAGGATTCTCGGCGCAACGATCGTCGGCGAGCATGCGGGCGATCTGATTGCGGAATATGTAATGGCGATGAAGCATGGTCTCGGCCTCAACAAGATTCTCGGTACCATCCATATTTATCCGACGCTGGCCGAAGCCAACAAGTATGCGGCGGGCGCCTGGAAGCGTGCGCATGCGCCGGTGAAATTGCTGGAGTGGGTCAAGCGATATCATGCGTGGCAACGCGGATGATCAGGTTATTCGCTTCATGACACGTTTATCGATCATCGTTCCGGCGCTCAATGAAGCCGCCGGCATTGTTCCGCTGTTGACACAGCTTGCCGCGCTGCGCGCCCGCGGTGCGCAAGTCATTGTCGTCGATGGCGGCAGCCGCGACGGCACGCCGGCATTGGCCCGGCCGCTTGCCGACATGGTGGTGGATTCAGCCCGCGGACGGGCGCTGCAGATGAATGCCGGCGCACGGCACGCACAGGGCGAGGCGATGCTGTTTTTGCATGCCGACACGGTCCTGCCTGCCGATGCCGATGCGCTGATTGCCGCAGCGTTGCGCGATTATCAATGGGGACGATTCGATGTCCGTTTGAGCGGTGCGCATCCGATGCTGCCGGTGATTGCCGCAATGATGAACCTGCGCTCGCGCATCACCGGCATCGCTACCGGCGATCAGGCAATCTTCATGCGCAGCGAAGCATTCCATCGCCTGAACGGATTTGCATCGATCCCGCTGATGGAAGACATCGAATTGAGCAAGCGCTTGAAGCGGACAGGCCGCCCGGCCTGCCTGCGTGCGCGGGTTGCGGCCTCGGCACGCCGCTGGGAAGAGCACGGCATCTGGCGCACCATTCTTTTGATGTGGCGTTTGCGGACGGCTTATTTTTTCGGCGCCGATCCGCGCGCGCTGGCTGCAGCTTACGGTTACCGCGACCGATGACTGCGCCTTTTCACATCGCGGTTTTCGCCAAGGCGCCGGTTGCCGGCACGGTCAAGACGCGCCTGATTCCGCTGCTGGGAAAAGAAGCGGCTGCCGAAGCGCAACGTGCAATGATACTGCGGACACTGGCTACCGCTTGCCGCGCAGCGCCCGGACAAGTGTCGTTGTGGACAGCGGGCGAAAGCGGCCATCCTTTTTTTGCGGAATGTGCCGGCCGCTTCGACGCGGTTCTGTACCGGCAATGCGAAGGCGGTCTCGGAAAACGCATGGCCGACTGCCTGCATATGCATTTAAGGCAACATCGGGCGGTATTACTGATCGGCACCGATTGCCCGGCGCTGTCGCCGGCTGATTTGCAGGCCGCGGCGCAGGCATTGCGGCAAGGCGCGCACATGGTTTTCACGCCCGCCGAAGATGGCGGCTATGTGCTGGTCGGCGCGCGCGGGCACGGCAATTCCGAGACGGATTTTTTACAGGCGTTCGATGCGATCGATTGGGGTACGCCGCAGGTGATGGCGCAAACCCGCAGCCGGCTGGCCGCGATCGGCTGGCAGGCGGGCAGCGACTGGATCGAGCTGCCCGCGCTATGGGATGTCGATACGCCGGCCGATTATATTCGCGCGCAGCAGGCCGGCCTGTTGTCCGGCATCGCCGATTGGTGAATTACCCGAAGCGGTGTTGCGGAATACCTTGTTGCGTTTGCATCACGACGGTTTTTTCTCCGACCCTTCGACATTTGCTTCTGCGAACGTTTCCCAGGAAGCTTCCACCACTTCGGCTTTGGGAAGATGCCGGTAATGATAATGCGTCAAGCCCTGGGTAATGTATTCGTCATTGCTCTCAACCGGCTGGGTCGCTTTGCCGGCGGCGGCATCCTGGATGCTTTTCTCGACCGGAAAGCGCCAATAGATATTGTCGATTTCCAGCCGATGCAGGTTATGCACGAGATCGCGCAGCGTCGATTCGATGATATGGGACAGGCGGAATCGCTTCATCGGTTCGGATTCGATGCAGACGGTGAAGCGCTTTGTGCCCGGCAGGCGGGCGCAGTCAACCGAGACTCTCACGCCGCTCTTGTGAAAATAATCGGCGATCGCCTTTTTTATCAGGGAGATATTCCGCTCATCGCGGTATGCCTTGATCCGAACGATCGCCACATAGATCATGACGGCGATGACATTGACCGCAATCAGATAAAGAATTGCCAGATTGGATAAGCCTGTTGTCGAGTGCATTTTCGTTCCGTTCCATTGTTGGCGGTAATTGGCCATTGCGCCCGTGATAATAGCAATGCCGCGGACGCGACGCCGATTTCAATGAATTTAATTTTAAAACAGATATCCGTCAACTATTCGCCTGTCGGGCGCCGCCGATGCAACCGCCTTTGCAGACGGCGGAACGATTCAGGCATCAGGCCGCTTCGCAGATGCGATTGCGCCCGTTTTGTTTTGCCTTGTACAACGCGGTATCCGCCGCCTGGATCAAGGCGCCGGCGTCCGTCATCGCAGTGGCTTCCGACATGCTTAAATTCAGGCTCGATACGCCGATGCTGATCGTGACGGGATGTTCGGGATGCAGTATCGCTACCGCACGGCGAAGCCGCTCGGCAATGATCAGCGTACCTTCCCGGCCGGTATTGGGCAGAATCACCGCAAACTCTTCGCCGCCGTAGCGTGCGATGGTGTCGTGCGAGCGGGCGTTTTCCTGCATTACCCGCGCCACCGATTTCAATAACTCGTCGCCTGCCGGATGCCCGAATGAATCATTGAATTTCTTGAACCGGTCCACATCGATCATCAGCAGCGATAGCGACAAATGATACCGTTGCGCGCGGTCGAATTCTTCGGTCAGTTTCTCATCGAATGCGCGCCGGTTTTTCAGGCCGGTGAGCACATCCGTGGAGCTCAGGATCTCAAACTGCACCAGCATGCTTTCCAATTTCTGCTGGTACTCTTCCAGTTGCTGCTCGTACAGCTTGTTTTCCGTAATATCGAGAGCCACTCCCCCGAGCATTTTCTGCTTGGTTTTCAACGGGAATTTATAGGTGTGCCAGTAGGTCGGCGCAGAGCCGGGGATTTGCACGGTTTCAGTTACGGAAACGGTCGTATTCCCGGACAGGACTTCGATATCGTGCGCGCGCAATTTCTTCGCCTGATCTTCCGGCCATATTTCAAAATCGGTTTTCCCGATGACATCGGACGGTTGCATGTTGAAGCGCTGCAGATAGGCCTGGTTGACGTACTGCATGCGGCCTTGCTCATCTTTCAAAAAAGCGGCGGCCGGACTGTTGTCCATGAATATCCTGAATCGATGTTCGCTCTCTTCCAGCTCGATTGTCTTGCGCCTCAGTTCGAGTTGCGCGATGACTTGCCGGGACAAGATGCTTAATGCTTCTTTTTGCTGCTGATTGAGTTCGCGCGGGATGCGATCCAATACGCATAATGTTCCGAGCACCTGATCGTCGGGCGTCACCAGGGGCGCGCCGGCGTAAAACCGGATATTCGGCTGGGACCGAACCAGCGGGTTGCCCGCAAAACGGTCGTCGGCATGCGCATCGCCGACGACGAGCAGTTCGTCTCCCTGCGACAGTGCGTGCGAGCAGAACGAAATATCCCTGGCAGTTTGCTCCATCTCCAATCCGATCCTCGCCTTGAACCACTGGCGGTCGGCATCGACCAGACTGAGCATCGCGATCGGCGCGCCGCAAATGGCCGATGCCAGCCGCACAATGTCGTCGTACGGCTGCTCGGGCGAGGTATCGAGCACATGATATCGGCGAAGAGCCTGCAATCTGGCCGCTTCATTGGCAGGTAGGGGAGCTGTCATGTTTCGCTTGATGGAGTTTTTCGATGAAATCCAAAACTAACACAAAACCGGCTCTTGGAAGAAAAGAGTTCGATTTCAGCAGGAATCCGGCAGCGATGAATCGCTATCCGGCAGCCGGCTGAAAATCGCGCCGGATTATCGCAATGAAAAGGCCGAGTCTTTTTCAACAGGCGGCCGATCCGGATAAATCCAGGGTTTGCATCGGCGTCCGTTATATCTTTCCGCATCTTCGTCGTTCCTGCTGCAATCATGCCGTCTTTTTTGCCAGGCCCAGATAGGTATCGATGACTTTCGGATCGTTCGCGAGTTCGGATGCGGGGCCTTCAAGCGCAATCTCGCCGGTTTCCAGCACATAGGCATAATCGGCGACTTGCAATGCCGCGCGCGCATTTTGCTCGACCAGCAGAATCGCGACGCCGCTCTGCCTGAGCCGGACGATGATATGGAATATTTCCTTGACGATCAACGGAGCCAGGCCAAGGCTCGGTTCGTCCAGCATCAGCAGTTGCGGCCTGGCCATCAGTGCCCGGCCGATCGCGAGCATCTGCCGTTCCCCGCCGGACAGCGTGCCGGTATCCTGGCGGCGCCGCTCTTTCAGGCGCGGGAAAAGATCGAACACGACGTCCATCTGGTCGGCGTAATTCTTTTCGCGCGCCTTGTAGCGGCGATAACTGCCCAGCAGCAGATTGTCTTCCACCGTCATCGTCGCGAACAGCTCGCGCTTTTCCGGCACCAGGCACATGCCGCGCGCAACCCGCGATTCGATCGGGACGCCGCTCATGTCATGGCCGAGCAGCGAGATCCGGCCGCGCAGCGTGCCGCCGGCCGGAAGCGCATCGGCAATGGCATTGAGCATCGTCGATTTGCCGGCGCCGTTGGGGCCG
Source organism: Herminiimonas sp. (assembly GCA_028292665.1). GTDB lineage: Bacteria > Pseudomonadota > Gammaproteobacteria > Burkholderiales > Burkholderiaceae_D > JAQGLW01. The sequence goes on from JAQGLW010000189.1 coordinate 63,813, forward strand.
ATCACGGTGACGATCCGGCCCGCGCCCACGGTCAGATTCACGCCGTGCAGCGCTTCGACCTTGCCGTAGCCGACATGCAGATCGCTGACTTCAAGTACCGGTGCCGCCATCGCTCGCTTCCTTCACAATGCAATCATCGTCATTAGAGCGGTTTTCGTATCAGTGTATGGGCGCTGCGGGCCGCTTTGGAGCGCATGGCGGCGTTGTTCGTCGCTGGTGTGGCTGGCCACACTGCTCTCCTCGCGCCTTGCCCTGCACCCCAAACCAATCCGCATCACCCTCACACTGATACGAAAACCGCTCTAGACGCCGCCCAGATAGGCTTCCAGCACGGCCGGATTCTGCCGGACCGCGGCCGGCGGCCCTTCGGCGATCCTGCTTCCGAACTCCATTACCACCAGCCGGTCGGTCAGGTTCATGACGAAGTCCATGTCATGCTCGACCAGCAGTATGCTCATGCCTTCGTTCTTCAGCTTGCGCAACAGTTCGGCGAGCGCCTGTTTTTCCCGGTAGCGCAAGCCGGCGGCCGGCTCGTCGAGCAGCAGCAGCGCCGGATCGCAACACAGCGCACGCGCGATTTCCAGTATCCGTTGCCGGCCGAGCGCGAGGCTGCCTGCTTCTTCGTACAGCATGTCGCCGAGGCCGACGCGTTCCAGCTGCCGCTTCGCTTCGAACAGCAAGCTCTGTTCTTCAGTCTTGTTGAGCCGTGCGATGCCGGCGGCGATGCCGGCAATGTCGCCGTGCGTGCCGCGCAGGTGCGCGCCGAGCGCGGCATTTTCCAGCACACTCATCGTCGGAATCAGCCGCACGTGCTGGAAAGTGCGCGCGATGCCGCGCCGGACGATCTCGCGCGACGCCAGGCCGTCGATGCGCTGCAGGCGGTCCGCCGCGCGAAATCGTATTTCGCCTTGCGTCAGCGGCAGGACGCCGGTCACCAGATTGAACATCGTCGATTTGCCGGCGCCGTTGGGCCCGATCAGGCCCATGATTTCACCGGATTTGACGTCGAACGTCATGTCGTTGACCGCCACTAGGCCGCCGAATTCCTTGCGTGCGCGGTCGACCTGCAGCACCGTTTCGCCGGCCGCATGCCTGGCGCGCATCGGCAGCGCGGCGGCGGAGGCCGGCGCGACCGCGTTCGGTTCCTGCGGCAGCCATCGGCGGATATAAGGCCACAGTCCGTCGCGCGCACGCTGCAGCAGCAATACCATCATCACGCCGAACACGATGATTTCGAAATTGCCGTTGGCCCCGAGCAGCTTCGGCAAAAGGGATTGCAACTGATCTTTCAGCAGCGTCAGCAGCGTTGCGCCGAGCAGCGCGCCCCACACATGGCCGGCGCCGCCGACCACCGCCATGAAAAGATATTCGATGCCGGCGTTCAGGCCGAACGGCGTCGGATTGACCGCGCGTTGCAGATGCGCATACAGCCAGCCCGATATGCAGGCGAGCAGGGCGGCCAGCACGAAGATCGCAATTTTCATCCAGGCGGTATTGACGCCCATCGCTTCGGCCATGACGCCGCCGCCTTTCAATGCGCGGATCGCGCGGCCCGGTCTCGAGTTCAGCAGATTCTGCACGGCGATCACGGCCGCAATCACCGTCAGCCAGATCAGGAAATAGATTTTGCGTCCGCTATCGAGCGTCAGATCGAACACGCTGATCGGCGGAATGCCGTTCAGGCCTTCGTACTTGCCGAGAAATTCCAGATTGCCGAACAGGAAGAACAACGACAATCCCCATGCAATCGTGCCCAGCGGCAGAAAGTGCCCCGACAGCCGCATCGTGATGGCGCCGATGAAGAAGGCTGCGCCTGCGGTCACCGCGAGACCGGCCAGCAATCCGAGCCATGGCGACAAACCGAATTGGGTCGTCAGCCAGGCGGTCGAATAGGCGCCGAGGCCGACGAACGCGGCCTGTCCGAACGATGTCAATCCGGCGATGCCGGTCAGCAGCACCAGGCCGAGCGCGACGATCGAATACAGGCCGATATAGTTGGCGAGCGTGATCCAGAATTCCGGTGTCGGCAGGACCGGCAGCAATGCGACGGCAACGATGAACGGCAGGAAGAATCCGCGCATCATTCTTCTTCCTCATCGACATGCCTGGACGTCAGCGAGCGCCACAGCAGCACCGGTATGATCAGCGTGAACACGATGACTTCCTTGAACGCGCTGGCCCAGAACGACGAATACGATTCGAGCAGCCCGACCAGAATCGCGCCTGCGGCTGCAATCGGATAGCTGCCCAGCCCGCCGATGATCGCGCCGACGAATCCCTTGAGGCCGATCAGGAAACCGCTGTCGTAATACACGGTCGTCAGCGGCGCAATCAGCACACCGCACAATCCGCCCATCGCCGCCGCCAGTGTAAACGCGAGGCGGCCTGCCTGCGCGGTGCCGATGCCGACCAGGCGCGCGCCGAGACGGTTGACCGCAGTGGCGCGCAACGCCTTGCCGGACAAGGTGCGTTCGAAATACAGATAGAGCGTAACGATCAGCGCGGCCGATACGCCGACGATGACGAGGCTCTGTCCCGAAATCGTCAGCGCGCCGATGTCGATGCGCGCATCGGAAAACGGCGTGGTGCGCGAACCTTCGGCGCCGAACATGACCAGTCCGAGTCCGAGCAGCGCGTAATGCACGCCGACCGCAACGATCAGCAGCACCAGCGTGGCGGCTTCTGCCAGCGGCTGGAATGCGAGACGGTAAATCATCGGTCCCATCGGCACCACGATCGCCAGCGACAGCAGCACCTGCAGCACCAGCGGCAGCGCCGGACCGGCAAAGGTTTTTGCAAGCGCGAATACCGCAACCGGGAACAGCACGAATTTTGCCAGCGCGAGCGGCACGCTGCGCGCCGCGGTGCGGCGGCGTTCGGCGATGCGCACGATCGCAACGGTTTCCTGCATGAACGCCAGAAGGCCGAGCGCAACCAGTAATGAAGCCGACTGCGGAAACCTGTCCGATTGGATTGCCGCCAGCGTCAATGCGCCGAACGCAACGAATTCGCCTTGCGGAATGAAGATGACGCGCGTGACCGAAAATACCAGCACCAGCGCAAGCGCCAGCAGCGCGTAGATCGCGCCGCCGGTGATGCCATCCTGCGCGAGGATGGCGGCAATTGATAAATCCATTCCGGTACCCGGGGATAAAAGATCTGAACTCAGGGCGAACGGGCCTGTTCAAGAAGAACGGATTCGCTTCGACAGGACCGAACGCCAATCCATTATTTCGCTGCGCCGGCCAGCTTCCATTTGCCGTTCACCACCTGCACCATCACGCGCGCACGCTGATCGAGACCGAGGTGATCGGTCGGGCTCATGTTGACGATGCCGTGCGACTCGGGAAGATTCCTGATGCCTTCGATCGCATCGCGCAGCGCCTTGCGGAATTCCACAGTGCCCGGTTGCGCAGTCTTCAAAGCCTGCGGTGCGGCCGCCGCGAGCAGATTGCCGGCATCCCATGCGTGGCCGCCGAAGGTCGAAACGCTGCCCGCGCCGTAGGCTTTTTCATAGGCGTTTTTATAGGCCATTGCGGATTTCTTGACGGGATTCGAATCCGGGAGCTGCTCGGCCACCAGCAACGGGCCGGACGGCAGCCATGTGCCTTCGCAATCCTTGCCGCAGACGCGCAGGAAATCGTTGTTGGCCACGCCGTGGGTCTGATAGATCGTGCCCTTGTAACCGCGCTCTTTCAGGGTTTTTTGCGGCAATGCGGCGGGCGTGCCGGAACCGGCAATCAGCACCGCATCCGGATTGGCGCCCATGATCTTGAGGATCTGGCCGGTGACCGAGGTATCGCTGCGCGCGAACCGCTCGTTGGCGACGATTTTGATCTTGCGCAGATCGGCCAGCTTCGCGAATTCGCGATACCAGCCTTCGCCGTATGCGTCGGAAAAACCAATGAAGGCGACCGTCCTGACGCCGCTGTCGGCCATGTGCGCGGTGATCGCGGTCGACATGTGGGAATCGTTCTGCGGCGTCTTGAATATCCAGCGGCGCCTGGCATCGACCGGTTCGACGATGGCGGCCGATGCCGCCATCGAAATCATCGGCGTTCCGGACTCGGACGCGACATCGATCATCGCCAGCGAATTCGGCGTCACGGTGGAACCGATCAGCAGATCGACCTTGTCTTCCGATACCAGTTTGCGGACATTCTTGACGGCGGTCGTGGTGTCCGTCGCATCATCGAGCACGATGTACTCGACGGTCTTGCCGCCGATTATTCTGGGCAGCAGCGCGAAGGTGTTTTTTTCCGGGATGCCGAGCGATGCGGCCGGTCCGGTGGCGGAAACGGTCACGCCGACTTTGATCTGCGCGGAAGCGCCCGTTGCAAATGCGAGAGAAACAAGGGCGGGCAACAGCGCACCGGCTAATTTCATTTTCATGGCGTTATCTCCGTTTGGTAGTGTCCGACGACTTGTGTGCGAAATTTTGCATATGAAATTGCCGACGCATTTCAGGTTCGATGAAAATGCATGGCGCTTTCATCAAGCGGTAATTTTTTTGATGCGACTATATCATCAAAGTCCGGCTCTTTATTGCCGATTGCCGCATGGAATGGCAACTATTGTGCGATGGCAATTGCGTCATTTCCGGCAGCGGCGTTTCGATGGCACCGTACTGCGCATGGCGCTAAAACCGGCGTGTGAAAACTTTACGCAAAACAGGATCGCTTAAAATAGAGCGCTTGTCTGCGGACCATTCGGAATCCGGCAAAGAAGAGGAAAAACGTGAAAGCGAACGGAATATGGGCATTCGCAGTCGCCATGGCGGCAGCACTATCGGGATGCGCAACGACCAGCGCCGGCGCTGCCCGGTCGGGACTCGGCCGCATCGATCATATCGTCGTCATCTACGCCGAGAACCACAGCTTCGATAACATGTACGGCATGTTCCCGGGCGCCAACGGCGTGGCCGACGCGACAGCCGGACAAAAGACACAGCTTGACCATGACGGCTCGCCGCTGCCGCATCTGCCGCCGGTATTTACCGCACAGGGCAAGGCCGATCCGCGCTATCCGCAGAACATGCCGAACGGCCCGTTCCGCATCGATGCGGCGCCGGTGAATGCGCGCATCGATCAGGTCGTGCCGAGTCCGATCCATAATTATTATCAGAACATCGAGCAGATCAACGGCGGCAGGAACAACAAGTTCGTTGCCATGACCACCGTCGGCGCATGGACCATGGGCTACTACGACGGATCGACGCAGAAGATGTGGCAGTGGGCGCGCGAGTATACGCTGGCCGACAATTTTTTCATGGGCGCTTTCGGCGGCTCGTTCCTCAACCATCAGTGGCTGGTGTGCGCATGCACGCCGGTGTTCACGGCTGCGCCGGCGGCGCTGCGTGCGCAGCTCGACGAAACCGGCACGCTGAAGAAACGGCCCGCGTCGCCGCCATCGGTGCTGAATGGCCCGGTGCAGGTATTCGACGGTACGGTGACGCCCGACGGCTACGTCGTCAACACGTCGCAGCCGCCGTATCAGCCGAGCGGCACGCCGCCCGCGGCCGGCGGCGATCCCGATCTTGCCGATGCCGCGAAATTTCCGGTGCCGCCGCAAACCGCGAAGACCATAGGCGATACGCTTTCCGCCAAGGGCGTCTCGTGGGCATGGTATTCGGGCGGATGGAAGCAGGCGCTGGCCGACGGCCGGCAGGATCCGCAAGCGAAGCGTACCGTCATTTACAACCGCGAAGCCGACAGTCCGAATTTTCAGGCGCACCATCAGCCGTTCAATTACTTCGCGCAATTCGCGCCCGGCACGGCGGCCCGCGCGCAGCATCTGAAGGATGGCGAGGATCTGCTGGCGGCGATCGATCAGGGCACGCTGCCGCAGGTATCGTTCTACAAGCCGGCCGGCAGGCTTACGCAGCATCCGAGCTACACCGACATCCGGAGCGGCGATATTCATATTGCCGATCTGCTGGATCGTCTGCGCAAGAGTCCTCAATGGAACAGCATGGCCGTCATTGTCACATACGATGAAAACGGCGGCTATTGGGATCACGTCGCGCCGCCCGCCGGCGCGGGCTGGGGCGACCGCTGGGGGCCGGGCACGCGTATCCCGACCATCATCGTGTCGCCTTATGCGAAGCGCGGCTTCGTCGATCACACGCCGGCCGACACGACATCGATCCTAAAGTTCATCACCGAACGTTTCGGGCTGGAACCGCTGCCGGGCGTGCGCGCCAACATGGGCGATCTGACGAGCGCTTTCGAATTCGAATAAGGAAGGTGCGGACGCGCTTGCGGCGCCGATCGAAAAACGGTATCCGCCGTTCAATACGGCGTGCCGTCCTTGCGCGCGAACTGCCATTGGCCGTTTGCGCCGAGCACTGCCATCAGGTCGTCTTCGGGGTAGCTGACGGAATCGCCCGCGCTGCGGTCGCCGATCTCCAGATAGACGACATCCTCTTGCGTGCGGTTGACCAGTTGATGTCCATCGCCGTTGCCGGCCTTGAATCCGGCGCACATGCCCGGGTGCAAGGCCGTCTCGCCCGCATCGGTGCGCAGCACCGGATCGCCGGACAGGATATAGATGAATTCATCCTGCTTCGAGTGCGCGTGACGCAGCGTGGAAACCGCACCGGGATGCAGCCGGGTCAGAGTCACGCCGAAGTTCGACAGGCCGAACAGATCGCCGAGCGGTCGCTTTTCACGGCCGGCCATTCGCGATGCGAACGGTTCGGGATAGTTGGACGGCTTGGTTCTCGGTGCGGTTT
>JAQGLW010000038.1 GCA_028292665.1 Herminiimonas sp.
ATGCCGGACTGTTTGCCCTGCTCTACCACCACCAGGGCTTTTTGCACGTTTTCAATCACGGCGATCCTCGACGAGCGGTTCACCAGAAACTGCGCGCCGGGTCTGGCTGCAAGCTGGTCCACCTGCATTTCTATCCGTCCCTTCGGGGTATCGACATTTAACGGCGTGCCTACGCGCCCTTGCAAGTCGATATTATTTGCATTCTGGGTAAGCCTGTACTGTCCGTTATCTTCGGCAACAAGCACGAACTCGAGATTCATCAATGCATCGGGCACATTGAAAGTCGAAACGTCAATTTTCTCGCCGCCCCATGCATATCCGCCGTATCCGAATAATCCCGGATTGGATATTTTCTTATTATGGTCGGAAACCCAATTGCCGATCACCGGAAAGTATTTCGGCTTTGCGGAAATATAGAGCCTCAGATTATCAATCGCGCGCGACACCACCAGGCGTGAACGGACGAGCTCCATCTCCGATGTCGCTGCTGCCTTGATATCGAACAGCGAGTTCATTTCACCGATGATGTTTTTCGTTTCCTTGTTGGTGCCTTCCTCTACGTGAATGAGCATGTTCGCTTCGTAGACCGGCTTTGCCAAAAAAGCATAGGCTGCGCCCAGCAGTGCGACTGCAAGCGCAATCGTAGCGATCAGCCAGCGATTATCGTAAAGAACATTGAAATAGCTCGACAGTTCTGCCTCGTTATCCTCGGTCAGGATGTTGGGGCCGATCTGCTGAAGGTGGGCTGGGGCCGGTTGCTGAATAAGTGAATTCATCATGATAATTATTTAAATGTATTTAAAACGTACATGGAACTACACTGAACAAAATTAATGTCTCACTTGCCTTCGGACCGCCTCTATGGCGGCAATCCGCACAGGAACCGTCAACAAGATCCCGGCCCTTGCACATGCAGACAACCTGGAGCCTTAATTTCCCGCTGAATACTGCATCGCAATTCTGTTCCTACGGCGAAAAAGGCAACGGCGATTCTCGAATGGGCGTCAGGACATATTGATTCCCCTCTTTGCCGGGATACGCAATGTGATCAATCAATTCGTCTATACCCCGGGCGATCAGACCGTACGAGTGCCGGAACGTGGCCAGGCCTTGCCGGTATGGATCCGGAATATCATATTTACCGAATTCGCCGAGGCGGAATACCTTGCCTTTCGATGCGGCATACGTGGCCTCTATAAAGCGCATTTGATACAAGTCCATCGTCAGGATGATATCCGCCTCGTTTACCATCCAGCTCGCCAGGTTTTGCGCCCGATGTCCGCTGATATCGATACCGCATTCGCGCATCAGCTGGATGGATGCAGAGGCGGCCGGTTCACCCACCATTGCACTGATACCTGCCGAGCACACCTCTTTCCCGGGCAGCGCCTGCTTGAGCAAGCCTTCGGCCATCGGGCTTCGGCAGATATTGCCGATGCAAACGCATAGAATGTTCCTGATCACGTTATCGTCCGACACCGGCAGGATTGACTGCGGTCACCGCACCCGTCAATGCACCGGGGAATATCTGGCTGATCGCGCGATGCCAGTTGGTAAGCGGCGTCGCTGCGACATAGACAACGTCTTTCGGATTCAGCTCGAAGCCTTCGGCCATGGCCAGGGCTCCGGTTGCATGCGCATCCAGCTGGTACACGATCGGTTCCGTGGCCGACTTGCGCACCACATAGACCTGCCGGCTGTCGCCGCTCAGCGGGTTGATCCCGCCGGATTCGCCCAGCGCTTCGTTAAGCGTCAAGCGGCCGTTATGCATGGTGAGCGACCTTGGAACGTTTACTTCTCCCGAAACGAAAACCTTGCTTTCATCGCGAGAGAGCACGCGAACGACGTCACCGTTTGTCAGCATGATGCTGGCCGGATTCACGCCCTTTTGCACTAATTGCGGAAGGTTGATCTGGTAGGTCGTACCCGCGCGGTTGAGGGCAATCTGGCTCTGGTCGGCAGTCGGCAACAAGCCGCCTGCGCGGTTCAACGCTTCGATCAATGTCATCGGAATATCGTTGATGGCCTGCAGCCCCGGCGATTTGACTTCACCGTCGATATAGATACGCTTGCTGCGATATGCCTGAACGCGCAACGTAACATTCGGTTTGTTGATGTAACGCGCAAGCTTGGAAGTGAGCAGGCCGCGCGCCTGATCCTCGGTCAAACCGGCCAGCTTCAGATTGCCGGCATACGGGAATTGCACCATGCCTTCGTGATCGACGACGAATCCGGCCGGCGGCGTTGCCGCAGGAGTGGGATCGACACCGGGAACGCCGGCCGGCTGAGTCATTACGGCGCCGGCAAGCTCAGGGTGATCCCAAACGACGATCGAAAGTATATCGCCGCTCTCGATGCTGTATGGCGCAGGGCGCCCGACCAGACGGCTGATGTCCTGGCTGACTTGCTTCTCACGCAGCTCTTTTTCCCGCTTAACCAGTTGCGGCGTGATCGGTTTCACTACAGTCGGTATTGCCGCAGACGTGTCATCGCTTGCGCTTGTATTCGCCGCGCCGTTCGAGCCGCTGAATTGCATGCCTGGAGCGACGGAATTGCATGCGGCAATCCAGGGCAATACAACAGCCACACTCCACTTTTTAAGATGTTTTTTTGAAAAAAGGTACATGGTGTCATCTCACTTGATTGTGCAAGCCTGCCAATATTCTTGGTGGTCTTTGAATTTAAAAAAACCGTTTGCAGATGACAAAGAACTGCAAACCGGAGTCACGAACCTGCTGCGCGAATAAAAAGCTTTTGTTCTGTCTCACTCTTCGCCTCGTTCTATTTCATAGCCGATCGCCTTAAGTGCGACTTTACTTATGTCCTTCTGGCATGTATTGACATCTGTCATGCATTGCCCTTTTATTACCGTTGCAGCGATTCATGCGAAATATGAAGCGGATTTGTTGTACCGGTTGTGTATTGCGAAAAAGAAATTCTGTAATCATTGACGTCCTAGTTCTGTTCGCAAAACTTAATATAGACAATGAAGCTTTTAGCCACACTGACTAATCTCAAACGTTCGTGCATGCAAAATCTGCAGCGCTTCAGCATGAAATACGAATAAACCTTGCGTCTTTTCAATGTTTTCGCTGCTGCTTCTCTTGATGGGATACCGCTTCAATGAAAATTATTTTGTCATCGCAACAGACGGACGCGGCAGCGCGATAACGAGCAGACATGCCGAAGATCATTTGCAACGCGAATCCGCCGATAAAAGGCATTGGCGACAGCAATGCCCGGCGCTATTCATCGAACGGGAAATCCGGAATGAAAAAGGGCGCCATGCGACGCCCTTGTGGAGTTGTGAATCGTTACGCGGACGAAACCGCTCTTCCATATGGAAGTCTTGAAGCAGCCCTACGTTTCGCGCAACGTCTGCAGCGGCGGCTGATTCAGCACGTTGCGCAAGCCGATCCAGCCGCCGATAAAGGCGCAGGCCGCACCGACCGCCAGACCCGCCAGCCAGACCATCGGACTGAATGTCCATTCAAACAGAAACACGTATTTTGCAAGCGCCCAGCCGATCGCTGCCGCGCCAGTGGCGGCAAGCAGGCCCGCCAGCCCGCCGACCAGCGCAAACTCGATCCACTGCGCCTGCGACAGCTGCCTGCGTGTTGCGCCCAGCGCTCTCAGCAAACCCGCTTCCCGCGTTCGCTCATCCTGAGATCCCATCAGCGCCGCATACAGCACGAGCACACCGGACGCCAGCGTAAACAGGAACAGGAACTCCACCGCAGCGACCACCTGATCGACGACACCCTGAATCTGCCTGATCACATTGCCGATATCGACCACGGTCAAGTTCGGAAAATCGCGCGTCAGCTGATTGATCAATGCACTTTTAGCCGGCGGCAATTTGAATGCGGTGATCCAGGTCTGCGGCATGTCCGCCATCACTTTCGGGTTCAGGATGACGAAGAAATTCACGCGCATCGAACCCCATTCGAGTTTGCGCAGGCTAGTGACCGAAGCCTCCACCGACTGCCCGGCGATGTCGAATTTCAGCTTGTCGCCCAGCTTCAGATTCAGTGTTTTGGCAAGTCCTTCTTCGACTGACGCTTCCGGCTTCCGGTCGTCGTACCAGCGTCCTGCCGTAATCTGATTTTGCGGCGGAACGGTGCGCATCGTCGACAGGTTGAACTCCCGGTCCACCAGGCGTTTTGCACGATCCTCGATATATGTTCCCCCGGTGATCGGCGTATTGTTGATCTGGATGAGCCGGCCGCGAATCATCGGATACAGAATCGGATCGGCAATGCCGCTTTTTATCAGCCGCGCCTCGATTTCGGCTTTCTGATCGGGCTGGATATTAAGCATGAACTGGTTCGGCGCATCGGGCGGCGTCGATTTTTGCCATGCATCAACCAGATCGCCGCGTACCACGGTCAACAGCAGTAATGCCATCAAGCCCAACGCCAGCGAAACAACCTGCACCACGCTGGCGCCCGGACGGCGCTGCAATGCCGTCACGGCAAAACGCCAGCTCGGATGGTCGATCGCACCGCGCAACGTACGCAGCGATTTCAAGCCGAGCCAGCCGATCAATGCGAAAACGGCGAAGCCGCCCAAAAACCCGGCGGCTGTCAGCAATCCCAGTTTCAGATTGCCGGCCTGCCACAGCAGCAATGCGATGAAGCTCAGCAATCCCAAACCATAGGTTGCCAGAGTCATCGGCTGCGGAGCATCCTGCTCGCGCCGGATCACGCGGTTGTGCGGCACATTGCGCAGCTGCAGGACAGGCGGAATCGCAAAGCCGATCAGCAATAGCAGCCCGGTCGCAATCCCCTGCACTCCCGGTAAAACCGTTGCGGGAGGCAATTCGTTTGCGACCAGCCTGCCTAGCCATTCGAGCAGCACGAAATGGGCGGCGAATCCGGTCAATGCACCGAGCGCACTGCCGATCAAGCCGACAATGAAAAATTCGATCAGGTACAGCCGCATCACCTGGCTTTGCGTCAAGCCGAGGCAGCGCAGCATCGCACACGCGTCGAGATGACGCAGCATGAAGCGGCGGGCCGCCATCGCCACGGCCACCGCAGCCAGCATTGCAGACAGCAAGCCGACCAGCGACAGGAACTGTTCGGCACGGTCCAGCGTGGCGCGCATTTCCGGGCGGCCTGATTCGAGCGATTCGAGATGCACGCCTTTTATGTTCTCGCGGTCTATTTTTTGTTCGATCCATTGTTGAAATCCGGCAGCATCTTCCGGCTTGCCGGCCAGCAGCAGGCGATAGCTTACCCGGGAGCCGTTCTGGATCAGACCGGTCGCATCCAGATCGGACAAGGACAGCATCACGCGCGGCGCGAAGTTCATGAACGCGGCGCCGCGGTCCGGCTCGACTGAAATCACATTGGCAATTTTAAAAACCCGGTCGCCCAGTTTCAGTGAATTTCCGACGGCGAGATTCTGTGCAGTCAGCAGGTTTTGATCGACCCATACCGTGCCGGACGCAGGAATATCCCGTGTGACGATGTCGTCGCCGCCGGGCTGCGCCGCGATTTTGAGATTGCCCCGCAATGGATAACCGGGCGATACCGCCTTGACCGATGCCAATTGCGAAGTCGCTTTATCGCCTTCGCCCGCCATTGCCATACTCGGAAACGCAACGGTGTCCGCGATTCTCAGGCCTCGCCTTTCGGCTTCCGAACGCCAGACGGCGCTGATTGGCCGATCGGCCCGGAGCACCAGATCCGCGCCGAGCAATTGATGCGCATCCCGGTTCAGCCCGGTGCGCATGCGGTCGACGAAAAATCCGACCGAAGACAGCGCCGCTACCGCGACGATCAGTGCGATCAGAAGAAAACGCAGCTCCCCGGCGCGCCAGTCGCGCCGGGTCATTCGAATCGATTGGACAAACATCAGGTGCTGAGCTTTCTGAAAAGCCATCGCAGCCCGCGCCATAATTTCGGCAGCAGCCACAAGGCGAGCATGAAGAATGCAGCGAGGAAAACGAACAGTATAAACGGATGGAAAAATGCTGCCCACAATCCGGCCGCGACTACCGCTTCCTCTGAAAAGGATGCCGCCCAGTTGCTGAACGGCTCCGGCGATGTATTGATCAGCGCACGGCTGCCCGCCTTCGTAAAATGGGCTCCCGCGGCAAGAGTGCCGCCCAGCAGGGCCGCTATCGTGGTCCATGCCGGGTCCATCTGTCCCAGCGCGGCGGCGCCGAGAATCGCCCCGGCGGGAATGCGGATGAAAGTCTGAATCGCATCCCACACGGTATCAACCCCGGGTATTTTGTCGGCCAGAAACTCGACTACCAGCAATACGCCTGTGACCAGCATTACCCATGGCGATTCCAGCACCTGCAATGTCTGCGGCAAATCGATCCAGCCCATGCGGCCAAGCCAGCCTGCAATAAACAACGCCATATACAAGCGGATGCCGCTGGCCCACGACAAGCCGCCGGCCAGGGCGGCAGCGGAAAGCGGATCAGCCATTTGGATCTCGATCCTCGGATTTATGTTCGAACCGGCGATTGAGATTGCGCGACTCCGGAATGGATGGTGAACGCGCAATCAGCATCAATAATCCTGCTGAAATCAGCATGACCGGAATCATGAAGCGCCAGCCGAGTGCATAGTATTGGTGAAAAAAAGACAGGAGTCCGGCCAGGATCAACAACGGCCCGGCGACGACCGAGGACTTGGTGATGCCGTCGAGTATCAGGATCGCAAAACCGCCACCCATCAAACCGAGAATCCATATCCAATGCACTTCCGGCAGCCAATGCAAACTATTCAATAGCCAGGCGGCACCCAGGACAATCAATACAATCGGCAGTGCGGCATCTTTCATCGTGTCCTTCTCCCAAATAGTCCTGCAAGACCAGCGTAAAAAGTTTGTTGCCGTCCAATGCCGAGTGCCGTGCGCAATGCGAAACAATTGACCATCCATCATCGAAATATGGCCGCATGTTGGTAAATCAAGCCGGCAACGGTCATTCGATTGAGCACAACCCGAATTCAGTGCTCAAAAAATGCATCGACTTCATTCAAATATTGCTGTTTGGCTTGCGGATCGAGAAAGGAAGCGGTGAAGCTGTTGCGCGCCAATCGGTATGCATGCTCCCGGCGCAGCGGCAATGCCTCGAACACCGCCGCGAAATTATCGTTAATGTAGCCGCCGAAATAAGCCGGGTCGTCCGAATTGACGGTTGCCGCAATATCCGCTTCCAGCAAAGCCAGTAAATTGTGTTCGTGCAATTGATTGAATACGCGCAATTTAATATTGGACAGCGGACATACCGTCAGCGGCACTTGCTCGCGCGCCAATCGTCGGGTCAATGCGGGATCCTCCAGGCAACGCACGCCGTGATCGATGCGCTCTACTTGAAGAACATCCAGCGCCGTTTGAATATATGCCGGGGGCCCCTCCTCGCCGGCATGCGCCACCAGATGCAAGCCGAGCTCCCTGCAGCGTGCGAATACCCGCGCAAATTTTTCCGGCGGATGACCGTACTCCGACGAATCGAGGCCGACGCCAATGAACTTGTCGCGGTGCGGCAATGCCTGTTCCAGTGTCGAGAATGCGTCTTCCTCGGATAAATGGCGGAGGAAACACATGATCAGCGAACCGCTCATCCCATGTTGCGTGCGCGCCTCGCGCAAGGCCCGGGTGATGCCGTCGATCACCACAGAGAATGCGACGCCGCGCGCAGTATGGGTTTGCGGGTCGAAGAAAATTTCGGCATGTCTGACGTTATCCGCTTTTGCACGCTGCAGATAGGCCCGTGTCATGTCGTAAAAATCCTGCTCGGTCAGCAGCACGCTTGCACCCGCATAGTAAATATCCAGAAACGACTGCAAATCATCGAAGGCATACGCACGGCGCAAGTCTTCGACCGATGCGTACGCCAGAGGAACATTGTTTCGCCCGGCCAGTGCGAAGATCAGCTCGGGTTCCAGCGAGCCTTCGATGTGGATGTGCAGTTCTGCCTTCGGCATCGTTTGCACAGTGCGGAGCAGCGCTTCATCCATCTCTTTTCCTTTTAATCGAAATGCGGGCCTTTGGAGAATCCGGAGAATTCAGGATTGCCGGCCGATGTCCGGTAATTCTACGGTCAGAAACTGCTCGCGTGTGATTGAAACGATGGTTTGAAGTAAAAACGCTACAAGATCCCGGCGTCTTCATTACCCAATAACCGGGCTCGCCGCATCAATGCGGTCGGCCGATGCGAAACAAGGCGGAGAGAAATAAAGGAAATTGCCAGGCGAATTTTCCTGACAGCCGATCTTGCCGAATGAAATAATGAGTTGACCGATTGCCTCTTCTTTTTTCCAACAGCGGGAACGGCGATCAAAAATGGCCTTGCTGTTCAATCGGGGCTTGTCCGGACGGCGTTGGGCTGTCAGTTACAGGGGCCGTCAGCGACCGACCTTGCGGATTACAATGTCGATCCCTTCATCGCATCGGCATGCGTCTTCTCATACATATCCTGACAAGGAGCGCAACGCTCCGCCATAGGCTGTGCCTGCAGCCGCTCGTATGGAATATCGAATCCGCAGTCGATGCATTCCCCGTATGTTCCATTCTCCATTCGCAGGCGGGCCGTCTGAATTGCACGCAACTCGGCAATGTCGCGGTTTACCGCAGCATTGCCGAGATCCACCGAGAGATTGGCAAAAGACGAATCGCCGGGATCCGGGATATCGCTTGCCAACTGTGCATAGTCATCCTGAAGATTAACTTCGCGCCGGATATCGTCACGCAGCGCCTGGTCGCGCTGATTCAGAAGATCCTTGAGGTGGCCAAGCTGCTGTTGCGTCAATTTTTCCATATTGCATTTACCGACTAAAACGGGGAATTGAAAATGAGCGTGCTGCTGAATATCTGTGTGCAGCTTTTTCGTATTTTTTTGTATCCGGCTAAACATTCCGATACATGACAAGTGCCGGCAACTTTGGATTAGACCAGCAATGCCGTCCTGCATTCCGGATTTATCATGTGTTTTATCAAGCGTCGTATCAGGACACCGATGTCTCTGCGCGAAACAGAACCGGATTGTTTTGGATTGCGGCGCCGGCCTGCTAAGAGCAGGATTGAATTGCAGGATGGAAATTAATAAGAACCAACAAATACCTCATTCCGGTTCGCTTCAGGCAATTTGAAGAATTTTCCTAGAGCAAAGTAATTTCACGCAGCAAGATTGATATTTATCAAGCGTTGCCGGACAGATATACATGATACTTGCATCCAAGCTATTTTTTATCATTTGACAGGTGCATATGAAACCCGAACTAGATACAGAAAAGACCATCGCAAACATGATCGAGGCGAACACCGGAAAAAATCTCACTCCTCGTGAAACATACATTTTCAAGGAGTCATTGCGAGCACTTGTCAGACTGGCGAAATCGGAATTGCTTTTTGAAATGAAAAGCAATGTGGCAAAACTGACCGGCACGGCAACCATCACGGCTGCACGCCAGCGGGCAAAAGCCGGCCAACGGGGCGGGCTCGCTTCAGACTATTCGCAATGGCAATT
>JAQGLW010000073.1 GCA_028292665.1 Herminiimonas sp.
TCGGAAAACTGCTGCATGACCAGAAAAGCGCACGCGCAGGTTTCGGCCTGGCTTATGCGAAAGAAGGCAATACCGATGTGAAGCTCGACGACTGGCGCTTGGTTCGCGATTCGAACGGCCGGTATCAGGCGAATATGAACGCGCACGGCTTTGCGCTGTCCCTGATGCTGACGCCTTCCCAGGCGCCGATGCTGCAAGGCGATAACGGATTGTCGCGCAAGGGACCGAGGCCTGAACAAGCCAGCTACTATTACAGCGAACCGCAACTGCGGGTTGCGGGAACCGTCACGCGCAACGGCAAACCGGTTGCGGTCAGCGGCAGCGCCTGGCTCGATCACGAATGGTCGACCAGCGTGCTGGATGCGGACGCCGCGGGGTGGAACTGGGTCGGCGCCAATCTCGATGACGGCTCGGCCCTGATGGCGTTTCAAATCCGCAGCAGGAGTGGTGCTAAGCTATGGGCGCACGCCGCGTTGCGCGATGCGTCGGGGCGCATCACGCAATTCAAGCCGGACGATGTGCATTTCGATACTGTCCGCACATGGCGCTCGCCGCGCACCAATACCGCTTATCCTGTCGCAGCCGCGGTCCGGACCGGTCCGGTCAGCTGGCAGCTGACGCCGTTGCAGGACGATCAGGAGCTCGACTCGCGGCAATCGACCGGATCGGTTTACTGGGAAGGCGCGGTTACCGTCACCCGCGATGGAAAAGCGGCCGGACGCGGCTATCTCGAATTGACCGGCTATGTAAAACCACTGAAACTATGACCACGATAACTTCGCAAAAACCGCAAAAGGCCAGTCTGGCAACGCTGGCCGGACTGTTCCCTTTTCTGGCGCCCTACAAACGCCAATTCGCACTGGCGGGCATCGCGCTGCTGGTGGCCGCCGGATCGACGCTCGCGATACCGTATGCATTCAAGCAGATGATCGACCTCGGATTCGGCGCGGCGGGCGCCAAAAGCACCGCGCATGTCGATATGTATTTCATCGCATTGTTCGGCGTCGCCTGCGTTCTGGCGGTCGCCACCGCCGCCCGCTTTTACACGGTGTCGTGGCTCGGCGAACGCGTGACCGCCGACATCCGCAGCGCGGTCTATGCGCATGTCGTCACGCAAAGCCCGCAATTTTTCGAGACGACGCAAACCGGCGAAGTGCTGTCGCGCCTGACCACCGACACGACGCTGATCCAGGCAGTGGTCGGCACCAGCATTTCGATGGCGCTGCGCAATGCGCTGCTGTTCATCGGCGGCATGGTGATGCTGTTCGTCACCAGCGTCAAGCTGTCGTCGATCATCCTGATCATGCTGCTGGCGGTGGTGTTGCCGATCGTGCTGTTCGGCCGCCGCGTGCGCAAGCTGTCGCGCGATTCGCAGGACCGGATCGCCGATGCATCAGCGCTGGCCGGCGAAATCCTGAATGCGATGCCAACGGTGCAGGCCTTCACGCACGAAACGATCGAATCGACGCGCTTCGGCCGGTCCGTCGAAAATGCGTTTGCAACGGCGATGCACCGGATCCGGGCTCGTTCTCTATTGACGCTGATCGCGATTCTTCTTGTGTTCGGCGCAATCGTGTTCGTGCTGTGGCTCGGCGCGCATGCGGTGATCCGGGGTACGATGACCGGCGGCGAACTGGGACAGTTCATTCTGTATGCCACCATCGTCGCCGGCGCGATCGGCGCGTTGTCCGAAGTCCTCGGCGAAGCGCAGCGCGCCGCCGGCGCCACCGAGCGCCTGCTTGAATTGCTGGAAGAGGAATCGCCGATCCGGTCGCCCGCGCGCCCCAAACCCATGCCGCCGCGCAAGGCGGCCGGCGCGGCCCTGGCGTTGCAGGATGTCACGTTCCGCTATCCTTCGCGTCCGCAGACGGACGCGTTGTCGCATCTGTCGATCGATATTCCGGCGGGTGAAACCGTCGCCGTGGTCGGACCGTCCGGCGCAGGCAAGACGACGCTGTTCCAGCTGCTGCTGCGGTTTTACGACCCGCAACAGGGAACGATTACGCTGGACGGCGTCGACATCCGGCAGCTCGATTTGCATGCGCTGCGCGGCGCGATCGGCATCGTGCCGCAGGATACGATCATATTCTCGGCGAATGCGATGGAAAATATCCGATACGGTCGCGCCGATGCCACCGACGACGAGGTCGTCGCTGCCGCCAAAATGGCGGCAGCGCACGAATTCATCGAAAGGCTGCCGGAAGCCTATCAATCCTTCCTCGGCGAGCGCGGCGTGCGGCTGTCGGGCGGACAACGGCAGCGCATCGCGATCGCCCGCGCCTTGCTGAAAAATCCGCCGCTGTTATTGCTGGACGAAGCAACCAGCGCGCTCGATGCGGAATCCGAACGCCTGGTACAGACCGCGCTGGAAGCGGCAATGGTCAACCGCACTACGCTGGTCATCGCACATCGGCTGGCGACGGTGCAGCGCGCCGACCGCATCCTTGTGATGGAACATGGACGCATCGTCGAAACCGGCACGCATGCGTCGCTGGTCGCGCAGGGCGGGCTGTATGCGAGCCTGGCGGCGTTGCAGTTTTCGCAAGCGCAGGCGTAGCGTGCGCCATGTGCATGAGCCGGCGCATCCCGGTCGGTCCGGGCACATGGCGCACGCTGCGTTTATTCTTCAACGGTCCGCCGGATTCGATCAATAACTCGGTAAAATAGCCCCATTCCAAGGAAAATCACCGATGCGTCAATATCTCGATTTCATGCGCCATGTCCATGAATACGGCACCGAAAAAACCGGCCGCACCGGACTCTACGAAGTCGTCGAGATCAGGCTAAGCGTTAATCGTTAATCGCTATATTTAGCTCGAAACAAAACAATCAGCTCGTGGTACTTCCGACCCGTTTCCATAACACCACGCAGCTAGAAGCCGGAGAATTGAATGAAGCAATACCTCAACCTCGTGCAGACAATCCTTGAGGCTGGAAGCTGGCAGGAAAATCGTACCGGAGTTCGAACGCTTAGTATCCCTGGGGCGATGATGCGATTCGACCTCCAAAAGGACGGTTTCCCGGCAGTCACCACAAAAAGGCTCGCATTTAAGTCAGTTATTGGAGAGCTGGTCGGCTTTTTGAGGGCAACACGCAGCGCCGCCGACTTTCGCGCATTGGGCTGCAAGGTTTGGGACCAGAACGCCAATGAAAATGCAGAGTGGCTCGCAAATCCGTATCGCCAAGGAGAGGATGACCTCGGACCGGTGTATGGTGTGCAATGGCGCGCTTGGCCTGCTTACAAGCTCCTCGATGCCGACCAAACGTTTCAGATTGAAGACGCCCGAAAAAGAGGATTCAAAATCGTTTCTTCATTAGACGACGAGGGAAAGAAGAAGGTCCTTCTCTACAAGGCAATCGACCAACTCCGCGACTGCCTGGACGCCATCATGAAAAATCTCGGCAGCCGACGGATATTGTTTCATGGCTGGAATTGCGCCGACCTGGACGCTATTGCACTACCGGCATGCCATCTTTTGTACCAATTTCTTCCGAACGCTTCGACCAGGGAAATCTCGCTTTGCCTGTACATTAGAAGTAATGATGTAGGCTTAGGTACGCCATTCAATCTCGCGGAAGGAGCGGCACTATTGCATTTGGTCGGAAGACTTACCGGCTACAAGCCTCGCTGGTTCACGTACTTCATAGGCGATGCTCACATCTACGAGAACCATCTAAGCATGCTGGAGGAACAATTGAAACGCGAGCCGTACGCATCGCCGGAACTGGTCCTCTCAGACCGGATTCCTGACTATTCGAAGACTGGAAAGTACGAGCCGGAATGGCTTGAGAAAGTGGAGCCGGGCGACTTCTCGCTTGAGGGATACCAGCACCATCCGCCGCTCACGGCTCCAATGGCTGTCTGACTAAACAAAGGCGCGCTACTGACAGTCATTCACTCGGTACAAAAACGGTGAGTGCACGTAACTGGTTCTTCCCCGCAGCCTTTGCTTCGTACATTAACCGGTCGGCTGCTTCCAGGATTTTCTCGCATGTATCCAGGTCCGGATGCGGCAGCACGCAAATACCGATGCTGGCTCCGAGCTGCAAATCGTACCGTGGAATGATGACCTGTGTGATTGCTCCGAGCACTTCTTCTGCGAGCCGTTCAGCACTGTCGTGATTTGCGATGTGTCGAAGCGCTATTGCGAATTCGTCGCCGCCAATCCGCGCAACCTTGTCCGATATCCGCAGGCATGCCGTCAAAGACGAGGCTACGGCCTTCAATATATCGTCACCGGCAGCATGTCCGCACGTATCGTTGATCGCCTTGAATCCGTCTAAATCCAATAATAATACGGCGCTCATTTCTTGCCGCGTCGTATTCGACACGAGCAGCTCTTCAAGCACGTCGGCGAATCCGGTGCGATTTAATAATCCAGTCAAGGGGTCATGCTTGGTTGCCGCCTCGAAGTGCGCGGCACGTAGTTCAAAAGTGCGCTTGTCCTGCTCGAGCCGCTTGACGAGTACAACGACATATAGTGGCACAAGGACATTAGCGAGCACAATGCCGGACGCAATCCCTGGACTACTTCGCCAGTCAGGAGAGAAGAAAAATGCAGCGGCCATAAGGGGACCGCCTACGGCCGACGACAACCATGTATATCGTGTTCCGAACCGCAAGCCGCTTCCTATAGATCCAAGAGCAGGAACCCATGCGACCAGGCTCGACAGATATCCTGCAAGATACATCCCTAATGCAGGTAAAGCCTGGTCCAATATGGCGGCCAATGTTCGACGGGGCGCGACATCAATCATGGAAAACCGTACGACGAAAACCCAAAGCAATGCGTAAGCTATGTATCCCGAAGCGCCGATGGCTACATTGGCGGGCACTGCCTGCCATTTGAAATGCCAAGCCAGGATAAGATACAGGCAGAATGGCGACACGTTCATAACCCGAACCTTTGCCTGACCAAGCTCGGTGCCGATAGTGGATTTGCGCGGGAGAAGACTGGTTAACCAACTATGTTTTTTCATACCGAACCAAATCCAAGTGTCACAAGTGTCACGCTTTGAAGGTGAAAATGCCGATATTTACGCAGGGGGCAAGGCTTTTATAAGATTGTTGACGTTGCAATGTGACAAAGAGTGTTGCACTTTTAGCTTCAGTACTACCTGCCGGCCGGCGAATAACTTCGAAGCGTTTAGAAACGGGCGTAGCAAAATCCGCATTGAACAACTCCGCCATTCCTTATCGACATTTCTACATGGTAACATTTAGAAGCGCGCTTACTTAAGCGAGCCTTATTATTAAATTGGCGGAGACATGATTCACAGCCGTTCCATCGTTGA
>JAQGLW010000128.1 GCA_028292665.1 Herminiimonas sp.
AATATTCACTTCTTCCGTTTCGAGCTGCGTCCGGGAAAACAGCCGCTTGAGCCGCGGCATCAATTTTTTTGGATTGGCGGGATCGAGAAAATCGATTGCAATCAATGCTTCTTCCAGATGTGCATACATGCCGTCAATTTGCGCAACGCCGGCGGCTTCGCCGTGAAAACCGATATCGGTGATGACGGACGCGTCGCCGGCGCATGCGATCCGGCATTCGTAGGCCAGCACTTGCACCGCTTGCGCAAGATTGAGCGACGAGTAATGAGGATCGGCCGGAATATTGATCAGGACATTGCACTTTTCGACAGCACTGTTAGGCAAACCAAAACGCTCGTTGCCGAATACCAGCGCCGCGGTCAAGCCGGAATCGCCGGCCAATTGCGCGGCTAACGCTCGCGGTGCAATCACCGGCGGTGAAAATTCACGCAGCCTCGCCGTCAATGCCGCGGCGAAATTGCAACCGGCAAGCGCTTCTTCAATCGAACCGACTACCCGTGCCGACGTCAGGACATCCTGCGCGCCGCTGGCAAATGCAATCGCTTCTTCATGCATGAAGGCATCCGGGAATCTTGGATTCACCAGCACCAGCTCGGAAAATCCCATCGTTTTGATTGCCCGTGCCGCTGCACCGATATTGCCTGGATGGCTGGTTTCCACCAGCACGAAGCGCAGCCGATTGAAAAGAGGCGTACTGATTTGGAGCGGGTTCATTTAAAATAGCGCTATTGCGCGGTATGGATTAAGGCCTTATCGGTCGGAAATTCGCCGCATTGCTCATTAACTCATTCTATGCGGTTCCTTCGCGGCAGGCGACGGCACCGCCATTCTAACGGAACCTCTATGCATCCCATGCTGAATACGGCGATCAAGGCCGCACGCCGCGGCGCCGCGATCATTAACCGCGCATCCTTCGACATCGACCGCCTCCAGGTCACCGAAAAAAAGCACAACGATTTCGTTACTGAAGTCGATCAGGCTGCCGAACGGGCGATCATCGATGTGCTGAAAAATGCCTATCCCGATCATGCAATCCTGGCGGAAGAGTCAGGCGCATCCGACAACCTGCACGACGAGAACGAGAACGTCTGGATCATCGATCCGCTTGACGGCACCACCAATTTCATCCACGGCTTTCCGCAATATTGCGTGTCGATCGCGCTGCAGCAGCGCGGCCAGATCACGCAAGCAGTAGTCTACGATCCGACCCGCAACGATCTGTTTACCGCGACCAAAGGTGCGGGCGCTTACCTGAACGAAAAACGTATTCGCGTAACCAAGCGGGATAAACTCGCTGATGCGCTGATCGGCACCGGCTTCCCGTATTCAAATATGGAAAAGCTGGACGAATACTTGCAGATGTTCCGCATCATGACGGAGAAATCAGCCGGCCTGCGGCGACCGGGCGCGGCCGCGCTTGATCTTGCTTACGTTGCCGCCGGCCGCCTCGATGGCTTTTTTGAAAAGGGACTGAAGCCGTGGGATATGGCGGCAGGCTCGCTATTGATTACCGAGGCGGGCGGCATCGTCGGCACTTTCGCCGGCGAATCGGACTATCTTTACAAGGAAGATGTGATTGCCGGCACGCCAAAGGTATTTGCGCAGATGGTGGCGCTGCTGGCGCCTTTTGCCAAATAAATTATCGCTGCTGCCGCGCCGATTTTTTCACCTGCTGTCAGCATAAGAACTATCGGTAATAGCAGTGTCGCCGTTTGCCTTGAGTAGCCTCGGACCACTCAAGGCAAACGGCACGGCAGGCACATCCGATCCATGCAGATGTTCATTCAACCGCTCCGGATAATTGCCCGGCAGTTTTCTCAAATGGCAAACGGCTGTTATACTACTGAGGTGCGGCACATTTTCCAGTCACCTTGCCGCTGTCTATTTCGACCTTCTGCATTCTAATCCGTTTGCCTGCGACTGGCGCCTTCAATGGCGACAGGCCGATATTCTCTATAAAGTTGTTATGTCCTTCATCGAACTCGGCTTGTCCGAAGCAATTGCACGCGCGGTTACCGAACACGGTTACACGATTCCTACTCCGATTCAGACACAGGCCATTCCTGCCGTGCTGGCAGGCGGCGATCTGCTGGCGGGCGCACAAACCGGCACCGGCAAGACCGCCGGCTTTACGCTGCCAATCCTGCACCGGCTATCGGCGGCTGCGGCCAACTCCGCAACATCCGCCCGGCCGATCCGCGCTCTGATCCTGACTCCCACCCGCGAGCTTGCCGCACAGGTCGAAGAAAGCGTGCGCACCTACGGCAAATACGTGAAGCTGACATCGACCGTGATATTCGGCGGTGTCGGCATCAATCCGCAAATCAAGCTCTTGAAACATGGTGTCGATATTCTGGTCGCCACACCGGGCCGTCTGCTCGACCATATGCAGCAAGGCACCGTCGACTTGTCGAAAATTGAAATCCTGGTTCTGGACGAAGCAGACCGCATGCTCGACATGGGTTTCATAAAGGACATCCGCCGAATTCTCGCGGCCCTGCCTAAAAAGCGCCAGAATCTTTTGTTCTCGGCGACTTTTTCCGATGAAATAAAAACCCTTGCCGATGGATTGCTCAATGCGCCTGCAATGATTGAAGTGGCGCGGCGCAATTCGACCGTTGAAATCATTGCACAGAAAATCCATCCGGTAGATCGCGATCGCAAGCATCCGCTGCTGACGCATCTGATCAAAACCAACCAATGGTCGCAAGTGCTGGTCTTCACACGAACCAAGCATGGCGCCAACAAACTGGTCGAGCAATTAGGCAAGGACAGCATCACCGCACTGGCAATCCATGGCAACAAAAGCCAGTCGGCTCGTACGCGCGCCTTGGCCGAATTCAAGGACGGCAGTCTGCAGGTGCTGGTGGCTACCGATATCGCCGCACGCGGCATCGATATCGACCAGCTGCCGCATGTAGTCAACTACGATTTGCCCAATATCCCCGAAGATTACGTGCACCGTATCGGGCGCACGGGCCGGGCCGGCGCTACCGGCGAAGCTGTTTCGCTGGTATGCGTCGATGAGCATGAAATGCTGAAGGATATTGAAAAACTGATCAAGCGCACGCTTCCCAAGGAAATCATTGCCGGCTTCGAACCGGATCCTAACGCGCGGGCGCAACCGATTCAACTGCGCAGCGGCAACGGCAATGGCAATGGCGGCGGCCGCGGCAGACCTCAAGGTCGGACAGCTGTCGCCAAATCCCGTCCCGCCCCGGCAGCACAGCCTCATGGCCCTGCCAAAACATTCGGCGGCAACGGCACTTCCAGGCCGTCCGCGCCGCGCCGCTCGGGGGGCCGCGGCAGGTAAGCCGATCCGATTGCGGCATCGCGGAAGAAAAAGATCGAGGCCGAATACCCTCGATCTCCAAATGCGCTGACATGAATGCTGCATGGCGTGCGCGTTTTGCTATCATCCACTTTGGGCTCACATTCGTACCGCAGTGAATGAAATGCGTCCGCACATCATTTGGCGTCATCGGAAAGATCGGAATGCCTTTAAAACCGGATAATGACATGGCATTACAGCGCATGAACGACGTGTCGGAGAAACACACTCCGATGATGCAGCAATATTTGCGCATCAAGACCGCTCATCCAAACACGTTGCTGTTCTATCGGATGGGGGATTTTTACGAACTGTTTTTTGACGATGCGGAAAAGGCCGCACGCTTGCTGGGCATTACACTGACGCAGCGCGGCTCCTCCAACGGTTCACCGATCAAGATGGCGGGAGTACCGTTCCACGCGGTCGATCAATATCTCGCCAGGCTTGTCAAGCTGGGCGAATCGGTCGCGATTTGCGAGCAGATCGGCGATCCTGCAACCAGCAAAGGGCCGGTCGAGAGAAAAGTGCTGCGGGTGGTGACGCCGGGCACCTTGACCGACTCCGATCTGCTGCCGGAGAAATCCGAGCGCCCTTTATTGGCCTTGAACAGAATCACTCAGCGCAAGAATGTAACGGTCGGCCTCGCCTGGTTGTCGATGGCGAGCGGCGCGTTGAAGCTGATGGAATTTTCAGGCGACGAAAAGTCATTGGATAACCGGTTGAAACAGGAACTGGAGCGTATCGCACCGGCGGAAATTCTGGTGGCCGATGAGGCGGAAGCTCTGGCACACTCCGCCTCGGTCATTGCCGCGCCGGGAAAAGCGACCGCCGTCCCCAACTGGCACTTCGATATTCCCGGCGGCGAAAAAGAACTGCTTGCACAGCTCGCTGCTGCGACACTTGCCGGCTTTGGCGCCGGCGGCATGTCCGCTGCGGTCGGCGCGGCAGGCGCGTTGCTGCGCTACGCGCAATCGACCCAGGGCAAAGGTCTGCAGCATGTGCGCACGCTCACCGTCGAATCCGAAAATGAATTCATCGGCCTGGATGCAGCGACGCGCCGCAATCTGGAACTGACCGAAACGATACGCGGGCAGGATGCATCATCCGCTTCCCCTACCCTGTTTTCCCTGCTGGATCATTGCCGCACCTCGATGGGTTCACGCTTGTTGCGGCATTGGCTGCATCATGCGCGGCGCGATCAATCCATCGCCCAGGCCCGGCATGCGGCAATCAATGCATTGATGCGCGCCGATGCCTGCTCCGGGCTATCCGCCACGCTGGCGGCGGTGCCGGATATCGAACGTATTACAACCCGCATCGCGCTGCTGTCGGCGCGGCCGCGTGATCTGGCCGGATTGCGCAACGGACTGCAACAACTGCCGTCGCTGCGCGCCTGTGTCGCCATGTGCGGTAGAGATGGGGACGCTCCCTTATTGAAATCGATTGAAGATGCGCTTGCCACGCCAACCGACTGCATCGACCTGATCGAGCGTGCGATCGCGCCGGAACCTGCTGCGATGGTCCGCGACGGCGGCGTGATGGCACGCGGTTTCGATGCGGAACTCGACGAGTTGCGCGCGCTTTCCGAAAACGCGGGGCAATTTCTACTTGATCTCGAAACGCGTGAGCGCGCTCGCACCGGCATCGCCAATCTGCGGGTCGAATATAACAAAGTGCATGGCTTTTATATCGAAGTCACGCATGGCCAGACCGACAAGGTGCCGCACGACTATCGCCGCCGCCAGACGCTCAAGAATGCCGAGCGGTATATCACGCCGGAATTAAAAGCCTTCGAGGATAAAGCACTTTCCGCGCAGGAGCGCGCGCTGGCAAGGGAAAAGTACCTGTACGAAAAGCTGTTGCAGGATATGGCTCCGCACATCGGCACATTGCAACGCATTGCACATGCGCTGGCGCAGATCGACACGCTGACGGCATTGGCCGGCCATGCATTGCGCAATAACTGGTGCGCGCCGCAACTGGTCCCGGAATCTGTCATCACGATCGAACAAGGGCGTCATCCGGTGGTGGAAAATGCCATCGAACGCTTCATTGCCAACGATTGCGTCCTTACCGGCGAACGCAGGCTGCTGTTGATTACCGGCCCGAACATGGGCGGCAAATCGACCTTCATGCGGCAAGTGGCGTTAATTACCCTGCTCGCATACATCGGCAGCTTTGTACCGGCCGACAGCGCTGTTATCGGGCCGATCGACCGCATCTATACCCGCATCGGCGCAGCGGACGACCTGGCGGGCGGGCGCTCGACATTCATGGTCGAGATGACGGAGTCCGCCGCGATCCTGAATGGCGCGACAGAAAATTCATTGGTGCTGATGGATGAAGTCGGGCGCGGCACTTCCACCTTCGACGGGCTCGCGCTGGCATGGGCGATTGCCATGCATTTGATTGAAAACACAAGAAGCTTCACGCTGTTCGCGACACATTATTTCGAACTGACGCAATTGCCCGATGCGCATCCGACGGCTGCCAACGTCCATCTGTCCGCAGTCGAACATAAAGACAGCATCGTATTCCTGCATGCAGTACAGCCCGGTCCGGCGTCACAAAGCTACGGCTTGCAGGTGGCGCAATTGGCAGGCGTGCCGCAACCTGTGATTCGGGCGGCACGCAAACATCTGGCGGTACTGGAAGCGCACTCGATACAATCGACGCCGCAGTTCGATTTGTTCGCAACGAGCATGATCAATGCAGATGAGCCTAAAATGGAAAATACGGCCCAGGATGGGACTGCGGCCGCGATAGCGGAAACGCTGGCGACAATCGATCCGGACGCGCTTTCCCCGCGCGAGGCACTGGAAGCGCTGTATAGATTGAAGCAACTGGCTGGATGATATTGAGCGTTCCAATGAAGAAATATTTTTTTCCATCGATGCTGATCTGCAGTGTTTTTCTACACGCATGGCCCGCATCGGCCCAGCCGAAAGAATTCAGCTTCGGCGTGATCGCCCATGCTTTCAAAGCCGAGCCCGATGAATCCGCGCTACGCGATGCAATTTCCGAAACGGACGAGGACAATCTTGCTTTCGTGGTCGCCAACGGCATCAAGGCAAGCAGCGAACCCTGCAGCGACAAGGTATACAACCGTCGCAAGGCACTGCTCGACGATGCAAAAAACGGATTGATCCTGTCATTGGCCGCCAGCGACTGGGCCGACTGCAAAAGAGAGAATGGCAGATCGGCCGCGATGGAACGATTGAACCGGCTGCGGGATTTGTTTTTTACAGATGAATTTTCGTTCGGCGCCAGCAAAATCCCGGTGATACGCCAATCGGCCACGCCGAAATTTCGCAGCTACGGCGAAAACGCGCGCTGGCTGTTCAACGGCATCATGTTCGCAACGATTAATTTGCCGGCCGACAACAACCATTATTTGCCTGCAGCGGGACGTAACAGTGAATTTGAAGATCGCCTGATTGCCAATCGCGATTGGCTGCAAAGAATTTTCATATTCGCCACCCGTAAAAAACTGGATGGCATTGTCCTGTTTTGCGACGGCAATCCTTTTCTCACAGCGGAAACCGGATCGCTGGCCAAATCTAGCGGCAAACGCGACGGCTTCACCGAAACACGTCAGCAAATTACTGCATTGGCATCCCGATTTCCAGGCAAGGTATTGATCATTCACGGACAGGCGGAGCCAAAGGCATCCGACTCCGCCGAAATTACCTGGCGCGGAAATTTAGGGAGCCTGGAATCGATATCGGGCTGGATCAAGCTCACTGTTGATCCGTCCCTTCCTACGCTGTTTGCAGTCCGCAATAATTCTGCCGTAGTAAAAAATACACGCTAACAAGCGGGCAATTCAGGAAGGCTTTAAAAGCTTCCGCAATTTTCAGACACCGCCTTTACTACACGAACCTGTAAATTTCCGGATTGAGCTCAGTCTGGATTTTTTGAAAACCTCCAACGCACGGCACCGCGATTCGACTTGCCGGCCGGCAGCCAAAATCCGGCTTTGCCGGCGATGTCGGCGCTTAATGAATCGGATGGCTGCGAAAGTGATCGCCCTCGTCGTCGGAATCGCCGTGATCATGGCCGTGAGCGCCATGGACATGCTGATGCGCGATTTCTTCGTCGGTCGCTACCCGGACTTCTGCGACATTCAACGAAAAACGCAGTGCCATGCCGGCTAGCGGATGATTGCCATCCAATACGACTTTGTCATCGGCGATATCGGTGACGGTAAAAATAAGCGCTTCCTGCTCTTCATCGCCGCCATCCGGCATGCCTTCAAACTGCATTCCCACTTCGAGCGGCGTCGGCAGCCGATTGCGCGGTTCGATCTTGACCAGATCCGCATCGTATTCGCCGAACGCATCATCCGGCTCGACCTGAATCATCGTTTCGAAACCGACGTCCTTGCCGTCCAGCGCTTCTTCGATTTTAGGCAGCGTATTTTCATAACCGCCATGCAGATAAATCATCGGCTCGCGGCTTTCTTCAATCAGATTGCCTTGAGCATCTGATAATTTGTAGTGCACAGTCACTACCGTGTTTTTGGCAATCTTCATAGCGATTCCTTTCATTGATATCCAGACAAATTATACCCTTTGGGAAGAGCTCGGACGACAGCTCGATCCGTGTCGGATTCCAGATCTGCCAGCAATTGTCATGCCTATATAATGTCGGCATGAAAAAACTGACTCTTCTCGGCGGCTTGACGCCGGCCTGCTTCCTGCGCGATTACTGGCAGAAAAAACCGTTATTGATCCGCCAGGCTTTGCCCGGCTTCCAGCCGTTGTTATCGCGTGACGCATTGTTCGGCATGGCGGCGCAGGACAATGTCGAAGCACGGCTCATAACCCATTTCAAACAACAGTGGCAAATGAAAAACGGGCCGATCGGCAAGCTTCCTTCAATCAGGCAAAACGGTTGGACGCTGTTGCTGCAAGGAGCGAATTTGCATAACGACGCCGCCGATGCGTTACTGCGGCAATTCCGTTTCATCCCCGATGCCCGGCTGGATGATTTGATGATCAGCTTCGCAACCCAATCCGGCGGAGTGGGTCCGCATTTCGATTCTTATGATGTATTTTTGTTGCAAGCGCAAGGACAACGGCGCTGGCGCATAAGCGTGCAAAAAGATCTGTCCTTGATGGACGGCATGCCGCTGAAAATCCTGCGGAATTTCCAACCGGAACAGGAATTCGTGCTGGAACCGGGCGATATGCTGTACCTGCCTCCGCATTATGCGCATGACGGCGTGGCGATTGGCGAATGCATGACTTATTCGATCGGCTTTCGCGCGCCCTCGTATCAAGAACTCGGCGAAGCATTTTTACAATTCATGGCTGACTCGATCGATTTACCCGGCCGCTATGCCGATCCTGACCTTGCGCCCGGCAAGCATCCTGCAGAAATCAGCCGCTCCATGCTGTCGCAAATTGCGGCGCAATTGGCGAAGGTGCAATTCACCGAAGACGACATTACGATTTTCCTTGGCGAATATCTTTCCGAACCGAAGTCCAGTGTGTTTTTCGATCCGCCGGCACGTCCGTTGACATCGGCCCGCTTTGCTCAGACGGCCGCCGGGCGCGGCGTCGCATTGTCGCGCAAAACGCAGATGCTGTATCGCGGCAAGCATGTTTTCATCAATGGCGAATCCTTTTCAGTTGGCCGTGCCGACAAGGCGCCGCTGGGCTTGCTGGCGGATGAGCGTCGGCTCAACGGCGCACAGCTGAAACTGATGTCAAAGGATGCGCTGGAGACGCTCTACATTTGGTATCAGGATGGATGGCTGGACATAATTGCCCGGACGGCGTGATTCGCGAGGCCCGGGCTGTTTTGATCCGGAACCTGTGAATTCGTTTGATTTTCAGCAGTTACCGGTTTAACTCGTTTTGCGTTGCATGTCTGTAAATTCTTACTAAAGAGAAATGTGTTATGTGTATGCAAAAAAAATCCGCTATAATCGCGGGCTAGGGAGCTTTCGTTGTGTGGCAACGCACCAATTGGTACGACAAACCTTCGAAGACACCCTATAGAGCGATAATTACCGGTAATTATTCATCGCGAATTTTGATTATTTTTGAAGGAAAACTCATGAAAAAAACATTGTTGATCGCTTCCCTGTTGGCTATTGCTTTGGCTGCTTGCAGCAAGAAAGAAGAAGTTGTTGCTCCTGCTCCAGCTCCGGCA
Source organism: Herminiimonas sp. (assembly GCA_028292665.1). Taxonomy (GTDB): domain Bacteria; phylum Pseudomonadota; class Gammaproteobacteria; order Burkholderiales; family Burkholderiaceae_D; genus JAQGLW01. The sequence continues at coordinate 9,494 of JAQGLW010000128.1, forward strand.
GCTGCTGCTCCTGCTGCACCGGCTGCTCCTGCTGCTGACGCTGCTGCTGCTCCTGCTGCATCCGCTGCTGCTCCTGCCGCTGCTGACGCTGCCGCATCCGCTGCATCTGCTGCTGCATCCGCTGCGTCCGCTGCCGCTTCTGCTGCGTCCGCTGCTGCTGCACCTGCCGCTTCCAAGTAATCAACGATTGCTTGTTAAAAAGCCGACCTGTGGTCGGCTTTTTTTATGGAATTTCCGGTTTGAATCAATTCAGACTGCGATAAAAACCCGAACCGCCGGTCATGCGGTCAATTCTACCCAGTCGAAACCCTCTTCCTGACAGGCAATCATTACTTCGGCCGGATTCGCACCGAGTGCGCTGCAAAGAGCCGCACGAGCCAGTTCCGGCGTATTGTTTTGCCGGCTCAGATGTGCGCCGACTACTTTTTTGAGATGAGACTGATCAAGGGCGGCAAGGATTTCAGCTGCAGTCTGATTGGACAAATGTCCGTAGGCACCGCCGATACGCTGCTTGAGCGAAGGCGGATAAGTGGAATCATCCAGCATTTGCCGGTCATGGTTACATTCGAGCATCAATGCATGACATCCGCTCAGCGCTTGCACCAGATGCGGCGTAGATTGGCCTGCGTCGGTCAGGACGCCAAGTTTGACCCGTCCATTGCTTGCCAGATACTGCACCGGCTCGCGCGCATCATGCGGCACGGTATAAGGAAGGAGCGCGAGGTCGCCGATGGAAAATTGGTCGCCGTCCCGACAAAACTGTAGTGAGATCCCGCTGCAGTCTTCGCGTATTGCCTGATACGTACCGAAGCTCAGCCACACCGGAATATGATGACGCCTGGCAAATTTGAAGACGCCTCCGACGTGATCCTTATGCTCATGGGTCACTACAATACCCGTCACCTCCGTCGGTTCCATGCCGAATCTTGCCAATCGGCGTTCCGTTTCGCGGATGCCGAATCCGCAGTCCAGCATGACGGTCGTGCGCGTCGTGCCGGATGCGGTTGAAATCAATAACGCATTTCCTTCACTTCCACTGCCTAGGCTTGCGAACTTCAATGACAGCCTTTGGTAATAATATGTATTGCAGTTGCTATTTGAGTTGTTCGTTAAGCAAAGTCAATATCTTGTCGGCGTTTTGCGACGTCTCCGGCCGCCCGTCATTGTTCAGGATCGCAATCTGGCTGCCGGCACCGGCTCCCTTGACCGACACCCGATAACGCTGCGCCTGCTTGGCCTTGTCGTCTTTGGAACCGAACGAGAACAGTCTTGAAAAGAATCCTTTATCATCGGCCGATTTGCCTTGCGCATCCTGATTCTGGTCGACATACCGGACAAAATAAAGTCCTTGGGTACGATCGCGATCTTCGACTGTGAATCCGACCCGATCCAGCGCCAGGCCAACCCGGCGCCATGCGCGATCGAAGCCTTCATCGACTTCGACATACGCACTGCCGGCACCTTTAACCAATTTGGACCGGCTTTGCTGCACAGAGGCGCTCATGACCGAAGCCTTGGCGCGGGCACCTTCGACACCGAGGCGCGTCATGAACCGGGCCAGAAACTCGGCCTCCAGTTCCGGATCGGCCGGTCGCGGAGACCATACCGTTCTGTCCTTGTCCTGCCCGGCAAATATTTCCTGCGCACCGCGGTGACTGATATAAATTTCGGTTGTGCCGTCCGGAGCACGCTCAAGACGGGTACGGAATTTATCGCGCTCGCCGGTGGAATACAGCGAATCGAGCGCCTTGCCCAAAGTGCTGCGGATAAAATCCTGCGGAATTTTTGCGCGATTTTCAGCCCAATCGGTCTCCATCACACCGGTCTGGGGAGAGTCGACATTGATGAGGAAACCGGCATCCTGCCAAAAATCCTTGAGTTGCTGCCACAACGCTTCAGGCGTCTGTTTCACGACCAGCCAGCGCTGATTGCCGAGCCGCTCGACGCGGATGTCCGGCGTTACATTCGGCGCAACTGCAGCGGCAGTGGCTGACGGGCCCGCATTTTGTTGCAGGCTGTAGCCTGAAGCGGTTGCAGTTCCGCGATTGCCATCCGGCAGCGCATAGCGATTCTCGCGTTGCAATTGGGTCAAGTCCGGAGGAATCTCGAGCGAAGGCGCCTTGCCTGCGCTTTTATAATCAATCCGGTCTCCCTCCAGCAATGAACCGATTGAGCTGCATCCTGTCAGGCCAGCCAGCGCAAGCGCATAGATAAACCGACGTTGAGCAATGCTGCGTTGAGCCATGTGAGAGTTCTTCCGAATAGTCATGTCGATACTGGATGAGATAAGTTCAGGTTTGGAGGGGTGCGATTAATTTCGGTGCTTATTGTAATACACCCGACTCGCGCAATGCCGCATGCACAGTGTCATGGTATTCAACAGCAAGCGGTACGAGGGGCAGACGAATCCCGGGCGGCATCAATCCCATTTGCGCCATTGCCCATTTCACGGGCACCGGGTTCGGTTCGACAAACAGCTTGTTATGCAGCGGTAAAAGCCGATCATTGATCTTGATCGCCTGGGCCAGGTTGCCGTTTATCGCTGCAACGCATAGCTCGTGCATGGCGCGCGGCGCAACGTTGGCGGTAACGGAAATATCGCCCTTCGCGCCGCAGAACATCAGCGCCATCGCAGTCGCATCATCACCCGAATAAACCATAAAGGATTTGGGTGCAAGCCGGATCAAATCCGTTCCGCGGCCGATGTTGCCGGTCGCATCCTTGACGCCAACGATCCCGGGAACCTGCGCCAACCTTACAATCGTGTCATTCGCCATATCGGCGACGGTGCGGCCCGGCACGTTGTAAAGAATCACAGGCAGGTCGACCGATTCGGCAATTTTCCTGAAGTGCTGATACATGCCCTCCTGAGTAGGGCGATTATAGTAAGGCACTACCTGCAGCGACGCATCGGCGCCGACTTTTTTGGCGAAACGCGTCAGTTCGATTGCTTCAGCGGTCGAATTGCCGCCGGTGCCGGCGATAACGGGAATCCGCCCGGCGGTATGTTCGACCGCGACCTTGATCAGTTCGCAGTGCTCTTCAACCGATACGGTCGGCGATTCGCCGGTGGTGCCGACGATAACGATGCCGTCCGTGCCTTCGGCGATGTGCCAGTCAATCAGTTTGCGCAGGCCCGGCAAATCGAGACTGCCGTCCGCATGCATGGGAGTGACGATTGCAACTATGCTGCCCTGAATCATGATGTTTTATAGCGGAAATATGTAAAAACCTGATTGTAGCGGATAGCCGTGTCTGTGGGGCGGTCTTGGCTGGAATATGAAGTCAAATCGGATACGGACCGCCTGCAGGAACACCCAAACCTGCCTTGACCGCGCAAATGCGCTGCACCACCGCAGGTTTAGGCTGGCCGATATAGCCGTCCTCGAACGCAATCACGTGCAGCGGACAAGCGGAATTTGTCCGTGCCATTTCCAGCAACTCGCCCGGCTTGAGTAAAAAGTCGGGGTTGGACGGCTTGCCGAAATCTCCATTGCCTTGCGCGAAAGTCTCGTAAATCAAAATGCCGTTGGGCGCGAGACTTGCCGCAAGATGGGGGAAAAGCGGTCGATGCAGATAATTCGTCACCACGACGCCAGTGAAGCGGTTCGCTTCGAACGGCCACGAAGCGCGCTCATCGGAACCGCTTTCGAGATCGATTCGCAGCGTCGCGATGCGTTCGCCTGCAGCCTTCGCCAGCGCATCGGCATCACGATCGACCGCCAGTACGGCATGTCCCATCGCCGCCAATAGCCGCGCATGCCGTCCGCCGCCGCAAGCCAGATCCAGCACCTCGCCTTGCGGTATCAGCGCAGCAAAACGGGAAACCCAGCCGGATGGACGATCGACAATGGAATGCGGATTCATGAATGCGATCAGTTGTAACTCAAGCCCATCTCGTCCCTGACATCCCGCATCGTCTCCTGCGCCAGCTTGCGCGCTGTCTCGCAGCCGTCTGCCACGATGGCGCGCACCAGCGACGGATCGTCGAGGTACTGCTGGGCGCGCTCGTGCATCGGTTCCTGTTCTTTCAGGATCGCATCGATCACCGGTTGCTTGCATTCGAGGCAACCGATGCCGGCGGACCTGCAGCCTTTGACAACCCATTCTTTCGTGCTGTCGTCGGAATAAACCTGGTGAAATTGCCATACCGGGCATTTTTCAGGTTCGCCCGGATCGGTGCGCCGCACACGGGCAGGATCGGTCGGCATCGTGCGGATTTTCCTGGTGACCGACTCCCTGTCCTCGCGCAGCGCGATCGCATTGCCGTAGCTCTTCGACATTTTCTGTCCATCGAGTCCGGGCAATCGGGATGCTTCCGTCAACAGCGACTGCGGCTCGACCAGGATCAGCTTGCGGCTGCCTTCGAGATAACCGAACAAACGCTCGCGGTCGCTCATCGACAGATTCTGCGCGTCATCGAGCATTGCCTTCGCCTGTTCCAGAGCGTCTTCCTTGCCCTGCTCCTGGTATTCGGTGCGCAATTCGTTGTAGATCTTCGCGCGTTTGCCGCCAAGCTTCTTGACCGCATCGCGCGCCTTTTCCTCAAATCCCTTTTCCTTGCCGTAGATGTGATTGAAACGGCGCGCGACTTCGCGCATCATTTCCACATGCGGCACCTGATCCTCGCCTACCGGCACCAGACTGGCGCGATAGATCAGCACATCGGCCGCCTGCAGCAACGGATAACCGAGAAAACCGTAGGTCGCCAGATCGCGGTCCGCCAGTTTCTCCTGCTGATCCTTGTAGGTCGGCACGCGCTCCAGCCAGCCGAGCGGCGTCGCCATCGACAGCAGCAGATGCAGTTCGGCGTGTTCCGGCACCTTGGACTGGATGAACAGCGTGGCTTGCGACGGATCGACACCGGCCGCGAGCCAATCGATCAGCATGTCCCAGGCGCTGGTTTCAATGATGCTTGGATCGTCGTAGTGCGTGGTCAGCGCATGCCAGTCCGCGACAAAGAACAGGCATGGCAGCTCGGCCTGCAGCTTGATCCAGTTTTTGAGAGCGCCGTGGTAATGGCCAAGATGCATCGCACCTGTCGGGCGCATGCCGGAAACAACGCGATCGGGGTACATGATAGTCGGTCAGTTCAATAGAAAAGTCAGGGGAGAAATAATCAGCAGCAGCATGGCATTGGCGGCGTACATTACCGGCATCATCCAGTAACTCAGCACCTTCAGGAACATCAATCCCAGTACGATGAAAAATCCGTATGGTTCCAGCTGCGCATATTTGTATGCGTATTTATGCGGCAATAAACTGGTCATGATGCGTCCGCCGTCGAGCGGAGGCACCGGGAACAGGTTGAAAGCGAATATCACGAGATTGGTCAGAATGCCCGCCTGAGCCATCCGCATGAAGAACTCTTCCTGTGCGTGCCAGGCGCCCAGCATCACGGCAAGCACCATCCACATCAGCGCCATCACCAGATTCGCGGCCGGTCCGGCCAGCGCGACCCATGCCATATGGCGCTTGGGTTTGCGCAGATTGCCGAACTCGACCGGAACCGGCTTGGCGTAGCCGAACAGGAAAGGACTGCCGGCAAAATACAGGACGATCGGAATCAGCAGTGTACCGATCGGGTCGATATGCTTGACCGGATTTAAACTCATGCGCCCTTGGGCATAGGCGGTCGTATCGCCGAAATATTTGGCGGCGTACGCATGAGACGCTTCATGCAGTGTGATCGCGAACAGTATCGGCAATGCATATACCGCGAAAGTTTGAATAAGATCGTTCATCGGCAGAATTCTATCAGAGGGAGCGCCGCAGCCTGCGGCAAACAGCAAATCGGCTGTAAACGATTAAAAAATATGCAGCGGCGTGTCGGCAAAACATGCCTAAAGACCAAACGGCATCGCATCGCCACGTCCCTGCCTCACCAGCACCGGTTCTTCGCCGGTCAGATCGACCACTGTGGTCGGCTCAAGTCCGCAAGCGCCGCCGTCGATCACCAGTTCGATCTGGCGTTCAAGCCGGTCGCGTATTTCTTCCGGATCGGTCAACGGCTCGCCCTGTCCCGGCAAAATCAGCGTCGTGCCCAGCAACGGCTGCCCCAACTCTTCCAGCAATGCGCAGGCAATGCGGTTCTCCGTCACGCGCAAGCCGATCGTCTTGCGCGACGGATGGCTCAGGCGGCGCGGCACCTCCTTGGTCGCCTCGAGAATGAATGTATACGGACCGGGAGTCGTTGCTTTCAGCAGCCGATACTGGCGATTGTCGATGCGGGCATACAATGCGATTTCGCTCAGATCGCGGCACAGCAGGGTCAGATGATGCTTGTCGTCGACGGCGCGGATGCGGCGCAGGCGCATAACCGCATCCTTGTCGTCCAGATGGCATACCAATGCGTAACAGGAATCGGTCGGAAGCGCGACGATGCCGCCGGCATCGATAATCTGCCCGGCCTGCTTGATCAGGCGTAATTGCGGATTGTCCGGATGCACTTGAAAAAACTGGCTCATAAAGCTGGGCTCATTTCATGACCGGCCCTAAAAGAAGCGGCAACTGTCAGGCTGCCGCCGGTATGAATGATGAGATTGGAGCGATGACAATCATCGTGCGTTGCGCAATGCCGCAATACGTTCCTCAATCGGCGGATGGCTCGAAAACAGGCCCATGAATCCCGGCTTGTTGTTGATGCCCAAAGAGGCCATCGCCTGCGGCAGGCTGCTTGGTTCGACACCGCCCAGACGCGCCAGCGCCTTGACCATCGGCTGCGGGCTGCCGAGCAAACGGGCCGAACCGGCATCGGCGCGGAATTCGCGGTGCCGTGAAAACCAGGCGACGATCATCGATGCGAGGATGCCGAATACAATCTGCAATACCATTACCGTCACCATGTAGCCGATGCCGGTGCCGTTATTGTTGTCGCGCGAAAGTGCGCGGTCGATCACATAACCTATCACGCGCGACAGGAAAACGACGAAGGTATTGACGACGCCCTGAATCAGCATCATGGTCACCATATCGCCATTGGACACGTGGGCAATCTCATGGCCGAGCACTGCTTCGACTTCTTCCTTTGTCATGCTTTGCAACAAGCCGGTCGATACCGCAACCAGCGCGGAATTCTTGAATGCGCCAGTTGCAAATGCATTCGGCTCGCCTTCATATACGGCCACCTCGGGCATCGCGATTCCGGCGCGGTCGGCGAGTTTTTTCACGGTCTCGACCAGCCACAATTCAGTCGAGCTGGACGGCGCATCGATCATATGCGCGCCGGTCGACCATTTGGCCATCGGCTTGCTGATCAGTAATGAAATGATGGAACCGGTGAAACCCACTACCAGCGAAAACACCATCAGCATCGGCAGATTCAGCCCGGCGCCGGACAGAAAGCGATCGACGCCCAACAGAGACAGCACGATCGTCATCACTGCGATGACGGCGATATTGGTGGCAAGGAACAGGAAAATTCTTTTCATGCAGAAAACTCCCAGGCTGAAAACAACTTGTATATAAGGCTGCCGGTTTGAAAGTTCAAGGGAACAGATGAAATAGCACAGCTGAAACCGGCTGCGGGCGCCGCAGCTTGCGCTATAAATTTCACATGCGCCAATCGTGCCAGACCGGTATTACGCTGTCCGGCAGCGCGGGCAATTCACCCAAATCGACACGCGACTCGCCGGGTCCGTGAAAGTCGGAGCCTCGCGATGCGAGCAGCCCATAAGCGTTCGCCACTTTCGCGTATTGCGCATACTGATCGACAGTATGGCTGCCGGTTGTCACTTCGATCGCGACGCCGCCGAATTGCTTGAACTCATCGAAGAACGCGCCATAGGCAAGATCGTCGAAATTATATCGTCCCGGATGCGCAATCACGGCAATGCCGCCGGCGCCGCGAATCCAGGCAACGGCATCCTTCAGCGTTGCCCAGCGATGCGGTACAAAACCCGGTTTTCCTTCAATCAGGTAATTGCGGAACACCTCGTTGACGTCGGCACAGATGCCGAGCTCGATGATATAACGCGCGAAATGGGTGCGCGAAATCAAATCCGGATTGCCGACGAATTTAAGCGCGCCTTCGAACGAATCCGGAATGCCTGCCGCCGCCAGTTGCACGGCCATCTCATGGGCACGCCGCTCGCGGCCCGAACGCGTGGAAGTCAGTCCCTGAACCAGCGCTTCGTTGGTTTCATCGATATGCAGGCCGACAATATGCACCGTCTGGCCAGCCCATGTGACCGAAATCTCGACGCCGGGCACATAGCGCAAGCCCAGGTCCGCAGCAGCTGCGCGTGCTTCCGGGATGCCGTCCAGCTCGTCGTGATCCGTCAGCGCCCAGACATCGACGCCGTTGGCCTTGGCGCGCGCGGCGACTGCGGCAGGCGCGAGCATGCCGTCTGAAATGTTGGAATGGCAATGAAGGTCGACGTTAAGCATGTGAAAGCTGCAAAATTGCGTGCGAAACAAAGAAGTATAGATTGTACGCCCTTGGTTCAACGATGTTGAACCAGCACCGGCCAATTTTATTCCCGCGATATATCAAGCAAGAAACTGTTCGACCATGTCCGCGAGAGCCTGCGGCTGATCATGGTGCAACATGTGGCCGGCATCCTTGAGCATCGCCGTCGTGACATGGCGAATGAATCCGATCCGCCGGTCGATTTCAATGCGTGCTTCGCCCTTCGGTCCCATCCAGCGCCATACGTCAGTCTCATCGGCTTCCACCCACAATACCGGCGCGCCGATCGCTTGCCAGCAAGCCATGACTTCTTCGACACGATAAAGCACCGGATTGATCATCTTGTGGGCCGGGTCGCCCAGTATATTCCAGCGGCCTTCATCATTTTGCGCAGCCCAATGGGCAGACAGGAATCGGGCGCGTTCATCGGTCAGACGCGGATTCGTCTTTTGCAGCCGGGCGGCAACCTCGGCTTGGGTCGCATAGGTCCGCAGAACCGGCGGTTGGCGCAATTCATCGAGCCACCCGGCATAGCGTCCGGGCGCTTGTTCGGGACGGGCGGCCGGCATGCCGAAGCCTTCCAGGTTGATCAGTCTTTTGACCCGTTCCGGACGCACGCCGGCGTACATGGCGGCTGCATTGCCTCCCATGCTGTGGCCAAGCAGATTGACAGCATCTTTCGGCGAATAGTATTGCAGGATCGAATCCAGGTCGCCGATGTAATCCGGAAACCAGTAGGTGTCCGAGCCGGAGTTGTCGGTCAGGCCGAAACCGCGCCAGTCGGGCGCGATTACATGCCAGTCGCGTTGCAGGCAATCGACCACGAACTGGAACGACGCCGATACATCCATCCAACCGTGCAGCATGAACAGCCTGGGCGCATCCTTGCTGCCCCAGTGACGAATATGGTATCGCAGGCCGCGGACCGTGATAAATTCTGAATGGGATGGTTTCATGATTGACTGAAGATTGGCCGGTGGCTAAACCGCGATGAATAGAACGATCGTTCGATAATTATACCGGAGACCGAATGATATCTTCCAGCAACCGTACCGCGATGGACTGCTACGATTCTCTTTATCGGGAATTCCGCTGGCACGTACCTGCCGCATTCAACATCGCCGCCGTTTGCTGCGCGCGGTGGGCCGATGGCAAATCCCGTATCGCGGTTCATTATGAAGATGAAACCGGCCATACCGCGACACTCACTTACGATGCTTTGCAGGCGCAGGCCAATCGTCTGTCCAACGTGTTGCGCAAGCGCGGCGTGCAGCGCGGTGATCGCGTTGCAATCATATTGCCGCAACGGCCCGAGGCGGCAATCGCCCATATCGCGTGTTATCAGATTGGCGCAGTCGCGATGCCGATGTCGATCCTGTTCGGGCCGGATGCGCTCGAATACCGGCTGCAAAACAGCGAAGCGATGATCGCGCTGATCGATCAGGCGGCCTTATCGAACCTGAATGAAATCCGCGCGCAATGCCCGGCGCTGCGGCATGTCGTTGCGATCGCTTGCGATGCGCCCGGCACGCTCGACTGGCACGCCGAAATGAGCGGCGCAGCGACCGGTTTCGAACCGGTTGCGACACTGGCCGCCGACCCGGCGATACTGATCTATACCAGCGGCACCACCGGCGCGCCGAAAGGGGCGCTCCTTCCGCATTCTGCTATCATCGGCAATCTCACCGGCTTCGTCGCTTCGCAAAACTGGTTCCCGCAGGACGGCGATGTATTCTGGTCGCCGGCCGATTGGGCATGGACCGGCGGCCTGATGGATGCGCTGTTGCCGACACTCTATTTCGGCAAGCCGATCGTCGGTTATCGCGGCCGCTTCTCGGCGGACACGGCGTTTTACCTGCTCGAAAAATACGGCGTTACCAACTCCTTCCTGTTTCCCACCGCGCTGAAGATGATGATGAAGGCGGTGCCTGCGCCGCGCGAACGATTCCGGCTGAAGCTGCGCGCCATCATGAGCGCGGGCGAAGCCGTCGGCGACGCCGTGTTCGACTGGGGCCGGTCCGCACTCGGCATCACGATCAATGAAATGTTCGGCCAGACCGAGATGAATTACATCGTCGGCAACAGCGCTGAAAAATGGCCGGCAAAACCCGGCAGCATGGGCCGTCCCTATCCCGGCCATCGGGTTGCGGTGATCGATGACGACGGTAATGCCGTCAAGGCAGGCGGCACTGGCGAAGTCGCGCTTCACCGCACCGACATTCACGGCCATCCGGATCCCGTGTTCTTCATCGAGTACTGGAAAAACCCGGAAGCGACCGGACAAAAATTCAGCGGCGACTGGTGCCGCACCGGCGACCTGGCATCGATCGATCAGGATGGCTATCTGTGGTACCAGGGCCGCGCCGACGATATGTTCAAGGCGGCCGGTTATCGCATCGGTCCGTCCGAAATCGAAAACTGCCTGATCAAGCACCCTGCGGTCGCCAATGCCGCGGTGGTGCCGAAACCGGATGCCGAGCGCGGCAACATCGTCAAGGCATTCATCGTGCTGACGTCCGGCATCAGCCGCAGCCGGGCAGCGGACGACAAGCTCATCGCCGAACTGCAGACGCATGTGCGCGGCAAACTGGCGCCGTATGAATATCCGAAGGAAATCGAGTTCATCGACGAACTGCCGATGACCACGACCGGGAAGCTGCAGCGGCGGGTGTTGCGCCTGCTGGAAGAGGAGCGCGCGATAAAAACCTAGAGCGGCCGCTCGATGAAACGGCAGGCGGACGATTTCCAGACAGGAAATCGATTCCGTGCCGACGCCGATATTATTTTTTCTCGTCTTGGGTTTGAGCGTTTTTTGCTGCGCCTTGAATGGTCTCACCCGCTTTTGCAAGACCCTTGCCGGCCTGCTCCGCAGCCTTGTTGATTTGCACGGCAGCTTGCGCGGCCGCCTGATCGAGCTGTTGCCCCACTTTTTCTGCCGGCCCTTTTTCGGCTGTATCCTGACTTTTCTCACAAGCGGCCAGGCTGATTGCCAATGCACTTATCGTCAGCACCGACGTAAAAATTTTATTTGAATTCATCATTTTCATTTCCCCTATAAGACGACTGGATTGCCTCCAGGCCATGTACCGATAAAACAATGCCGTAATTAAATCGCCATGCAACAGGCATGAAAAGGAGATTGCCCCCTATCGAGAGACCATTCTGGCACACTTAAGTTTCCAGATCGTTAATTACAAGATGGCATTCCGAGCACGCCCATATGCGTTAAAAATATTCTCGTTATTTTTCATTTGCCCAACGCGGCCAATTCCGGTTCGCTGAATCCCGCTGCGCGTCTAGCGTCCATGTTGAACGGCCCGCGCAGCGGCGGCGCCTTGTATTGGATGGCGAGTGCAGAATAGGTAGCGACCGGTTCCAACCCTCGCTTCGCGCATAACCAGCCATACCAGCGATTGCCGACCGCGACATGCCCGATTTCGTCGCGCAGGATTATGTCCAGGATTTCCGCGGCAGCCATGTCGCCCGCTTGAGCAAGCTTCGCACGTACCGGCGGCGACGCATCGAGGCCGCGCGCTTCCAGCGTACGCGGCACCAGTGCGATCCGGGCAAGGATATCGTCTTGGGTCTTCTCGGCCATATCCCACAGGCTGTTGTGGGCGGGAAAGTCGCCGTAGCCGAAGCCTTGCGTCCGCAAATGCCCCGCCAGCAATGAAAAATGCAGCGCTTCTTCCGCTGCGACCTGCAGCCAGTCCGCATAATATTCACGCGGCATGCCGGGGAATCGCCAGATCGCATCCAGCGCCAGATTGATTGCATTGAACTCGATGTGCGCCAGCGCATGAATCAGCACCGCCCGTCCTTCGACGGTATGCATTGATCTGTGCCTTACCATCAGCGGAGACACCAGCTCCGGCTGTTCCGGGCGTCCCGGGATCGGGCGTTGCGCCGTCAGCACCGCATCGGACCCGAGCGTAACCGCACCGCGCTGCCATGCCTGAGCCAACGCAGTAACGCCTTGAACTTTTGCGTCAGCCGACGGCTCGGACAACCAGTGTAGTGCGGCAAATCGCAATTCTGTCGGTGCATCGGCGAAATCGGATATCGGTGGGTTCATGCGAGCGGCGGTAAAATGACGGCTTGACGTCCAAATCAATTATTTTACGGAAATTCATGGCCATCTACCAATTGGGCGAACACGCCCCCGAGATCGATCCCTCGGCATACATTACCGATTCCGCCACTGTGATCGGCCGGGTTCGGATCGAAGCCAATGTCAGCATCTGGTTCGGCGTGACGATTCGCGGCGACAACGATCAGATCACCGTCGGCGAAAACAGCAACTTGCAGGAAGCTTGCGTACTCCATGCAGATCCCGGCTATCCGCTCACGATCGGCAAGAACGTGACAATCGGGCATCAGGCCATGCTGCACGGCTGCACGATCGGCGACGGCGCATTGATCGGAATCCAGGCCGTCATTCTGAACGGCGCGAAGATCGGCAAAAATTGCCTGGTCGGCGCCGGTGCGCTGGTTACCGAAGGAAAGGAATTTCCCGATAACTCTCTGATCATCGGTTCACCGGCGAAAGCGGTCAAGACATTGGCCGAGGCCGATATTGCCCGCATGCATGTCAATACCGCGCATTACATTGAACGTGCCCGGCTTTTCAAAAAAGATCTGAAGCGGATTGGATGATGACGGATACGCTGCAAAAATTCATGTTCGAAGGTACGCCGGTACGCGGCGAGCTGGTCGAGATTTCCGAAACCTGGCGCCAGGTGCAGGCACGGCGCGATTATCCCAAAGCGGTCCGGACGCTGCTCGGCGAAATGCTGTCGGCGGCCGCTCTGCTGTCGGCGAATCTGAAATTCAACGGTTCCATCGTGATGCAGATTCACGGCGACGGTCCGATCAATCTGCTGGTTGTCGAATGCGATTCCGAACTGCGATTGCGTGCCACCGCCAAGCTGGCAGCGGATGCGGTGATCGAAGAAGACGCCACCTTGCCGCAACTGGTCAATGTGCATGGACACGGGCGCTTCGCGATTACGCTCGATCCGAAGGACAAGCTGCCGGGACAGCAGGCATATCAGGGAATCGTGCCGCTGGACGGGGATTCGATCGCGACGGTGATCGAGCACTACATGCTGCGGTCCGAACAGCTGGATACCAAGCTGTGGCTGGCTGCCGACGACAATGTATCGCGCGGCTTGCTGCTGCAAAAGCTCCCCGGCGAGGGCGGCATCAATATACCCGTCAACGATGCGCTGGAAACCTGGAACAGGACCGTGATGCTGGCCTCGACGGTGCGCAATGAGGAATTGCTCGGCACCGATATCGACACACTGATGCGCCGCCTGTTCTGGGAAGAGACGATACGCGTGTTCGATCCGAAACATCCCAGCTTTCATTGCAGCTGCAATCGTGAAAAAGTCGGAAACATGCTGAAGATGCTGGGCCGGCAGGAAGTGGAATCGGCGTTGGTGGAATTGGGGCAACTTGCGATCGATTGCGATTTTTGCGGCCAGCATTATGAATTCGACAAAGTCGATTGCGCGCAATTGTTCGCCACTGAAATAGCAGCAGAAATATTATTGCCGCCGAGCGATAGCAGGCACTGATTCCGACTAATCCTCGTCCAGCGACACAAGGCCGCGTCCCGGACTGTAGATGTAGCGCATGTCGGTGCCACGGTCCTTTCCGCCGTCTACGACCCAGTGAAACTGGAGCGAGTGCGGCACGCCGCCATAGTCGAAGTCGAGCTTCTCGATCGTAAGCACGATCTCGCGCTGCAGACTGCCATTGTTGCACGGCACGTCAAAAACACGAGTCTCACCGTCTGTCCAGACACCGAGAGGAAATTTCACCTCGTCCATGCAATCACGCCCGTAGCGCGAATCGAATACGCGTCCCAGTCCGTCACCGCGCGATGAAAGCGCGAAAAGCTGTTTCTTGCCCTTATTGTTCCGTTCATACACCTGGACCGCTTCGCCGGTGCCGGGTCTCGTCCACATCAGAGGACCGCTGATTCGTTTCTCGCCACGCTTGCCGAATGAGAGATTCGCCGAAGTCATCCTCAGCTCGCGAGTGCCGTCCCACTCTCCACCGGTCCAGAGCTCGATCGGAATGAACCGCGTCTTCGTGGCCGGGTCGTAACTTGCGGCCCATTGCGACCGATCGGCTGCGTATGATGCGCCGCCAGCAAATAGCGCGACAATCAGTATTCTTAATAGCCTCTGCTTAATCATTGGCATATACATCCCTCCGTCAGCCTAACGCGGCTGTGCAAAAAGCTCGAATTCATAAAAATCCAATTTTTTGCGTCAATAAAATCAATGATTTGCATTGGGCATTTTTTCAAAAAGACCTTTTCGCACAGCCTCAACGTTTAGTTGACCAGTGCACTGCTCATCAATGTTCAATGACGAGTTAGTGTGAGGAACGATAGGCGCCAAGGTGTCAACAGCCCGGATAAGGTTCAAGCCTTGGCATTACATTTAACATGAGCGGCGGGACCCGGCTTGCCGGCACGTCCGTTCAATGGAAGGGTGAAGTCGCTGTTTGCCTCGCTGCAGCTAGGACCTCGCTTCTCGCAGTGAAGCTACCAGCAGACCCAACCCTAATGTATCAACCACTCCCGCAGCGACACGATCGGCGGCGCGAGTATACAGAGCGAATGTGCTCGCGGGAGAACGTAAACGCCAGCAGTGTATGCCGGCACAGCGCATCGACGGCAACCATGGTGACCGTCGACACCTGCAGCAGAAGACTCGGATTAGTGGGCAACGACGCCGCGAAATACTGCTGAAGAACAGGGTAAACTTTGGATTGGTGATGTTCGTCAGAAAACCGAGGCGAAAAGCGCAGGAAGGTGACATCGGTATTGCGTCCCCGCTCAACGCTACCGCGTGTGGTGCTTCCCAGTTCATTAATAAATTAAGTTACAACAGGCGACGCGCGATGGATCAAGTTCATTTCGAGAATTCAATTGCTGGAAGCGCAAATTGGCCGCCAAGAGACGATACGGAATTACTCACCGTTTTATGTAAAAGCTCACCCCAAGCCACTAATTCAGGCGGTACGTCATGGAGCTGCCCCGCATTGGCAGGAATATCTTTCAAGCCTTTAAAGTTTTTATTGGTCATGAGGTTCACACGCAAGAGTGTGCCACCATTTGCACCGTAGACGCTTCGCAACGAGTAACCAGACTTAAATAGTTTTATTCCTTTTTCGGTAATCGCCTTGAGTACCTCTGAGCCCGGTTGAAAGAAATTGAACGGTGCGAATGCGCTGTTCACAATCAAGCACTCGCGTACGCGTGTTTGCTTATTGCTTCCAAAATCTTGCGTAAAATATCGTGCCCTGGGCTCCGGACAGATTTCGCTGGTCCATTTGACATTGTTCCTATTGCCGCCTTCAGTACTAGTTACCATCAAAAGAGCCTTAGGCTCTCCATTCGAACCTGGAAGTTGAAAAACCTTGTTTTGCAATGGCAAGGTATATTCGCCGTTATTGAAGGTCAATTTTGTTTCATAGGTGACGAGCAAGGTCCAGCCTGGTTCTGTGAGGCTTAATTCGGTGCGCCCTATGATTTCTGCGCGCGCAATCGACAAGAAAAATGCGGCAAAAAAGAAGATAACTCTTCTCGAAACCAGTGCGTTCAGAACTATTCGCAAAGTGTGAGTTGGCTGGTACATGCCAGCGTTCGATTTAACATTGCATTGAACGGACGGCCTCGCCGCACTCATTGGCAACGTCGCATTAATATTTTCGTGATCATAATGGCCCTTCCTTGGCGTTCCATTTCCAATGACATGTTAAGACACGGTCTCAAGTCACTATGCAGCATAAAAATAAAACTCATCGCCTTTGGTTAAATACGTTTCGATAGAGCTACGGCAAAGTCGTGACAGAAGTCCTCTAGTGTCTTATCTGGGTACTTGGGAAATCAATGAGCGCTCTATTAAATCTATTAGCTATCGGATCCCCTGTCGATACAAAGTTTTATCTACCGTTACAATATATTTTACGTATTACTTGATGTCAAGCCAGATAGTGGAAAGGAACAAGAATGACGCGATTCCAATCACGATATATTGAATTCAAAGTACATACAGATAAAAGCCGGAAATGACGTTAGTGGAAGTGAAGCAATGCGCACGTAAGCAAATATTTTGCTCTTTGCGATTTCTAGAGCGGTTTTCGTATCAGTGTGGGGTGATGCGGGCTGGTTTGGGGTGCAAGGCAAGGCGCGAGGAGCGCAGTGTGGCCAGCCACATAAGCGACGAACAACGCCGCCATGCGCTCCAAAGCGGCCCACAGCGCCCATACACTGATACGAAAACCGCTCTAGAATTGCGATCACTACACAAGCAGAAATGACTACCTAGAGAATTGCAATCGTGC
>JAQGLW010000126.1 GCA_028292665.1 Herminiimonas sp.
GCCAGCACTTCCTCGAGCAGCGAAAATGCCGCACTCTTGTTCTTGGCGCGCGCCAGCAGGCGCTGTATCTGCAATATGGATGCGCCCAGCAGGGGCGGACGGGTTTCTTTCAGGCGTTGTTGCAAAATCGGCCGGGCTTCCGCCAGATTGTCGCCCAACACGATGAAGCCAAGGTAATATTGCGCGGCTTCTTCGGAATGCGGCGCCAATTCCCGCCACAGACCGATTGCCGCAAGCGCTTCCTCGGGACGCTTTGCATTCAGCGCGATTTCCGCCGCGCGGCGCGCAATACGCGGGTCGCGCGTCTGCTGCGCGATGCTCAGCATGTTGATGTACGCCGCTTGCCAGCTGCCGCGCTGATCGGCAATTTCCGCCGCCAGATATTTGAAGAGAATATCTTCGCTCAATTCAGCCGAAGGCAGCGGATCGTCGGTCACCGGCGTTCGCGATTTGACCCGCAGTTTGCGCGGTGCGATAAATCCTGAATCTGACGCTGACGGCCCCTCCGCAACTACGGTGGTCGCAGCGGCGTAATCCGCTTTGGTGTCGGATTGGCGCATTGCTCCCGCACATGCGGACAACATGGCCGACAGAGTTACAATGACGAGAAGATTTTTCAAGGGATAGTCCTGGCTGATCGGGCAAGAGTCGATTTTACGCCCAACAAGGCGACTCTGTGTGCGCCGGAATGCGGCTGCCGGATTATTGTTTAATCCAGGTGCAACCGGATGCAATTTCCAGGAACTGAAACCGATTTAGCCAACCCAATGCGTCAGCGTCATATTTCCATTCTGAAATCTGTCCTTGCATAAAATATTGTGCTTTAACCATGCCTGAATTACCCGAAGTTGAAGTCACTCGACGTGGCATCGCGCCGCATCTGGAAGGTCGCATCGTCACTGCCGTCGCATTGCGTCACAGCGGATTGCGCTGGCCGTTCCCTGCCGATTTGACGCAGCGGCTGTCCGGCCGCACGATACGCAGCACCGGCCGGCGCGGCAAATACCTGCTGATCCGGTTCGATCACGGCACGCTGATCGTCCATCTCGGCATGTCGGGCCATTTGCGGATCCTGCCGCTTTCCGCTCCGCCGCAAAAGCATGATCATTTCGATCTGGTGATCGGCAGCCGGTTGATGCGGCTGACCGATCCGCGCCGTTTTGGTGCGGTGTTGTGGCATGGACAAGAGGAGGGGGCGATCGACGAGCATTCGTTGCTCAGGGGGCTGGGCGTGGAACCGCTGGAAGACCTGTTTTCGGCGCAACTGCTATACCGGAATACGCGCAACCGCACCGCAGCGATCAAACAAGTGTTGCTGGCAGGAGACATCGTGGTCGGCGTCGGCAATATTTACGCATCCGAAAGCCTGTTCGAGGCGCGTATCAATCCCAATACGCCGGCTCACCGTATCGGACTGGTGCGCTACGAGAAACTGGCGCAGGCGATCCGCCGCATCCTGGCCGCCGCTATCGAGCAGGGCGGCAGCACGCTGCGGGATTTTATCGGCGCCGACGGACAGTCCGGATATTTTCAGCAAAGTTATTTCGTTTATGATCGTGCCGGGCAACCGTGCCGCATATGCGGCGCCGCAGTGCGGCAAATCAGGCAGGGACAGCGTTCGACGTTTTACTGCGTAAATTGTCAAAAATGAGAACGAATGCTAGATTTGGGGCAATGCAACTGTATAAATTGGGGATAACGTGAGTAATCTGGTCCAGAAGTTCCGGGAATACAGCATCTGGCGCAGCGGGGTCATGGCGTCGCTCGAACGCTATCGCGCGTGGGTCGGCACGATGGACTTGTCGGATGCCGCAAGCGACCAGCGCATTTCGAGAGCACTCGGCAGGCTGGCCGAAGACAAGTTGTCGATTGCCTTCGTGGCCGAATTTTCGCGCGGCAAATCCGAACTGATCAATGCGATTTTTTTCGCCGATTACGGCCAGCGTATCCTGCCTTCTTCCGCCGGCCGCACCACGATGTGTCCGACCGAATTGCTGTACGACGAAACCTTTCCCCCATCGATTCGCCTGCTGCCGATCGAAACCCGCGCCGAGTCGCAGTCCACCAGCGACTTCAAGGAGCAAAATCATGTGTGGACGGTATTGCCGCTCGATATTTCATCCGGCGACGGCATGCTTGAAGCATTCAAGCAAGTGAGCCTGACCAAGCGCGTGTCGATCGAAGATGCGAAAAATTACGGTTTGTACGACGAAGACGATCCGGATATCGGGCTGACGGTCAGCGACGACGGCATGGTCGAGGTTTCGCAGTGGCGGCATGCGATCGTCAACTTTCCGCATCCGTTGCTGAAAGAGGGATTGATCATTGTCGACACGCCGGGTTTGAATGCAATCGGCACCGAGCCGGAACTGACATTGAATTTGATCCCGAATGCGCATGCGGTGCTGTTCATTCTGGCCGCCGATACCGGCGTGACCAAGAGCGATATCGAAGTATGGCGCAATCACATCGGCACTGGCCCGGGCCGCATGGTGGTGCTGAACAAGATTGACAGCATGTGGGATGAATTGCGCACGCCGGCCGAGGTTGATGAACAAATTGCCGGTCAGGTGGCGAGCGTCGCAAATACGCTCGGGCTGACGCAGCAGCAGGTATTTCCGGTCTCGGCGCAAAAGGGCCTGGTTGGCAAGATCAATCGAGACGCGCCGTTATTGGCCAAGAGCCGGTTGCCGGCACTGGAAGCCGCGTTGTCCGATGAATTGATTCCCGCAAAACAGGACATCATCCGTGCACAGCTGGCCATCGACATCGATGAGCTGGCCGCATCGAAGCAGGCATTATTGTCTTCCCGTACGCGCAATGTGGTCGAGCAACTGGTGGAACTAAAAAGCCTGCGCGGGAAAAACGAGAATATCGTGGTCCATATGATGAAGCGCATCGATATGGAAAAAAAGGAATTCGACGGCAGCCTGTTGAAACTGCAGGGCACGCGTGCGGTATTCGCGCGTCTGTCGACCGAAGTATTCACGCATCTCGGCATGGATGTGCTCAAAGAGGAAATCGGCAAGGCGCGGCAGGGGATGAACAAGAGCATGTTTTCATTAGGCATGCGTGAAGCCGTGCGGCGTTTCTTCGACCAGATACAGAACAATCTGATTTTATCCGGGCAAAAGACGGATGAAATCACCGAAATGATGACGGTGATGTACCGCAAGTTTTCAACCGAACACGGGTTGGCGCTATCGACGCCGATGCCGTTCTCGCTGGATAAATACCGCAAGGAAATCGCGATGATCGAAGGCGTGTACCAGAAACAGTTCGGTACCGCCGTGTTGATGACGACGCCGCAGGTCGTGCTGATGCAAAAGTTTTTCGATTCCATCGCTTCCCGCGTCAAGCAAACTTTCCTGTTGGCCAACCGCGATGTCGAAGCATGGTTGAAAGTCGTGATGGCGCCGCTGGAAGCGCAGATTCGCGAACATAAGGGACAACTGAAGCGGCGCAGGCAGTCGATCGAGAGAATTCATGTCGCGACCGACGGGCTGGAAGAGAAAGTCGCATCGCTCGAAAAAATGCAGGCGGAACTGGAAGTGCAAAGAAGAACGCTGGCGGCGCTTGAGGCGGAACTGAAAAATGCAATTACGGAAGAACTCGATTCGCTTAAAGTCGCGGCATAGATGAAAAGAACAGTTGGCGCGCATGCCGGCGCCGCAAAGTCCGTTGCACAGTCGGATTCCATGCCCGGAGAAAAAGCGGCCGGTCCGGCTTTTTCCGCGCTTGTGGTCAAGTGGCAAAAACAGCACGGCCGCCATGCGTTGCCCTGGCAAAATACGCGCGACGCATACCGGATATGGCTTTCCGAAATCATGCTGCAACAGACGCAGGTGGCGGCGGTCATTCCTTACTATCAGCGGTTTTTGTTACGCTTCCCCGATATCGCATCGCTTGCCGCGGCGCCTGCCGAAGACGTGATGGCGCATTGGAGCGGCCTGGGGTATTACTCGCGCGCGCGCAATCTGCACCGATGCGCGCAGCGCATCTGCACCGAATACGGAGGCATTTTTCCTGCCGACACTTCACTGCTGGCGGACTTGCCGGGAATCGGCCGCTCCACCGCTGCGGCGATTTCCGCGTTCGCTTACAGCACCCGCGCTGCAATCCTCGACGGTAATGTAAAGCGGGTATTTTGCAGGGTATTCGGCATCGATGGATATCCCGGCGAAAAGAAGGTCGAGGAAGTGTTATGGCGCCGTGCCGAAGCGCTGATGCCGTCAGACGAAGTGGAGGCGTACACCCAGGGCTTGATGGATCTGGGAGCGACGCTCTGCACCCGGAGCAGGCCGTCGTGCGCGGCTTGTCCGCTGGCGCAATGCTGTACGGCTTTTGCCACGGACCGTGTCGAACAATTGCCGGTGCGCAAACCGAAAAAAACCATCCCTGAAAAACATGCCGCCATGCTGGTAATCGCCGACCGCAACCAGGTGCTGCTCGAGCAGCGTCCCGACATCGGTATCTGGGGCGGGCTGCTGTCGTTGCCGGAACTCGACAGGCTGGCAGGCGGCACGGAAGACGGCAGCGATACCGCGCCGCTTGAAACCGTCATTGCACGCGCTATCGCTCCGTTCGGCCGTCTTGCTTCGTATGAGCGCCTGCAGCCGTTTTCACACGGGTTCACCCACTTCAAATTGCACGTATCGCCGTATCGGATAACGATTGCCAGCCGCCTGGATCTTGCAGGGCAAATCAATCACGTCTGGTACGATATCGATCGGCTGGCGCAGGCGCCGTTGCCGGCGCCGGTCAAGAAACTGCTGCTGGCGGTTTTCCGTGAAGCCGATCTGCTGGCCGATTGCGTTTGATATTCATGCGGGGCGGCGCAGTCTCTGCGCGGCATCAGAGAATTTTGTGCTGCTGCAGATATTGATAGACGATGGTGAGCCGGCTTTGCGCATTTTCCAGCTCAAGCAATTTCTGGCGGGCTTTCAGGGGTATCGGCAGGATTTCGCACCACCGGTTGGCGACCCAGCCCGTATCGTCGAGTTGAATCGGCTGTGCGAAGGGGCTGATGAATGCATCGCCCTGTTCGGCGCGTCCCTTGAGGTTGATGTCCTCGATCACGACCTTCAGCGCTTTCGCACAACTGACATGCATGCTCGTGACTGCCACCGCCGAATCGGCTGCAATCATTTCAATGCGCGCTTCCAGCCTCTGGTCCGGCAGCACGCGAGTGTCAACGATCCGAAACCGTTCGCCGCCCAGCGTGCGCAACAACAGCACGCCGAGATCCTGCATATCCCATTGCTCGATACGGGCCAGGCATCCCACCGTTTCCGGTTCGGCCGCAAGTCCGACTTCCTGCCCCGATTTGATCCTTACCACGCCGAACGGCGCTTGCTGCTTCATGCATTCGCGAATCATGTCGACGTAGCGTGTCTCGAACACTTTCAGCGGCAGGACTCCGCCCGGAAACAACACTGTATTGAGCGGAAATAGAGGAAGCCACGCGGTTTCTTTAAGCATGATTGAAGTATGGGACAAGATGAATGGATGGCATTGCGGTGCTGGTTGCGATATCAGGGGAAATGCGGTGCCATCGTCCGGCGACTCGTCAAGCAAGTTCCCGGTGCCGCAGTACGACGCGCGCCGCTTCCTGGAAATATTGAGCCAGGTGCTCGGCAAAATAGACCGATCGGTGCTGCCCGCCGGTACAGCCGATCGCGACAGTCAGGTAGCTGCGGTTGTCGTTCTTGAAGGCAGGCAGCCATTTTTCGATAAATGCGCGTATATCGCCCAGCAGATTCGCGACATCGGGTTGCGCATCCAGAAATTCGATAACGGGCGCATCCCTGCCGGTCAGCGGCCGCAAATTCAAATCGTAAAAAGGGTTGGGTAGAACACGCACGTCAAACACCAGGTCGGCATCGAGCGGCACGCCGAACTTGAATGCGAACGACTCGAACAGCAAGGTCAGCGGCGTCCCTTCGGCGCCTACCAGGTCCTTGATCCAGGTGCGCAATTTGTTGGCGCTCAATCCCGAGGTGTCGATCACATGGCCCAGCCCTTCGATGGCGCCGAGCATCTCGCGCTCAGTGCGAATGCATTCGACAAGAGTGGGGCGATCGGCCAGGTTCTGGGCTGAACTGATGCGATGGGACAGCGGGTGGCTGCGTCGCGTTTCGGAAAATCGGGTGATCAGCGATTCCGTCTTTGCGGTTAGGAACAAGACCTTCACATCATGCCCTTGGTCCTTGAGCCATTTTATATCGGCCGGTAACCCGGTCAGCGACACTGCGCTGCGGGCGTCGACCGCTACCGCCAGCGTAAGCGCGCCTTCATTGATGCGGGTTGCAACCAGGGCGCGCAATAATGTCGGCGGCAGGTTGTCGACACAGAAATAACCTGCGTCTTCAAGTGCGTTCAGGCCGACCGATTTACCAGAGCCGGAGATGCCGGTAATAAGGATAATGCGCATAAGGATGATGATACCGCATGCGCCCGCAAAAAGTGGCGCACGGCATATGCGGTAAAGCCATGGAAGCGGCCGGTCTTGTCAGGAGCGCGGCAAAAACTGCGTATGGATATGCGAGCATGTATCGGGCGCTATTCGTTGCCCATCGCTTTTTGCTGCCGCTCCATGAAGTCCTTGAGCGTATCGATGCCGCGAAGTTGCAGAATGGTATTGCGCACAGCCGCTTCCAGCAGAACCGCAAGGTTGCGGCCTGCTTCGACCGGGATGACGACTTTGCGAATCGGCAGGCCAAGCACATCTTCCGTCTGGGAATGCAGCGGCAAACGCTCGTAATTTTCTTCGAGAGTGCTGCGGCGTACCAGATGAACGATCAGTTTCAGACGCATTTTGCGGCGCACGGCAGTCTCGCCGAAAATGGTTTTTATATCGAGCAAACCCAGGCCGCGCACTTCCAGCAAATTCTGCAGCAGCGCCGGACAGCGGCCTTCGATCATGTGCGGCGCAATCCGGGCGAATTCCACTGCATCGTCGGCCACCAGGCCGTGATTGCGTGAAATCAGTTCCAGTCCAAGTTCGCTCTTGCCGAGGCCGGACTCGCCGGTAATCAGTACGCCGACGCCCAGCACATCCATGAAAACGCCATGCATCGTGATGCGCTGCGCCAGCTTTTTCGATAAATAGACGCGCAGATAATCGATCACCTGCGCTGCCGGCAACGGCGTCGAAAACAGCGGAATATTTTTCTCGTCGCAGACCGACAGGATATATGCCGGCGTCTCCAGCCCTTGCGCAATGATGAATGCGGGCGGTTCGCCGGCTACCAGTTCTGCGGTCTGCTGTTCGCGCGCGGCGGGCGACAAGCGCTTGTAATATTCGGTTTCCTGATGTCCGAAAATCTGGATGCGGCCCGGATGGATCAGATTCAAATGCCCGACCTGATCGGCGGCGGATGCGGCGTCGCCGGAAATCAAGCGTTCGCCGCCCGGGAATCCGGCAAACCAGCCTAATTCCAGAGCTTCGCGGTTATCGTCGTAGAGTTGCTGAATCGACAGTGGTGTTGAAAGCGGCATGATGGATCACGTGAAGGGAAGCGATAGGCATGCCTGATTATGCCGATAATACGTTACTTGGAGCGGTTTTCATATGGGTGCATGGGTGTTGCGGGCCGCCTTGGGGCGCATCGCGGCGTTGCTCATCACTTGTGTGGCTCGCCACACTGTGCTCCTCGCATCTTGCCCTGCACCCCAAATCAACCCGCATCACCCGCACATCCATACGAAAATCTAAGCGACATTTTGCAGGCTTGATTGCCATCCGATGATGCGCGCATGTACCGATGCTGCGTCCGGGTCGGTCGCCAGCCCCGTCCGAAATGCGTCATCGGAAAATATTTCGGCGATTTCCGACAGGATTTCCAGATGCTGTTGCGTCACATGATCAGGGATCAGCAGGAAAACCAGCAGTTTGACCGGTTGTCCGTCAGGCGATTCGAATGGTATCGGTTCCGCCAGCCGTACGAAAGCCGCTATAGGCGCTTTCAATCCTTTGATCCGGCCGTGCGGCACTGCGACGCCATGCCCTAATCCGGTCGAACCCAGGCGTTCGCGCGCGAACAGGTTGTCCGATACCGTTGAGCGGGCAATTCCGAAATTATTTTCAAAAATCAGTCCGGCCTGTTCGAACGCACGCTTCTTGCTGGAAACGTCCAAATCGAGGGCAACATTTTTGAGAGGGAGAATTTGGCTGAAATGGGTCATGGTGCAATGCACAAAAATATATTTCGCTGTGAATTATAGGCCTATTTTTAGGTAATCGCCCCTGAAAAATTCAAGCGTTGTAAAACAGGTCGCCGTCATATTGTCAGCATCGCCAGACATCCCAAGTTTAGCTATCTTTCAGCCAACTTTAGGCTTAATCAGGCCCGGCGGCAATGACATTCGGCAAGGTTTTTTCATGTTTGCTCAAGCCGGTGCTTGATTTCCGGATTGTTTAACAATATTTGTTGCGGTTTGCCGGGAGTGTCAAAGATCGTCTGCAGGCTTCACAGCCCTTATCGTCTATTCATCATTGACGTGCATTACGCAAATTCGGAGGCCGTTGCCCAGTCGTGAAATTGCTGCGCCATGGATTGATATCGAGTCCGCCACGTCGGGTATAGCGCGCGTAAACCGCCAGCTTCTGCGGCTTGCAGCAGCGTAATATATCCATGAAAATCCGCTCCGCGCATTGCTCGTGGAACTCATTATGGTCACGGAAACCGATCAGATACCTGAGCAAGCCTTCCTGATTGATCGGCGGGCCGACGTATTGAATTTGCACACTGCCCCAGTCCGGCTGACCAGTCACCAGGCAGTTCGACTTCAACAAGTGCGACACAAGGGTTTCTTCCACAGGCGATTCATCGTGATTGGCTTGCAACAGCGCCGGATCCGGCGTGTATTCGGTAACTTCGATATCCAGCCGATCGAGCAGCAAGCCTTCCAGTTCGCCCATTTTCAGCTTGGAAAAAGCGTCCGGTGCGGTCAGTGCAACATGTACCGGCGCGCCGAATCCGGTCGACAGATCCGCACGCAGCAATTCCAGCAGTGCATCGGTTCCGGCCAGTCTGGTCTGGTTAAGCGAATTCAGATAAAGCTTGAAGGATTTCGATTCGATAATGTTGGGCGAATCGGCCGGTACGGTGACGGTCGCAATGACGATTTGCGGTTTGCCGCGCAGGTTCAGCCACGATACTTCGTAAGCGTTCCAGATATCGACGCCAAAGAACGGCAGCGTGCCGGTGACGCCGATTTCATTTCGCTTGTCCTGCCGTGCGATCGGAAACAGCAACGAAGGAGCATATTGCGACTGGTAGGCGGCAGGTTTGCCGAGCGGCGACGCTTCCGGCGTGTTGGGAGGGATGGTCATGTTCCGGCAGTGAGGCTTAAAACAGCATTTTGCCAGATTTGCCTGGCTGTCGTTTTGCTCTAGGCGCTTAACTTGAACGGATTGAAGTCGGTCCCGCGATCATAATAATCCTCGTTTTCCTTCCGTTTCAGGAAAGCGACGACCTTGTAGGTCACCGGCGTCATTACGACTTCCCAGCCGGTCTTCAATACATATTGCGCAACGATTACGCTCAGCAATTGCCGGTTGGACCAGATGCCGTAGAACGCAATGACGTAAAACAGACTGGAATCGACGAATTCGCCGCAAATGGTGGAGCCGATGGTGCGCATCCATAATCGCCGGCCCTGCATCCGCACTTTCATCTTCGCCATTACATAACTGTTGACGAAGCTGCCGCACCAGAATGCGATCATCGAACCGGCGACGATGCGCGGCGTATTGCCGAACACCGCGTTCAAATGCGTCTGATAGTCGCTGTTGAAAGGATCCGCCGCAGGCTTCAGCGACAGTACGACCGTCGACATGACGGCGGCGAAAATCAGTGCGCCGAAGCCGGCCCAGATGACGCGCCGGTCGCGTCCGTAGCCATACACTTCGGTCAGGACGTCGCCGAAAATATAAGACACCGGAAAAAACAGCACGCCCGCACCGAAACTGATGGTGCCCACAACGGGCAGGGTTACTTCCGCGGCCTTGGCTGCACCGATCAGATTCGAGCAGAGCAGTACCGTGACGAAGGCTGCCATGACAAAGTCGTAATAGCGGTATTGCGCAATCGGACGTTGCATGGCGATTCCCTTTCGGACAGCGGGCAAGCCTGCTACAGGAATAGTTTGTAAACCGGGTTGTCGCTCTCATCCCAGTAGCGGTAACCGAGGGTCGAGAGAAACGCGCGGAACGATTTCATTTCTTTTTTCGGCACCTGCAAGCCGACCAGGATGCGGCCGACGTCGCTGCCCTGGTTGCGGTAATGGAACAGACTGATATTCCAGTTCGGCGCCATGCTGTCGAGAAAACGCATCAGCGCGCCCGGCCGCTCGGGGAACTCGAAACGATACAACAACTCGTCATGCGCGAGCGGACTCTTGCCGCCCACCAGGTGGCGGATATGCAGCTTGGCCAGTTCATCATGCGTCAGATCGAGCGTCTTGAAACCGTGCTTCTCGAAATTCTTGGTAATCCTGTCCGGTTCGCTGCGGTTGGCAATCTGGATGCCGACGAATACATGCGCTTCCTTCTCATTGCTGATCCGGTAGTTGAACTCGGTCACGCTGCGCGGACCGATCAATTCGCAAAAGCGCCTGAAGCTGCCGCGCTCTTCCGGGATCGTCACCGCAAACACCGCTTCTCTCGCTTCGCCTACTTCGGCCCGTTCGGCGACGAAACCCAGCCGATC
Organism: Herminiimonas sp.; assembly: GCA_028292665.1. Taxonomy (GTDB): domain Bacteria; phylum Pseudomonadota; class Gammaproteobacteria; order Burkholderiales; family Burkholderiaceae_D; genus JAQGLW01. The sequence goes on from JAQGLW010000126.1 coordinate 10,716, forward strand.
GAAGTTCATGTTGGCGCCGCACGCGATCGTAACCAGCGTCTCGTTCCTGATCGGCTTTTTAGCAAGCCTGGCGCGCTCGACATATTCTTTTGCGCCGGCGACGGCCAGGGCGCCAGCCGGTTCCAGAATGCTGCGCGTATCCTGGAATACATCCTTGATCGCGGCGCAGACGGCATCGGTGTCGACTACGATGATGTCGTCGACGTATTGCCTGGCGAGGCGGAAGGTTTCTTCGCCGACCAGCTTGACTGCGGTGCCGTCGGAAAACAGGCCGACGTCGGTCAGCGTTACGCGGCGCCCTGTTTTCAGGCTGCGCGCCATCGCATCGGAATCGGTAGTCTGCACGCCGATGACCTTGATCTCGGGACGCACCGCCTTGACATACGCGCCAATCCCGGCAATCAGCCCGCCGCCGCCGATTGCGACGAAAATCGCATGGATCGGCCCCGAATGCTGCCGCAGGATTTCCATGGCGATCGTGCCCTGCCCGGCGATCACATCCGGATCGTCGAACGGATGGACGAAGGTCAGCTTGAGTTTCTTTTCCAGCGTCAGCGCATGCTGGTACGCATCGGTATAAGAATCGCCGAACAAAACGACTTCGCCGCCGCGCGCCTTGACCGCTTCGATCTTGACCGGCGGCGTCGTGGTCGGCATCACGATTACGGCGCGGCAGCCGAGTCTGGATGCGGACAGCGCAACGCCTTGCGCGTGGTTGCCGGCCGACGCACAGATGACGCCGCGCTTGATCTGGGCCGGCGTCAGGTTAGCCATCTTGTTATATGCGCCGCGCAGCTTGAAGCTGAACACGCTTTGCATGTCTTCGCGCTTGAAGTAGATCTGGTTGTCCATGCGTTCCGACAGTGTCGGCGCAAGCTCGAGCGGGGTTTCGATGGCTACGTCGTAGACGCGGGCAGTCAGGATTTTCTGGAGATAATCGATAGTCATAGGTTCGGTGTCATAGGCACGCTGTGTAAAAGAGAGCGCGTGCGGATCAGCGGATCATTATAATGGACACCTTGCCCGGGCTTGAATCTTGTTTTAAATTTGTCGCGCCCGATCATGGCGGTTCATGCGTCGATGCCGGTCAGGACGAACGGCGCTCGACTAATTTCCATCAACGTCCGCCCTTGAAAATCCATCTAATTTTTATACTTACTCAATGATCGAATCCGCAATCCATTGGCTGTTAGGGATTCTGGCAATGCCGAAGGTCGGACTGTCATCGGTTTTCATCATCAGCATGGTATCGGCCACCTTGGTTCCGCTCGGGTCGGAACCCGCCGTATTCGCAGTCGTCAAGGCCAACGGCGCGCTGTTCTGGCCGGTGATTCTGGTGGCGACGCTGGGCAATACGCTGGGCGGCATGATCGATTACTGGATGGGGTACAGCGCGAAGCAGACGTTCGCGAAGGAACGAAAAAGCCGCTGGTTCGGCTGGCTCGAACGCTTCGGCGCAAAAACGATGCTGCTGGCGTGGCTGCCGGGCATCGGCGATCCGATCTGCACGCTGGCCGGATGGCTCAAAATACCGTTTTGGCCAAGCGTCCTCTACATGGCTATTGGCAAATTCTTGCGTTATGTGACGATGACCGGTTTGCTGTTGTACGTGCCGGACGGTTTCTGGCGGCAAATCGCGGGCTGGCTGGGCTGACAACCTGTTAATTGATCTTTTTGCGTCATTTGGCCGTATGGATCATAAGGGTGATGCCGCGTGGCGCAGCGCAATACGCTAAAATGCCTGTTTAGCGTTAGTCCATTTCCCCCACTGATGAACGCCCCCGCACAAATCCAAGCTCTTCTTTCCGACGCGCCCGACGGCGCGCTTCCCGCGCGCCTGCGCGAGATTCCGTACAACTACACATCGTTTTCCGATCGCGAAATCGTGATCCGCCTGCTGGGCGAAGAGTCGTGGCGTTTGCTCGACGTGCTGCGCGGCGCGCGCCAGACCGGTCGTTCGGCCCGAATGCTGTATGAAGTTCTGGGCGACATCTGGGTGGTGCGGCGCAATCCGTATCTGCAGGACGACATGCTCGACAATCCGAAACGCCGCCAGGCGTTGATCGACGCGCTCAATCATCGGCTGAGCGAAATCGACAAGCGCCGCATGACGACCGATCTGGCCGATGTCGGCGATGCGGATGCGAAGCGCCGTAGTGCGAGCGTGGAAGGCTTGTTGCATGCCGCCCGCAAAGCGGTTGCCGATTTCGGCGAAGAATTCCGCCAGGTTTACGACTTGCGCAAACGCACCAACCGCGTGCTCGGCCGCTATACCGCCAAGGACAACATCAAGTTCGACGGCCTGTCGCGGGTGTCGCATGTCACCGATGCGACCGACTGGCGCGTCGAATATCCATTCGTGGTGCTGACGCCGGATACCGAAGACGAGATGGCGGGTCTGGTGAAGGGTTGCATCGAACTCGGCCTGACGATCATTCCGCGCGGAGGCGGCACCGGTTATACCGGCGGCGCGATACCGTTGACGCCATTGTCGGCTGTCATCAATACCGAAAAGCTGGAACAGCTGGGCGCCGTCGAAATGACGATGCTGCCCGGCGTCGATCGGGAATACGCAACGATTTATTCGGGCGCCGGCGTGGTTACCAAGCGGGTAGCCGATGCGGCTGAAAAAGCCGGTTTCGTGTTCGCGGTGGACCCGACGTCGGCGGATGCATCGTGCATCGGCGGCAATATCGCAATGAATGCCGGCGGCAAGAAAGCCGTGTTGTGGGGCACTGCGCTCGACAACCTGGCAAGCTGGCGCATGGTCGACCCGAACGGCGACTGGCTCGAGGTCACGCGGCTCGAACACAACCTCGGCAAAATCCATGATGCGCCGATCGCGAAATTCAAGCTCGAATGGACTCATCCGGGCGAGAAGGGCAGGCAAAACGAGCCGTTCAGGACCGAGGTGCTGGAAATCGCAGGGCGCACCTTCCGCAAGGAGGGCCTGGGCAAGGACGTCACCGACAAATTCCTCGCAGGCCTGCCCGGCGTGCAGAAGGAAGGCTGCGACGGCCTGATCACGTCGGCGCGCTGGATTTTGCACAAGATGCCGAAGCATGTGCGCACGGTCTGCCTGGAATTCTTCGGCCAGGCGCGCGATGCGATTCCATCGATTGTCGAAATCAAGGATTACCTCGACGCCGAGACAAAAAAAGGCGGCGCGGTCCTGGCGGGTCTCGAACATCTGGATGAGCGTTATTTGCGCGCGGTCGGTTATGCAACCAAGTCCAAGCGCGGCATCATGCCGAAAATGGCCTTGTTCGGCGATATCGTCGGAGACGATGAGAATGCGGTGGCGCAAGCCGCTTCCGAAGTGGTTCGCATCGCCAACACGCGGGTCGGCGAAGGCTTCGTCGCAGTCAGCCCGGAAGCGCGCAAGAAATTCTGGCTCGACCGCGCCCGCACCGCGGCCATTTCCAAGCACACCAATGCGTTCAAGATCAACGAAGACGTAGTGATCCCGCTCAATCGCATGGGTGAATACACCGACGGCATCGAGCGCATCAATATCGAATTGTCGATTCAGAACAAGCTGCAATTGCTGGCCGAACTGCGCGGCTTTTTCGCCAAAGGCAATCTGCCGCTGGGCAAGAGCGAAGATGCGGATGGCGACGACATTCCCGCAGCAGAATTGCTGGAAGACCGCGTCAACCAGGCCGAACAATTGCTCGAAGCGACACATGCGCGCTGGTCTTATCTGCTGTCGCAACTCGACAAGCCGCTGCGCGAAGCAAAGACCGAACTGGCTGCGCTCGGCCTTGAAACGCTGACGGCCGAGTTCGACCAGCGTTTGCAACAGCAGCCCGATGCCACGGTATTCCATCTCGCGCAGGACCGGACGTTGCGGGTGTCGTGGAAAGCGGAAGTGCGCACGCAGTTGCGGCAGATTTTCAGCGGCGCGGCGTTCAAGCTGATTCTCGACGAGTGCGCCGCGATTCACAAGCAGGTGTTGCGCAGCCGCGTATTCGTCGCATTGCACATGCATGCCGGCGACGGCAATGTGCATACCAATATTCCGGTCAACTCCGACAATTACGCGATGTTGCAGGTTGCGCATACGGCGGTTGCGCGCATCATGGTGCTGGCACGTTCGCTCGACGGCGTGATCTCGGGCGAGCATGGCATCGGCATCACCAAGCTGGAGTTTCTGACGGAAGACGAGATCGGCGATTTCCGCGCATACAAGCAGCGCGTCGATCCGGAAGGACGTTTCAACAAGGGCAAACTGATGAGTTTGCCGGAACTCAACGCCGATCTGCGCAATGCCTACACGCCATCGTTCGGCTTGATGGGCCATGAATCGCTGATCATGCAGCAAAGCGACATCGGCGCAATTGCCAACAGCGTCAAGGATTGCCTGCGCTGCGGCAAATGCAAACCGGTATGCGCGACCCATGTGCCGCGCGCGAACCTGCTGTATTCGCCGCGCAACAAGATACTGGCGACATCGCTGCTGGTCGAAGCCTTTCTGTACGAAGAGCAAACCCGGCGCGGCATCTCGATCAGGCACTGGGAAGAATTCGAAGACGTGGCCGACCACTGCACGGTATGTCACAAGTGCCTGACGCCGTGTCCGGTCGATATCGACTTCGGCGATGTGTCGATGAACATGCGCAATCTGCTGCGCAAGATGGATAAAAAGTCGTTCAATCCGGGCACCGCCGCATCGATGTTCTTCCTCAATGCGACCGACCCGGCGACCATCAATGCAACGCGCCAGGTGATGATCGGCTGGGGCTACAAGGCGCAGCGTCTCGGCAACGACATCCTGAAAAAATTCGCGAAGAAGCAGACCAAGGCGCCGCCGTCGACCCACGGCAAGCCGCCGGTGCGCGAACAGGTGATTCATTTCATCAACAAGAAAATGCCGGGCAATCTGCCGAAGAAAACCGCACGGGCATTGCTCGACATCGAGGACGACAAGATCGTGCCGATCATCCGCGATCCGAAGAAGACGACCGCGGATACCGAAGCCGTTTTCTACTTTCCGGGTTGCGGTTCGGAACGTTTGTTCTCGCAGGTCGGCCTGGCGACGCAGGCGATGCTGTGGAATGTCGGCGTGCAAACGGTGCTGCCGCCGGGCTATTTATGCTGCGGCTATCCGCAGCGCGGCTCGGGCGATTTCGACAAGGCCGAGAAGATCATCACCGACAATCGCGTGCTGTTTCACCGGATGGCGAACACGCTGAATTATCTCGACATCAAGACAGTCGTGGTGTCGTGCGGGACCTGCTACGATCAGTTGCAGGGCTACGAGTTCGACAAGATTTTCCCCGGTTGCCGGATTGTCGATATCCATGAATATCTGATGGAAAAAGGCGTGCGGCTGGAAGGCGTCACAGGTACCCGCTACATGTATCACGACCCTTGCCATAGCCCGATGAAGCTGCAGGATCCGCTGAAGACGGTCAATGCATTGATCGCTACGGCCGATGCGCAGAAGATAGAGAAGAACGACCGTTGCTGCGGCGAGTCCGGCACGCTGGCGATCACGCGTCCCGATGTGTCGACGCAGGTCCGCTTTCGCAAGGAGGCGGAGATGGTCAAGGGCGCCGGCAAAGTGCGCGCCGACGGATTTTCCGGCGAGGTCAAGATCCTCACGTCCTGCCCTTCATGCCTGCAGGGATTGTCGCGCTTCAACGACGATTCCGGCACGGTCGCCGATTACATCGTGGTCGAAATCGCCAGGCATCTGCTCGGCGAAAACTGGCTGCCGGAGTATGTGGCGCGCGCCAATAACGGCGGCATCGAGCGCGTGCTGGTATGACGAAGCACGCCGATTGCGAATTGTGCAACCAGCCGGGCGGCGAAATCGTTCATCGGCATGAAAAATTCCATGTCGTGCTGGTCGACGATGCGCAGTACCCCGGCTTCTGCCGGGTAATCTGGAACGATCATGTCAGTGAAATGACCGATCTGCCGGCATCGGATCGCGGGTTGTTGATGAATGCGGTCTGGCAGGTCGAAGCGGCGTTGCGCGATGTCATGCAGCCGGATAAAATGAATATTGCGTCGCTGGGCAACATGGTGCCGCATCTGCACTGGCACCTGATTCCGCGTTATGCCGACGATGCGCACTTTCCCGGCCCCGTCTGGACGCAGGCGCAAAGAACGCCTTCGGCGCCATCGTTGGCAGCGCGCGCGGCATTGCTGCCGTCGCTGCGCGAATCGATCGCACGGCTATTTCATACTTCTCACTTGGATAACTGATCATGGCTGGATCCAAACAGGCGGTGCCGACACCGATCCCCACCGCATTAACTGTACGCAAGCAGTCGCGCGTGCTGGAAGTCGCGTTCGACGACGGCGCGCAATTTTCACTGCCGTTCGAACTGCTTCGAGTCTATTCTCCGTCCGCCGAAGTGCGCGGCCACGGACCGGGACAGGAAACCCTGCAGACCGGGAAACGCAATGTCGAACTCACCGCGCTGGAGCCGGTCGGCAACTATGCAGTGCAGCCGCTTTTTTCCGACGGGCACAATACCGGCATGTACTCATGGGATTACCTGTACTGGCTGGGTACGAATCAGGCTGAAATATGGGAAGAGTACATGCAGCGCCTGGAAGCGGCAGGATTTACCCGCGAAACCGGACGCGATGCATCGATGACCGCGCCCGATGCCGGCGGACACGGCTGCGGACACTCGCATTGACCTATCCCTGCAAATGCCGGCAGGCAGCATCGCATGGAACTGAAGCCTTTGCCTGAGGTCTGCACTTGTATAATGCAACTTCATTAACAAGGTTGCAGCCCATGCCCAATACCACTCATTTCGGTTATCAGACCGTTTCCGAAGAAGACAAGGTGCATAAAGTCGCCGAGGTCTTCCATTCCGTTGCTGCCAAGTATGATGTGATGAACGACTTGATGTCTGCCGGTCTGCATCGCCTCTGGAAGACATTCACGATTGCGCAGGCCGCCGTGCGTCCGGGTTTCAAAGTCCTGGACATAGCAGGCGGCACCGGCGATCTGGCCAAGGCGTTTGCCGGAAAAGCCGGTTCCACCGGTGAAGTATGGCTGACCGATATAAATGAATCGATGTTGCGGGTGGGACGCGACCGGCTATTGAACAATGGCCTGTCTACCCCCACTTTATTATGCGATGCGGAGAAATTGCCGTTTCCCGATAATTATTTCGACCGCGTGACCGTTGCCTTTGGTTTACGCAATATGACGCACAAGGACATGGCGCTGGGTGAAATGCGGCGCGTGTTGAAGCCGGGCGGAAAACTGCTGGTGCTGGAGTTTTCCAAAGTATGGCAACCGTTGCAAAAGCCGTATGACGTGTATTCGTTTTCAGTACTGCCCTGGCTGGGCAAGCGCATTGCCGGCGATGCCGACAGTTATCGTTATCTGGCAGAGTCGATCCGGATGCATCCCGATCAGGATGCATTGAAGAAAATGATGGAGGATGCGGGTTTGGAGCGTGTCGAGTATTTCAATTTGACGGCAGGTGTGGCCGCGCTTCACACCGGGATCAAATTTTAGAATAGCGGGCAAGCTCAGGCACAGAGAGTATTCTGTCCGAAACAATTAGGAGAGACACATGAAAAAATTCTTTATCGTCTTGATGCTCATGATCAGTGCATTGTCGATCACGATGTCCGAAGCGGATGCCAGGAGGCTCGGCGGCGGCGGATCGTTCGGCAGGCAATCGCAAGGCGTGACGCGCCAGGCGCCGTCTCAGTCGGCTCAACCGAATAACGCCACCCGGCCGGCAGCGCCTGCCGCCGCTCCGCAAGGCGTTCCGCCAAAGCCGGCCAGTCCATGGCGCGGCATGCTGGGCGGCGCATTGCTCGGCTTGGGGCTGGGCGCATTGCTGTCGCACTTCGGTTTGGGCGGCGCAATGGCCAGTATGATCAGCACGATTCTCATGGTGGCGTTGCTGGCATTCGCGGTCATGTTCCTGCTGCGCCTGTTCCGGCGCAAGAACGGCGACAATGACATAAGGCCGGCCTATGCCGGCGGATATTCCGGAAGCGCCACGCCGGAAATCGGTTCGCGTATCGAACCTTATGCGCAACCGGCGTCCTTGCAGGCCGAGCCCCTGTCGTCCGGCACCGGCAATGCGCCATGGGGCGTGCCTGCCGATTTCGATGTGCCTGCTTTCCTGCGCAATGCAAAAACCTACTTTATCCGCTTGCAGGCCGCATGGGACAAGGCCGACGTCAATGACATCCGTGAATTCACCACGCCGGAAATGTTTGCCGAGCTGAAAATGCAGATTCAGGAGCGGGGTCCTTCGCCCAACAATACCGATGTGGTGTCGCTCGATGCCGAATTGCTGGGTGTCGAGGAAACCGCCAACGATTATCTCGCCAGCGTGAAGTTTACCGGCATGATCAAGGAATCCGACAACGCACCGGCAACGCCGTTCGCGGAAGTCTGGAACCTGTCGAAGCCGAAGTCGGGACAAGGCGGCTGGGTATTGGCCGGCATTCAACAATTATCCTGAGCCAAATGAAATAACCTCCGGCAAGCTGATAAACTTGAAACCGCCCGTGAATTGTCACGGGCGGTTTTTTTATCATATATTGCGAAACAGAGTTAGGCGCAGCATGCTCTGTCTCCAACAAATTCCGGATATGACTCCTTCTTTCATTCCTGCCGCTATCAATCATCTGCTGGACCAGGAACCCTGGGCCAGGAATAAACTTGCCGCGCATGCCGGCAAGATTGCCTGTATCGATACCGGATTGATTGCGGTCCGGTTGAAGGTGGCATCCGGCGGCCTGCTGCAAGCGGCTGCGGAAGACGAAGCGGTGAATGTGACCGTGCGCGTCAAATTATCGGATCTGCCTCTGATCGCGCAAAACCGCGAACGCGCTTTTTCGTATGTAAAAATCGAAGGCGATGCCGACTTCGCCAATACGATTTCGCAAGTAAGCCAATCGTTGCGATGGGAAGTCGAAGAAGACTTGAGCAAATGGGTCGGCGACATCGCGGCGGCCAGGCTGGTGGCCGGCGCAAGGGCGGCGGCGGAGACTGCCGGATCAACGCAAAGGAAGGTTGCTGAAAATTTTGCCGAATATTTCCTGGAAGAGAATCCGATGCTGATGCGCCCGCAGGCCGTTGCCGATTTCACCGGCGACGTGACCAGGCTGCGCGATGATGTCGAGCGGCTGGCCAAGCGCATCGAGCGGCTGAAAGGCGGTGCCGCATGATCCTGAAATTCCTGCGGGTTCTCAAGATCATGCGTGTGGCGATCGGTTACGGCCTGGATAACATTGCAATGTCGGGTCTCGCCACGCCGCGTGCCGCGATGCTGATTGACCGGCTCATTTTCTGGCGCGACATTTCCGCGCCGCGCGGCGAGCGGCTGCGCCGTGCGCTGGAGGATCTGGGACCGATTTTCGTCAAATTCGGGCAACTATTGTCGACCCGGCGCGATTTGATGCCGCCCGACATTGCCGATGAACTGGCGAAATTGCAGGACCGCGTGCCGCCATTCGATTCCGATCTCGCGATTGCGCAAATCAAGAAGTCTCTCGGCGCGCATCCGAGCGACTTGTTTGCGCATTTCGAACGCGACCCGGTGGCATCCGCATCGATTGCGCAAGTGCATTTCGCCATATTGAAAGACGGCACTGAAGTCGCGGTCAAGGTATTGCGGCCCGGCATGAAAAAATCGATCGACGAGGATGTCGCGTTGATGTACATCGCCGCCGGATGGATCGAAAGACTGTGGGCCGATGCGAGACGGCTGAAGCCGAAAGAAGTCGTCGCCGAGTTCGACAAGTATCTGCATGACGAACTCGACCTGATGCGCGAAGCGGCCAACGGCAGCCAGTTGCGCCGCAACTTTGCGCAATCCGCGTTGCTCGCGGTGCCGGAAATGTACTGGGATTACTGTTCCGAATCGGTGATCGTGATGGAGCGCATGCGCGGCATTCCGATTTCACAAGTCGATCGCCTGGTTGCGGAAGGCATCGATCTGAAAAAATTGTCGCGCGACGGCGTCGAAATTTTCTTCACGCAGGTATTTCGCGACGGCTTTTTTCATGCCGATATGCATCCAGGGAATATCCTGGTGTCGGTCGAGCCGGCGACCTTCGGACGCTACATCGCGCTGGATTTCGGCATTGTCGGCACGTTGACCGACTTCGACAAGGATTATCTGTCGCAGAATTTTCTCGCATTCTTCCGCCGCGACTACAAGCGCGTGGCGGAAGCGCACATCGAATCCGGCTGGGCGCCGAAAGAAACGCGCGTCGATGAACTCGAGTCCGCGGTGCGTGCATGCTGCGAACCGATTTTCGACCGGCCGTTGCGCGATATCTCGTTCGGACAGGTGTTGCTGCGGCTATTCCAGACATCGCGCCGCTTCAATGTCGAAGTTCAGCCGCAACTGGTGCTGTTGCAAAAAACGCTGCTCAACATCGAAGGGCTCGGACGCCAGCTCGATCCCGAACTCGATCTCTGGAAAACGGCGAAGCCGTATCTGGAGCGCTGGATGAACGAGCAACTCGGCTGGCGCGGGCTGATCGAGCGATTCAAGGCGGAAGCGCCGCGCTACAGCCATATACTGCCGCAACTGCCGCGGCTGGCACATCAAGCCTTGATCGCGCACGGCACTCAATCCAGGCAGGAAAACACCGATTTGCTGAAGCATTTGATTGCCGAGCAAAAACGCACCAACCTGTTGCTCGGCGTTGCGGTTTATTTCTGCGGCGGTTTGCTGGGAGGAATTGTTTTAGTGCAGATATTGATGCATTGGTATAACTTTTTCGGATAACCGGGTGCAAAATGCCGACGTTTCAAACCGGCGATCCTTCTGCGCCGGCGTTCTGGACAGAGCGCTTCGAGCGTAATTTCATGCCGTGGGACCGGGGCGGCGTGCCTGCCGCACTTGAGCAATTCGTCGCCGCGGCGCCTGGTCCGATGGTTGCATTGATACCGGGTTGCGGCATCGGTTACGAAGTGGCGTATCTGTCCGAGGCCGGATGGGATGTGACCGCAATCGATTTTTCGCCGGCGGCGGTGGCTGCCGCGCAAGCCGCTCTTGGTCCGTGGGCCGGGCGTGTGCTGGAAGCCGATTTCTTCACATTCGTGCCGCAAAAACCGATAGAGATGATTTACGAGCGCGCTTTTCTGTGCGCTTTGCCGCGCCGGAAATGGGAGCGGGTAGTTCAGCGCTGGGCAGAGCTTCTTCCTGTGGATGGGCTGCTTGCGGGTTTCTTTTTCTTTGACGCTGCATTGAAAGGTCCGCCTTTTGGCGCAGATCGGGACGAATTGCAGGCGCTATTGCGTCCGTATTTCGTATTGACCGACAATCAGGCTGTAAACGATTCGATTGCAGTCTTCAAGGGGAGAGAACGCTGGCAGGTATGGCGCAGGATATAGCGTGCGGTCTTCAACGTAACGAAACGATCCTATGTTCGAGCCAAATGGGAAAAAGGCCGGACCGCAATCATGAAGAGGCCCGTCTTGCCGCTATAATGCCCGCATCAATTTATCGACTCATAATTTCGTTGACGCTCATTTTTCTCGTGTAAGGAAAATCCATGAACGCCCTCATCTGGTTCGTCATTCTTTATTGGGTGATTTCGGTCGGTATCGGACTCTACGCCGCCCGCTACGTCAACTCTTCGAAAGACTATGCGCTCGCCGGCCGTTCGCTGCCGATGTATGTGGTGACGGCGACGGTATTCGCCACATGGTTCGGTTCCGAGACGGTGCTCGGCATCTCGTCCACCTTTGTCAAGGAGGGATTGAGAGGAGTGGTGGCGGACCCGTTCGGGTCGTCCTTGTGCCTGATCCTTGTCGGATTGTTTTTTGCGCGGCCCTTGTATCGAATGAATTTGCTGACGATCGGCGATTACTACAAGAAAAAATTCGGCCGTGCCGTGGAAGTCCTTGTCACGATCTGTATCGTCATCTCCTACCTGGGATGGGTCGCAGCGCAAATCAAGGCGCTCGGACTGGTGTTCAATGTCGTTTCCGGCGGGTACATCCCGATGAATGTCGGCATGATCATCGGCGCAGCCAGCGTGCTGGTTTACACGCTGATGGGCGGCATGTGGTCGGTCGCAATTACCGACTTCCTGCAAATGGTCATCATTGTGATCGGCATGCTCTACATCGGCTGGGAAGTGTCCGGCATGGTCGGCGGAGCGGGGGCGGTGATCGCGCATGCGGCCAATGCCGGCAAGCTTGATTTCTGGCCGGCGCCCACCGGACGGGAAATGCTGTGGTTCTTTGCCGCATGGATTACGATGATGCTGGGATCGATACCGCAGCAGGACGTGTTCCAGCGCGTATCGTCGTCCAAAAACGAAAAAATCGCCGGCCGTGCGTCGGTCTTGGGCGGCGTGATGTATTTCTGCTTCGCATTCATCCCGATGTTTCTGGCATATTCGGCCACGCTGATCGATCCGAAGATGGTCGCCGGCCTGATCGACAAAGACCCGCAGCTGATCCTGCCGACCTTGATCATGACCAAAGTCCCGGTATTCGCGCAGGTAATGTTCTTCGGTGCGCTTCTCTCCGCAATCAAGAGCTGCGCGAGCGCGACATTATTGGCGCCGTCCATTACATTCACGGAAAATATCCTGAAGGAAATCATTCCCAAACAAAGCGACAAGCAGTTTTTATTGCTGATGCGCGTAGTCGTTCTGGTATTCACCGTAATTGTCACAACATTCGCGATGAATACCCAGTCGAGTATTTATAAAATGGTCGAAAACGCATACAAGGTGACGCTGGTTGCCGCCTTTGTGCCGCTGGCTTTCGGCTTGTACTGGAAGCGCGCGACCCGCCAAGGCGCGCTGGCGTCGATGATTCTTGGGTTGGCATCGTGGATTTTGCTGGAAATAGCGGCGCCGGAAGGATTGTGGCCGCCGCAGCTGGTCGGGGTGCTGATGAGCATCGGCGGAATGATCGTCGGTTCGCTCGCGCCTCAACTTGTTCGTCCGACAGCGCAGGCGATCCATACGCATTAACCGGTTTGCAACAGTCGGGGTTTAATCGGACCGGAGAGAAATCCATTCGCAAATTCAACTAAAAACCCTTTATAATTCAGGGTTTTGGACGATTTTTGCGGGAATTTTTCATGCCAATTTATGCGTATCGCTGCGAAGCCTGTGGTTTTGCCAAGGATGTATTGCAGAAAGTTTCAGACGCGCCTCTGACGGAGTGTTTGTCATGCGGCAAATCCACATTCAAAAAACAAGTGACCGCCGCCGGCTTTCAGTTGAAAGGCACAGGCTGGTATGCGACTGATTTCCGCGGCGGTTCGGGTACGACGGCACCGGCGGTTGCCGCCGAGACTGCGCCGGCAGCCGCTGCGCCCGCCGCCGGCGCATCTACTGCCGCTCCTGCTGCGCCCGCTGCTGCAGGCGCTTCCACTACTGGCACTTCCTCAACCACTTAATTGCAGGAACAGGCGCGCTTTCCGCGTGCCTAATGATAGAAGACGATGCGAAAATACTTCATCACCGGTTTACTGATTCTGGTTCCTTTGGCAATCACGCTATGGGTATTGAACCTGATTATCGGCACGATGGATCAGTCGTTGCTGTTGCTGCCCGAAAAGTGGCGTCCGGAGGCGGTGTTCGGTTTTCGTATTCCGGGCCTCGGCACTATCCTGACGCTGCTGATCATTTTCGTGACCGGCGTGGCGACGCGCAACTTCATCGGTAAAAAACTGGTATATGCATGGGAGTTGCTGCTGACCCGCATCCCGGTCGTCAGCTCGATCTACTCCAGCGTGAAGCAGGTGTCCGATACCTTGTTCTCGTCTTCCGGCAATGCATTCCGCAAAGCGCTGCTGGTGCAATATCCGCGTCAGGGCTCGTGGACCATTGCCTTCCTGACCGGCGTGCCGGGCGGCGATGTGAAGAACCACTTGCGCGGCGATTACGTCAGCATCTATGTGCCGACCACGCCGAATCCGACATCGGGCTTCTTTTTGATGGTGCCGAGAGCCGATACGATCGAACTCGACATGAATGTCGATGAAGCGCTGAAATACATCGTATCGATGGGCGTGGTATCGCCCGAGTATTTTGAAAAGAAATTAATCGTTGATCCGGCCAAGGTCGAAGCCGATTAACGATCTCGAAGAATTTGAATTGGAACCTGAATATGTCAATGCGAACACATTACTGCGGCCTCACTACTGAGGCGCTTCTCGGCCAAACCGTCAGCCTGTGCGGCTGGGTGCATCGCCGGCGCGACCATGGCGGCGTCATTTTCATCGACCTGCGCGATCGCGAAGGCCTGGTGCAGGTCGTATGCGATCCGGATCGCGCAGACGTATTCAAAACCGCCGAAGCCGTGCGCAACGAATTCTGCCTGCGCGTCACCGGCGTCGTACGCAATCGTCCGGAAGGCACCACCAACGCGAATCTCGCCTCCGGCAAGATCGAAGTGCTGTGCCAGCAACTGGAAGTGTTGAATCCGTCGGTCACACCGCCGTTCCAGCTCGATGACGATAACCTGTCGGAGACGACGCGCCTGACGCATCGCGTGCTCGATTTGCGCCGTCCGCAAATGCAGAACAACCTGCGGCTGCGCTACAAGGTCACGATGGAAGTCCGCAAATTTCTCGATGAGAACGGATTCATCGACATCGAAACGCCGATGCTGACCAAGTCCACGCCGGAAGGCGCGCGCGACTACCTGGTGCCGTCGCGGGTCAACGCCGGTCATTTCTTTGCGTTGCCGCAATCGCCGCAATTGTTCAAGCAATTGCTGATGGTTGCCAACTTCGACCGCTATTACCAGATCACCAAATGTTTCCGCGATGAAGACTTGCGCGCCGACCGCCAGCCGGAATTCACGCAAATCGACTGCGAGACATCGTTCATGTCCGAGCAGGAAATCCGCGATCTGTTTGAAAACATGATCCGCCTGGTGTTCAAGAAGGCGCTCGATGTCGATCTGCCCGATCCATTCCCTGTGATGGATTTCGCCACAGCGATGGGAATGTACGGTTCCGACAAACCCGACATGCGCGTCAAGCTGGAATTCACCGATCTGACCGATGTAATGAAAGACGTCGATTTCAAGGTGTTTGCCGGTGCCGCCAACATGGAAGGCGGCCGCGTGGTCGGCCTGCGCGTACCGGGCGGCGGCGCGATGCCGCGTTCCGAGATCGACGCGTATACCCAGTTCGTCGCGATCTACGGCGCCAAGGGTTTGGCGTATATCAAGGTCAACGAGAAAGCCAAGGGCCGCGACGGTTTGCAATCGCCGATCGTCAAGAATCTGCATGACGCTGCATTGACGAAAATCATCGAACAGACCGGCGCGCAGGACGGCGACCTGATTTTCTTCGGCGCCGACAAGGCGAAGATCGTCAACGATGCAATCGGCGCGTTGCGCGTCAAGATAGGCCATAGCGATTTCGGCAAAAAGAACGGCCTGTTCGACGATGCATGGCGTCCGCTGTGGGTGATCGACTTTCCGATGTTCGAGCATGATGAGGAAGGCGACCGCTGGGTCGCGCTGCATCATCCGTTCACGGCGCCGAAAGAAGGGCACGAAGACTTCATCGAAACCGATCCGGGACGCGCGATTGCCCAGGCCTACGACATGGTGTTGAACGGTTGGGAGCTCGGCGGCGGCTCGGTGCGTATCCACCGCGCCGACGTGCAGAGCAAAGTGTTCCAGGCATTGAAGATCGGCGCCGAAGAAGCGCAATTGAAATTCGGCTTCCTGCTCGACGCATTGCAATACGGCGCGCCGCCGCACGGCGGTCTCGCGTTCGGCCTGGACCGCATCGTCACCATGATGACCGGCGCCGAATCGATCCGCGACGTGATCGCGTTTCCGAAAACCCAGCGTGCGCAATGTCTGCTGACGCAAGCGCCGTCGGAAGTGGATGAGAAGCAATTGCGGGAATTGCATATCCGGCTGCGGAATGTGGAGCCGGCGGTAAAAGCTTGAAGTGGTTTGCTTTGCGGCATAATGAAGGCGCGGAATTCCGCGCCTTTTTTGTTTGGCAGTCATTTCCTTTTGAAGAATGGACATTTCGTACAAAATCCCCGAATCCGTATTGGTAGTCATTCATACGGCCGACCTTGAAGTATTGCTGATCGAACGTGCTGATAAACCCGGTTATTGGCAATCGGTGACGGGATCGAAGGATACGATCGACGAGCCGCTGAGTGAAACGGCAGTACGGGAGGTCGAGGAAGAAACGGGAATCGTGGTGTCCGGCGTTGCCTCCTCACTCCAGACTTTCCCCGCAAGGGAAGGGAAAGCAAAACCGATTGTGCCGCTGAATAACCTTCGCGACTGGCAACTTTCCAACGTTTACGAAATCTATCTTGTATGGCGGCACCGTTATGCGCCCGGTATTACACAAAATATCGAGCATGTATTCAGCTTGCTGGTGCCGCGCGATATTCCGATTGCACTGGCGCCGCGCGAGCATCTGAATTATCTTTGGCTGCCTTATATCGAGGCGGCCGATAAATGTTTTTCGCCGTCGAATGCAGAAGCGATTCTGCAATTGCCATTGCATCTTCATTAAAAATTTGTTGTCGTTTTCGCGGCAATAGCGATAACGTACAGCAAGCACAACCAAGATCGGGCCATGAAACTTCGCATCGCCACTTACAATATCCACAAGGGAGTTTCGTCGTTCGGCAACCGTCCGCGCATTCATGCGCTGAAGCAGGCGCTTACTGCAATGGGGGCCGACGTCATATTTCTGCAAGAAGTGCAGGGGCGGCATGATCAGCTCGCATTGCGTCATGCGGCGAGTTGGCCGGCACAGAGCCAGCACGAATTTCTGGCGGGCGACCTGCAGCATAGTGCGTACGGCGTCAATGCGGTATATGACCATGGTCATCATGGCAACGCGCTGTTGAGCAATTTTCCGATTGCATCCGCGCGCAATCAGGATGTGTCCGACCATGCTTATGAAGCGAGAGGGATCCTGCATTGCGTATTGAAGACGCCGGATGCCGACGTTCATTGCTACGTAGTGCATCTGGGCCTGTTTGCCGGCAGCCGCAAGCGGCAGACGGAAGCGTTGATCAGCGCGGTGGCAAGTTCGGCGCCGGCGAATGCGCCGGTCATCATCGCCGGCGATTTCAATGACTGGGGCAATCATCTGAGCGATGCGCTGCGTACCGGCCTGGGTGTGACGGAAGTGTTTGATGAGCGCTCGACCAAGCAAGGCCTGCGTACTTATTTGCGGCAACTGAGCGGCCGTGAACGGAAAATTCAGCCGGCGCGGACCTTTCCGGCAGCCCTGCCGCTGTTGCAGCTGGACCGGATTTACGTGCGCGGCTTTACGGTCGAATCGGCGCAGGTGCTGCATGGTCCGATGTGGGCCAGGCTGTCGGACCATGCGCCGATCGTCGCGACATTGTTTCTCAAATGAGCGATGGTTTGATCAAGGTTGTATTCGCGGCATGTTTTTCGTCCGGCTGCCGCGGTTCGCATAAAATGGCGCGACGGACATTCGACGATTCGATTTCCACTTC
Source organism: Herminiimonas sp. (assembly GCA_028292665.1). Taxonomy (GTDB): domain Bacteria; phylum Pseudomonadota; class Gammaproteobacteria; order Burkholderiales; family Burkholderiaceae_D; genus JAQGLW01. The sequence goes on from JAQGLW010000126.1 coordinate 28,164, forward strand.
ACTGCGGACCGCTTCCCATACATGCGTTCGGTAACCTTTACCGCCAATAACCGTATCGATCTTCTGCATTGCGGCGCCGAATTTTTCCCGGCGCTGATAGAGGCATTCGATGCGGCGGCGGTGGAGATTTACCTGGAGACGTATATCTTTGCCATTGATGAGACCGGCGAACAGGTCAGGGCTGCGCTGCAGCGCGCGGCCGGACGCGGCGTGATCGTCAACGTGATTACCGACTGGGTCGGCACCGGGCGCGCCGAATCGAATCTGCTTCACAAGGAATTTTCGGCAGCCGGCGTACACCATCGCAGCTTTAATCCCTGGTTCCGGAATGGGGTGGCGCGCACGCATCGCAAGATTTGCGTGGTGGACCGGAAGCGCGCTTTCCTGGGCGGACTCAACATTAATGACGATCTTCTGTCAGACGATAACTCCAACGAGGTGTTGCCCGCGCCGCGCTGGGATTTTGCGGTGCGGATCGACGGCCCCCTGGTGGATGCAATTCATCGGGAAGTGGCGGCGCAATGGGCGCGGCTGGGCAGCATGACATTGAAGACGCGCTGGAAAAGATTTAAAAGAGTGCGCGCAACGCAGATTACCGCCAGCGATGCCCCGGCCCTTGCCGGCTTGGTCGTGCGCGACAATTTGCGCAATCGCCGCACTATTCAACGTGCATATCTGCAGGCATTGGGGCATGCACGGAAAAGCGCATGGCTTGCCAATCCGTATTTTGCGCCGGGGCGCAAGTTGCGCGATGCGCTGGCGTCTGCGGCGGCGCGCGGCGTCGACGTGACATTGTTGCTGGGAGTCGGGCAGTTCAGGCTGCAGGATGCCGTTGCGCATTCGTTTTATCCGAAACTGCTCAAGAGCGGCGTCAAGCTGGTCGAATATCAAAAAACCCAACTGCATGGCAAGGTCGCGGTGGTCGATGACGAGTGGGCGACCGTGGGGTCAAGCAATTACGATGGCTTGAGCCTGTTCGTCAACCAGGAAGCGAATATCATGGTAAAGGATGCCGAATTTGCGTGCACGCTGCGGAAGCATATCGAACGAGGCGTAGCCGAAGGAGTGCCGGTCAGGCTGGAGGATTTCGACCACATACCGTGGTACCGGCGCGCGTGGTACGGCGCGGCATATCTGCTTTACAAAAGCATCCTGCGCGTCATCACGTCCGGCAAATACACCGAATGACGCTGCGCTCATCCGCGCTGCCTTCATCAACTTCGAAGACCGGCCGGCGGCGGCGAAACCCGGTTCACGCCGCAATTTCGTTTTCCGGGCATTCGGAATCGGGGATGGTTACAATACAGTCTTTACCGTTCGATGCCATTTTTACTGGTCAGCTGAAAAACTCTCACCCAAATGACGACCGACACTGTTCGCATCGATAAATGGCTGTGGGCTGCCCGCTTCTTCAAGACCCGCTCGCTCGCCACCGACGCGGTCGATGCCGGCAAGGTGCGGCTGAAAGGCGAACGCACCAAGCCGTCGCGCAATGTCAAAATCGGCGACACGCTGGACATCGATAACGGCGCAACCGAATGGCAGATCGTGGTGCAGAATCTGTCCGATACGCGCGGTTCGGCATCGATTGCGC
>JAQGLW010000156.1 GCA_028292665.1 Herminiimonas sp.
TTATGAGGAGCGGTGCGCGCTGTTTGCACGGCGCGCACCGGATACTGCCGGAGAAGGATTCGCGGCATGCTCCGCCGCGAATCCGATCCGTAATGCTGTTTTAGAACGAGTGGGTGATGCCGAGTGCGGCTTGACGGATATCGGCGCCGATAGCAGGTTTCGCTGCGCTGCCGCCCAGATTGCTGTAGGTTGCCGATGCACCATTCGTCAGATTAGCGAATATCGCATACAGCGCGGTGCGTTTCGACAATGCGTAGGAACCGCCCAGGGAAAGCATCTTGCCGTCGAGTCCCGACGTGCTGCAGGCTACGCCGCCAACCAGCGAGCAGTCGCCGGCACTGGCCTGCGCATACGAAGCTGCCAGTGTGAAAGCACCGATCTTGTGCTCGGCGCCCAGCGACCAGGTGGTGGTCCTGTAGTCCGCGAACTTGCCGGTTGTGCCGCCCGATTCCGAATACTTCAGACGGGACAGGTTTACTTCAGCACGGGTATTGCTGGTGAATTTGTATTGTCCGGTCACACGGGTGGCAGTGTCTTTCGAAGTGGCGCCCGCAGTTCCGATATTCGATAAAGCTGCGGCCACGTTGTTCGAACCGCCGAACAGATCGTTGTGAATCTCGTGCATCAAGGCTACATAAATCGGACCTTTTTCATACTTGACGCCGGTCGAAACTACTGCCTTGCTGCGTGTGCTGCCTGCGACTTCACCCAAAGAGTAGCCGAACAGTCCCTGGAATCCGACGTATTCAGGCGATTCATAAATGATGCTGTTGCCTTGACGGGTGTGGAAGCTGGCTGAGGAACTGGTGCCGAGGCCCGGCTTCGACAGGACATTGCTGGTTGCAACGAAGTTACCGCTCGAAATGCCGAGGAAGCTCAACGTATCGCCGAGACTCTTGTACACGGTATCCATGCTGCCGAGACGGACCGTACCGAAACCGCCGGACAGGCCGACGAATGTGTCGCGACCGAATAATACGCCGGCGGTTGGTAGCGCGCCGTCATCAACGCCGAGCGCCATCTCCAGTTGGAAAATGGCTTTCAGATTGCCGCCGAGGTCTTCCGTACCGCGGAAACCCAAACGGGAATTCGACGACTCCATCTGGGTTCCGGTCACGTCGGCTTTTGCCGTCCCCGTGATTGTTCCGCCTTTCAACGTGCTCACTGCAGTACCCGGCGCGCTAGCGTCGGTCACGCGGTAGTTGCTGATCTGCGGATAAAGCTTGCCGTACACAGTCACGCTCGATTGCGCCTGCGCCATCAGCGGCAGAGCGCATGCAGCCGATACTGCCGCTGCAATCAATGTTTTTTTACTTATAGACATCTTATAGGCCTCCTAGGATTGAAAAAAATTACCTCTTCAAGTTTCCGGACAGCCTGCGCCGCCCGGTTGCTTGTCAATACTTATAATCGAACACCCATCTACTAACAAGTACAAACGCGAACACAATCGGTCTTCGTCCACAACATACAACACATGCAAAAAATCCGATCAGGACTTCGCAGGCAGATCGGCCAGTTCGGCTTGATATGCATCTGTCATCCGCGGCTCGAGACCGTGTTTTGCCAATGCATCGGTGAACAGGTTGCGAACCAGCGGGCTCTCGTCCGCGTAGTCGATCTGATCGCCGCCAAGCCGTTTGCTGATCCAGGCCTTGGGTACGCCTTGCGCATTGCGGATCGATACCACTTCATGCTTGAACGCGAGATAACGGGCCGGCGTGGTGCCTGTATTGAAGTGCTGATGGAACCACAGGTTCGGCGGAACGATCATCGATCCGACTTGCCAGTCGTAACGGCGCGGCTCTTCGCCTTCCGGCCACATCAGGCTGTAGCCTTCGCCGGACAGAATGATCACGTGCGCGCCGGGACCATGGCAGTGGGCTTTCTTGTAGGTGCCGATCGGGAACTGGGAGATGTGGCTGTTCATCGAACCCTTGGCCATGTTGAAGCGGATGTGTCCGCCGCCGGCGCCGCGTTCCTTGGCGCTGATCAGCGGCAGGTTGACCGCGTCCGCGACGAAGTTCGTTTCAAGCAGAAGCCCCTTCTGCTCGCCCTTGTTGTCGAAGTAATCCGGCTCGCCGGAAAAACGATTCTTGAAATCGTATTTTGTATTGAAGATGAAGTCGATATCTTCATACAGGTTGATGACGGACGGACCGTTGGTTACGGACACGAACCGCGCCGCATCCTTGCCCGAGCCGTTGAAGTGCTGGCAGATCGCATTGAGCGGAATCGCAAACAGCGAACCGGCCTGCCATTCAAACGTGACGCGCTTGCCCGCATCGTTCCAGACCGTGGTCGAACCGCGGCCATTGAGCACGTAAATCATCTCTTCGAACAACTGGCGCTGCGGCTCGAGCTGCTTGCCGGGCGCGATCTCGCACACATAGCAATCGTTGGAAGTGCGCGATGCTTCGTGGTTGATGAAAACGCCGGAACCGCCGCGTCTTGCCCACGGCTTCAGGTCGACGGTATGCAGGCTCGGCACATAATGCGCGCTGATGATGTCGAGACCTTCTGCCGCTACCCAGCGAGTGTAAGGGGATTCTTTTTCAGTCGCGAATTTCTTCGCAAGCTCTTCTGAAACGAGAGCGTTTTTAGCCATCTGATACTCCTGCTGTATTTAAAATGAAGCGGTTACGTTGATAAATTTCTGTTGCTGTATTCGCGGTCGATCGACCCGATGAATCAAGCCGGCTGCTTGACCTTTCCGTTGATGAATTCAGCCACCATCTCGGCCGTCAGCACCACGCCCGGCTTGTATTCCGGCGCATCTTCCAGTTGCTCCAGATCGTTCAGCCCGAACTTTTCATA
>JAQGLW010000158.1 GCA_028292665.1 Herminiimonas sp.
TTGTCGATCGCAACGTCGCAGGAACGAGATCGTCGGGAATGGTTTTGGCCTGAAGCACTGCCAGATCGTTTTCCGGCTGCAGCGAAACCACCGAGGCTTCGGAGACCAGTCCGTCGGAAAATTCAACTTGCACACGCTCGGCGCCCGCCACCACATGAAGATTGGTCAGGATGACTCCCTTGTCGACAATCACCACGCCGGTGCCGATACCTTTTATCCTGTCTGAATTTTTGTCCTGCCGATGTTCCAGCTGACGCACGCGCACCACGGAATGCCGGATGATCTGATAGGCCTTGGTCTCGGGCGACGGCAGCACATTGTTTTCGAGGGTATGCATCACCGCCGCATCGATATCCTTTTGCGTGATCTGGCGGATCGGCGGCTTGCCGGCGGAATACGCGATGAACAACAGCAAGCTCAACAACCCGGCGGAGGCAACGAGCATCAGGCGTTCATGCCGTGCCAGAAATGCCCGCAGCCGGGTCATATGCAGCAGTCGCCGGTGCGATTGAACGGGCGTGCCTTGATCTTGCAGGACAGAAGCGTCCTCGGATTGCCGGGCGGACACGGACGCGAAGGCGCGCGAACGGCTCGATTTGCTGTAAAGCGTGACTTTCTTCATGGCGGCTGGATTGGCTGATTTGCATACGCGCAGCTCATGTCAACGCTAACATTTTCTGAACGATAGCGCAGCTACAGGAATTTCATTCTTGCCTTTCCTTGATCCGTCGCAAACGATGGCATGGCTGTACCGACGGCTTCCGGATTTTATGCACGCCAATAAATGAAAGGCACAATGGCAATGTTTTGCCTCGACAGTCCATGTATCGGGGCGGAATTGTATGGCTTTATTTTTGCGTGGCGTTTTCCGGATTTGCGTCGTATTCTGCTGATTTGAAAATTCGTGAAGCAAACTTTTTACGGTAATCGTTGCAATGATGAAATCGCATGGTTTTTCCTGAAAGCATTCATATCTTTTGCCGCGTCGTCGATAACTTCGGCGACATCGGCGTGTGCTGGCGATTGTCGCGCCAGTTCGCCGGCGAATACGGCATCGACGTAACGCTATGGGTCGATGATCTGGCGAGCTTCCGCAGAATCTGCGCCGAGGTTGATCCTGAGCATGATGTGCAGCGGATGCAAGGCGTCGTCGTCCGGCGCTGGCGCGATCGGTTCGGGCCGGTTGCGCCTGACGATATTGCCGACGTGGTCATCGAAGGCTTCGGTTGCGAACTGCCGTCCGGTTATATCGATGCAATGGCAAGGCGCTCCCGTAAACCGGCCTGGATCAACCTGGAATATCTGAGCGCCGAATCCTGGGTCGACGGTTGCCACGCAATGCAGTCGCTGTATCCGTCGCTGCCGCTGACAAAGTATTTTTTCTTTCCCGGATTTTCGGACAAGACCGGCGGCTTGTTGATGGAGCGGGATCTCATCGCGCGCCGAACCGCATTTCAAGGCGACCCCGAAGCCGTCGCCGGGTTTCTGAAAAATATCGGGATGAACGTGTTCGGGGATATCTGCAAAATTTCGTTGTTCTGCTATCCGTCCGCGCCGCTCGATGCATTGTTCGACGCCTTGCAGTCCGGTATCCGTCCCGCCGTTTGCCTGGTGCCGCAGGGCGTGGCATCCGACGCGGTCGGTGCATTCCTGCAGCAGCCGGCGCTGCCCGGCGCATCCGCCACGCGCGGCGGATTGACGGTGCAGGTGGTGCCCTTTCTCGATCAGCCTGATTACGACAAGCTGCTGTGGGCATGCGATTTGAATTTCGTCCGCGGCGAGGATTCGCTGGTGCGCGCGCAATGGGCGGCGCGGCCGTTCATATGGCAAATTTATCCACAGGAAGAAGGAGCGCATCAGGTCAAATTGAATGCTTTCCTCGCCCGCCATACCGCGCGGATGCCGGCCGGACTGGCGCAAACTGTGACTGATGCATGGCAAGCATGGAATGGCGGCGGCAGCGCTATTCCGTGGGCGGAATTGCGGCCTGCGCTGCCGCAGTTGACGGCACATATGGACGATTGGACCAGACATCTCCGGTTGAATGGCGATCTTGCATCCAACTTGATCGAGTTTGTCCGAAAAATCGGTTAAAATACGAGGCTTTATTTTTTGAAGCGCGTATCAACCGTGTGCTTGCGACATTGTCGGCATGCCGCAGATGATTTACTCGACTGAATTCTCCCACTTTTTTACGCATATCACGCTATGAAAACCGCACAAGAAATCCGCGTTGGCAACGTTGTCATGGTCGCTGGCGAGCCGATGGTTGTCCTGAAAGCCGAATACACCAAGTCCGGCCGCAATTCTTCCGTCGTCAAGATGAAGATGAAAAACCTGCTGACTGAAGCCGGCCTCGAATCGGTCTATCGCGCCGACGACAAATTCGACATCGTGACGCTCGACCGCAAAGAAGCGACTTATTCCTACTTCGCCGACCCGCTGTATGTATTCATGGATACCGACTACAACCAGTACGAAGTCGAAGGCGAAAACATGGGCGACGCCATCAACTATCTGCAGGACGGCATGGCGTGCGAAGTCGTGTTCTATAACGAAAAAGCGATTTCGGTTGAATTGCCGACCACAGTCGTGCGTGAAGTGACCTACACCGAACCCGCTGTCAAAGGCGACACGTCCGGCAAGGTCTTGAAGCCGGCGAAAATTTCAACCGGTTTCAATGTCCCGGTTCCGCTGTTTGTGGAGCAGGGCGACAAGATCGAGATCGATACCCGCACCGGCGAATACAAGAGCCGCAGCAAGTAACGGCAATCCGGACGTGCGGTATCGCTAAAAAGGCGCTGCAGGATATTCCTGCAGCGCCTTTTTTATTCGCTCCGCCTCTTCTCGTGCCTCGCGTTGCCGAAGATTATTTGTCCGCCGGCTTTTCGTACCAGCCGGGATCCATCCGGTTGGTGATGTTGCTTTGTTTTAGCTTCGCGTTATATTCATTGCGGATATGCGGATCTTCCATCCAGTAAGGGATCGAGGTGCCGCCTTCGGAGATATCCATGGCGGTGTAGTCGATATGCTTCTCGCCCGGAGGGCCGGGATCGCGGCCGGGATTGTGCGGCCCGAACCATGCCGTCAGCCGGAACGGATCTTCCGACACGCTGAAGTGCTGGTGATACCAGCGCGCGCCGCCCGGCGCAGCCGTCACCAGTCCGCCCGGCCCGTAGTCGAGACGGCGCACCTGGTCGCCATGACCGTCTTTCCACGGATTGACGCCGAGCCGCTCGGGCCAGGTGTGGGTGTAGCCTTTGCCCTTGAGGCAAATCAGCACGGCCGCCGAAGTGTGCGCATGCGCCTTCGAATAGCGGCCGTTCTCGTGCTGGCCGATCCAGAAGTAAAAACAGTTGTTCGTCATGAACGGCTCGACGCGGCGAAAGCCGGGCGAGCGCCGGTTGTCCAGCGGCAGATCGCAGTTTGCCGCATCTGGAATCAGGTTGGTGCGGCGCATCGCCAGCCCGCGCACCGGATCGGCTTCGATGTCGTCCTTCGGCTTGAAGAAATCCTCGGCGCCGCTGAACCGGTCGTGGAAAATGAAAGGATTGTTGAACACGGCGCTGAAGTTGTTGATCATGTTGATCACGTTCGGCGCGGTATTGCCGGACAACAGCAAGGCGCCGCTGGAGCTGCCGTTGACGATCCGGTACAGCGCGTTCATCGGAATCGAAAACAGCGAGCCGGCCTGCCATTCGAACACATGCTTTTTGGTATCGCCTTCTTGCCAGACTTCGGTGGTGCCGCGGCCTTCGATGACGAGGAAGATTTCCTCGTACATGTGTTTTTCGACGTTGAGGGCGCCGGCCGGCGGCACTTCGATCACATAGCAGCCCCATTTGCCCTCGGTGCCGTAGAGCTGGATGAAGTGGCCGCGGCCGCCCCTTC
>JAQGLW010000175.1 GCA_028292665.1 Herminiimonas sp.
TCTGTATGCTTTTAGATTTAGATGGCACAGAAGGTGCGTCGCCTTTTGCTAGAGCGACTAAATTCAGTTCGCGCGTGTGCTGCGTTCTATCACGCAGGCGTTGCTGTTCACTTTTCGTTAGTTGATTCTCTAACTCCTCGATCTGGTCTAAGAATTTGTGCTTCTGCTGTGTAAGTCGCATTAGCTCGCTAAACTTCGCTTGATCGATTAATGGGCTTTTGGGCGGTTTTTCGGAGTCAGACATAGATTGTTGCCGGATTTCATTAAAAACCCGTTTAAACGTGATTGAAAGGGTTTGTGCGTAGGCGGCAGCCTGGCGCACGCTGGCTGTTCGAAGGCTGCGATAAATTTCTTTGTTTCCGAAATGGTGCCTGACGTCGGGCGGTATGGCAATTCGGAAATGCAATACGCCAGACCGACTGCGGTGCAAATGGGACGGTAGTTTGATTGCCATGCCGATCCTGTTGGGGTGCTTGGTTGGGGTTCCAAGCCAGATCGGACGGTCAGAAACGACAAAACCGCTGACGTATCAACGGTTTAGCGTAATCGTGGTGGAGGCGGCGGGAATCGAACCCGCGTCCAGAAGCACTCTACAGACAGTTCTACATACTTAGCGCTGCCATTTGATTTAACCCGGACGACGCGGACGCGCACGCTTCGTCAAGACGAGTCACCTATTATTTAACGTAATGCCAAGTGACCCGGCACTACGCGATTCCCTGTGAATGACTCCACAGCTGTTGCCAGCCCGCCCCAGGGAAGAAGCGTTGTGGAGCTAACCGGTTATTAAGCGGCTAGTGCGTACGAGTTATCGTTAGCAGTTATTACTTGTCTGGATGTATTTACGAGGTAACCAGTCCTCGGTATGCCCTGCGCTGCTTTGCAACCCCTGTCGAAGCCAGGTCGCCCCCAAAAACAGTATATCTATTGTACCGGAATAGATAGGGCCGGACTGGCTGAATTCAAGCTGTTGTTCAAAGTGGGGTTTTCCTCTGAAAACTTCCCTGTCTGCAATCAAAAAGCTCTGCGTTCCCTTGTTGCATTCCCGGCTGCTGCGTCCGCGGCACCTCATATTTCCTCTGGCATCGCTCGCAAAAAAAGCTGCGGCGGTTGGTCTTTCCCAGATGCGCCCTGGTCAGCGGAATATCGCAGCGGGGGCAGGTGCGTTTGGTATGCACAAGCCAGTGCTTTTTCAGAACAAAGGCCTTTTTCCAGGCCAGGAAATCGAAACTGTATTGCCGCGCCTGCTCAACCAGCGCGCGCAGTTTGGGGACGGGCAGCGCACCGATGGTGGACAGCGGATGTACGCGAATGCGGAACAGCACCTCGTTCTTGATGATGTTGCCCACGCCGGCAAATATATTCTGGTCGAGCAGGGCGTCGCAAACCAGCGTGTCGGGCATTGCGCGCAACTTCCTGCGTGCAGCGGCGGCGTCCCACTGGTCGGACAGCACGTCGGCGCGCCAGTCATACGCATCGTCGAGATCGCCTTCAATATAGCGGACGGAGCAGGCGTACAGGTTCAGTTCGCCGCGCGCAAATCCCAGGCTGAGCCGAGGCGGACTGTCCTTGCGCTCGTTGATGCGATAGGTGCCGAACATGAGAAGGTGGACGCGTAGCGCGAAGCCGGGCAGTTCTATCAGGAAATGCTTGCCCCAACTGCGCAATGCCACGATACGCTGATTGACCAGCCGCGCCTTGTCGATCTTGCTGTTGCCTTCCGCTCTCAGGATTTCCTTGCCGACGAATCCGGCGGCTTGCTCCTTGAGTATCAGGATTGACGGCCCTTCGGGCATGGCGGCTCCTGTTATCGGATTTCCGGAACGACGAAAGCGATATGGCCTTGCGCCCGCGACAATGCCTCGGGCATGCCGCTGTCGAGGAAATGCACCAACGGTATGGTATCAGGCGCGTGCCGCGATCTGTTCGCCGAGCGCCGCAAGGTCGAGACTGGCCTTCCTTGCCTTCGGAAACATCTCTTCCTCTTCTTCCTTGACATGGTGTTCGATTTGCTCGGAAAGCACCTTGACCTTCGCATCGAAGAGATCGTCTTCAGCGGACATTTGCTGAATCTGCGCGATGAGATCCTTGGCGCTCGCATGCTCGACGGTCGCTTCATCGACCAAGTCGCCGCCTTCCTTTACCGCTTTGCGTACGGCCGGATAAAAAATCTCTTCTTCCGCCGATGCATGCCTGGTGAGTGCCGCACAGATTTCGTCGGCGAGTTTCTTTTTCGAGACATAGGCGCGATCGCCAAGGTCTTCGAATTCCTTGAATGCGGCCTTGACCATTTTATGGTCGTCGGTCAGCAACGCAATAGCGTCTTTGCTGTTGCTCTCTTCCATGGTGCTCTCCTGATAGCGGTTGAAAATCAATGCTATCGGACGCATGTCCGGGGGAATTGCGAAATTGCAAGGAACATGAATTCAGCTGTCACACCGCCGGCATTATGGCAACCGGAGCCGAGTCCGGATTTCGCGCATGGCAAATCGTGCGATATGGAAATGATGCGGCTGTTTTATTCGACGGTTTCCCATGCATTCGGATTCATGCGGGAATCCATGCGCTTGCGATAGGCGCGTCCGGCGAACCAGAAGCTCAGTGCAATCAGCGTAAAGCCGAGTTGTCCTGCCGCCAGCCAGAGAACGGATGCGGATAGAAACGGTGCGACGACGCCCGACACCAGCGCACCCAGCATCGTCAATGTGAACGATTGACAGGAAGCCACGATGCCGCGGATGTGGGGAAAAAGATCGAGTACCAGCAGCGTGGCGCCCGGCGCGACGATCGACATGCCGAAGGTATAAAAAAACAGCGGTGCGATCGACCAGAACAGTGCGGGCGGAAAGAATGCATGGTAAGCGACGTTGAACAAAGCGGCGCCTGTCAGGAAACAAAAGCCGATCACAACCTGCTTCGGAATACTGATCTTTCCGGCAAGCCGGTTGGCGGTCAGCGCGCCGAAAAAAATGCCGCTGACAGTCGGTATGAATTGCCAGCCGAATTGATCCGGTCCCAACCCCAGATGCCTGGTCAGGAAAGTAGGCGCGGCTGCGACATACAAAAAGAGTCCCGCGAAATTGAACGCGACCGCGCCGGCTTTCAGATGAAACAGCGGCGACCGGAAAACCTGCTTGTAGCTTTGCGCGAGAAAGTGCGGATTGAACGGCTGCCGCTTTGCCGGCGGAAGCGTCTCGGGCAGACGCTTGTAGCAATACCAGAGCAGCAGGACGGTGTATGCAAACAGAAACAGAAAGATCGAGCGCCAGTCCAGCAGTTTCACGATCCATCCGCCGAGTATCGGCGCGATCGCCGGCCCGATCGAGAAGATCATCGTGACCAGCGACAGCAACCGGGCGGCGGCCGCATCGGCATAGGCATCGCGGATGATGGCCCGGCCGATCACCACGCCTGCGCCGGCCGACATGCCCTGCAGCATTCGGAAAGCCCATAGGTAGTGAACGCTATGGGCGGCCGCGCATCCCAGCGTCGCAACCGCGAATACCGCAAGCGATCCCAGAATGATGTTCCTGCGCCCGAATGCGTCGGACAATGCGCCATGCCACAGGATCATCACCGCGAAAGAGAACATGTATGCGGTCAGCGTTTGCTGCACCTCGATGGCGCTGGCATGCAGCGATGCCTGTATGTTGGGGAAAGCAGGAAGATAAGAGTCGACCGAGAACGGCCCCAGCATTGCGAGCGCCGCCAGCATCAGCGCAAGCGCGGTCCGGCTGACGCCTGCAACTTGCCCTTGATCTGCGGGTAAATTCCTGTCGGGGTTCAAGGACATTCTTATATTTTAGGAAATAGTCATTCCGGCCATCTCCATCGGGATCACACAATAATGCAGTTCGCATTACCGTCGACGAGTGGGGCCGGCACGTTTTTGCGCTCATGCCGCTTCGGCGTTCGACAACGGAAAATCAGATTCCGCCCATGCACAGATACTTTATTTCCAGGTATTCATCCATGCCGTACTTCGATCCTTCGCGGCCCAAGCCTGATTGCTTGACGCCGCCGAACGGCGCAACCTCATTGGAGATAATGCCGGTGTTGATGCCGACCATGCCGTAGTCGAGCTTTTCGGCGACACGCCAGACGCGGCCGATGTCGCGCGAATAAAAGTAGCTGGCCAGGCCGAATTCGGTGTCGTTGGCGGCGGCGATTGCTTCTTCTTCGGTCTTGAACCTGACGACGGCGGCGACCGGTCCGAAGGTTTCTTCGCGCATGATCTTCATGTCGGATGTGATATTCGACAGCACCGTGGGCTCGTAGAAGTGGCCGCCGAGCGCATGCTTCCGGCCGCCGCTCTCGACCTTGGCGCCTTTCGCCAATGCGTCGGCAACATGCTCTTCAACTTTCGTCACCGCCTGGTCGTCGATCAGCGGACCTTGCGTCACACCCTTGTCGAAGCCATTGCCGACCGTGATCTTCGCGGCGCCCGCGGCCAGCTTTTCGACGAACGCACCGTAAATCGATTCATGCACGTAGAAGCGGTTGGTGCAGACACAGGTTTGTCCGGCGTTGCGATATTTCGATTGCAGCGCGCCTTCGACCGCCGCATCCAGGTCGGCATCGTCGAACACGATGAAAGGCGCATGCCCGCCCAATTCCAGGGCCAGCTTTTTAACGGTCGGTGCGCATTGCTGCATCAGGATGCGGCCGACCGGCGTCGAGCCGGTGAACGACAGATGACGCACGAGCGGGCTGGAGCACAGCACTTTGCCGACTTCGATCGATTTGACGGAATCGGCGGTGATGACATTGATCACGCCGGGCGGCAGGCCGGCGCGGTGCGCCAGTTCCGCGATGGCAAGCGCCGACAACGGCGTCTGTTCAGCCGGTTTGATCACAATGGTGCAGCCGGCAGCGACCGCCGGCGCGACCTTGCGCGTGATCATCGCAATCGGGAAGTTCCATGGCGTAATCGACGCGCAGACGCCGATCGGCTGCTTGAGCACGACCATCCGCTTGTCGCTCCAGGTCGATGACATCACATCGCCGTTGACGCGTTTGGCTTCTTCCGCAAACCATTCGACGAAACTGGCGCCGTACATCACTTCGCCCTTGGCTTCGGCCAACGGCTTGCCTTGTTCGGCCGTCATCAGCGCGGCGAGATCGTCGGCATTGGCCAGCATCAGATCGAACCATTTGCGCATGATCGCCGCGCGCTCTTTACCGGTCCTGGCAGCCCAGGCCGGGAACGCGGCGTTGGCCGCATCGATCGCGGCTTGCGTTTCGGCGGCGCCCATATTCGGCACCGAACCGATAGTCACGCCATCGGCCGGATTGGTCACATCGAAGCTTGCATCGGCGCCGACCCAGGCGCCGTTCAGATAGGCTTGATTGCGCAGCAGCGTGGCATCGTTCAGTTTGGGAAGGCCCTTGACGGCTTGCAACATGGCTTGTCTCCTGCAGAGAATGCGAAAGGATCAAGCATAGCGCAATCATCGATGTCTTGCTGCCATCCGCGCGAAGCGACGCGGATCATTGCGTGAAAATTTACATGGCATAAAGGCTGTGGGCGAATAGTCATTGCTGCTGCCCGTTGCAGTTTCTTTTGTTTTTACCGTTCGCCCTGAGTAGCGCAGCGTATCGAAGGGTTTCATGCGCATAAAACCCTTCGATACGCTGCGCTACTCAGGGCGAACGGTTTGTTGTGTGCCGACAGCTACGGTCTGTTGTATGCCGGCAGATATTCAGAGCGGTTTTCGTCTTACACTGATACGAAAACCGCTCTAGGACGAACGAAACTATCCAAGGCAAGCAGCCGTGATGAACATGCCCGATGAATAAATACGAGACCCTAATCGTACTGTGCATTGCGCCAATAAATGCAATAGCAGCGATCAGAAGTGCTGCCATCCAGAATGCCGTTATCTAACCCTGTTTCGGTTTGGCTTCTTCACGCCGGTTATAACCCGCGACCATGTCGAAGCGGAACAGCCGGCATTCCAGCGCGCCGTTGAAAAACGGCGTCTTGCGCGCTTCTTTCAGGCGCAGCAATTTCGGCAAACCCATATCCGCCGAAAACAGAAATACTTTCCAGCCGGCGAAGCGCTGCTTCAAGGTTGTGCCGAACGTGCTGAAGAATGCGGTCGCCATTTCATCGTTTTCGATCGTGCTGTCGCCGCGCACGCCGATGCGTTCGCCGTACGGCGGATTGGTCAGCATGATGCCCGGCTCGTCGGTCAGCGGCTTTACTTCCTGCGCCTCGATCTGCTTCAGCGGCACTTCGAACCGGATGCCGGCCTTGTTCAGATTGTTGCGTGCCATCACGATCATGTCGCCGGAAATATCGCTGCCGAAAATGGTCGGCCTGGACGGCAGCGGATTCGGCTTGAAATTGCCTTTGATCGCGAGCCATTCGTCGGCATTGAATCCAAGGAATTTTTCAAATGCAAAAGGGCGGTGCGCACCGGGCGGGATGCCGGCCAGCATTTGCGCCGCTTCCGCCAGGATGGTGCCCGAGCCGCACATCGGATCGAACAGCACCATGCCGGGTTTCCAGCCGGCTACGCGCAACAAGCCGGCTGCGAGATTTTCGCGCAGCGGCGCATCGCCTGTTTCGAGACGCCAGCCGCGCTTGAACAGCGCTTCGCCGGAAGTGTCGAGATACAGCGTGAAATTGCGCGCATCCAGAAATCCGACGATGCGCATGTCCGGCGTTTTGGTATCGACCGACGGCCGCTCGGAGCACAGATCCCGGAAGCGGTCGCAAATCGCATCCTTGATCTTGAGCGTGGTGAATTCCAGGCTGCGCAGCGGCGATTTGATTGCCGTGACATCGATGCGGATGGTGTGATGAACGCCGAACCAGTTTTCCCACGGCTGCTCCAGCGCGAGGTCGTAGATGTCGTTTTCGTTGCTGTAGCTGGAATGCGCAATGCGCAGCAGCACGCGCGATGCGATGCGGGAATGCAGGTTGATGCGGTACGCGTCCGTCAGCGTACCGGAGCAATGCACGCCGCCGGGAACCTGATTGTGGATTTTCAGCGTCGGGGCTTGCTGTGCGATCTCGCCGAGCTCTTCAGCCAGCGCAGCTTCGAGGCCGCGCGGGCAGGGGCAGAAATAGGACTGTGACATGGGGAACCTTTTATCCGTAGCAGGCAATTGGCCTGAATTACCGTCTTACCGTCCTTCGGGCTTGTGCCGGAAGGACTTGTTTTACTTCGCAAACGCCCGCTCGACGAAATCCAGCCGATCCTGTCCCCAATATCCGTGGCCATTCACGACATACCATGGCGCGCCGAATATATTGGCCGCAATTGCATCGTCGGTGAAACGATCGTATTCGGCTTGGACACTCGCGGTTTCGGATGATTTCAATAATGCCTTGCCATCGTGGCCGCAGCTGTCGGCAATGGCAGCGAGCGTATCCGCATCGGCGATATTCCTTTCCTCGGCCCAGGTCGCCCGCATGATGCTGCCGGTCAATGCCAGCGCCGCATCGGTGCCATGCGCCAGTTTTGCAGCGATGATCAGCCTGGCCGCGGCATCCCCGGAAACCGGGAAAAATTTCGGCTGCAGATTCAGCGGCACGTCCAGATATTCGCTCCAGCGTTGCAATTCAGCCAGGCGGTATGCCTGCCGCTGCGGCGCACGCTTGGGCAGCGCCAAGCCGCCGGACACATTGAATACCTTGCCCAGATCGCAAGGTTTGATCTCGACTTGCACGCCGTACTGCTTTGCCAGTGCGGCGAAGCGAGCATGTCCCAGATAGGAAAACGGCGACTGCGGGGCGAAATAATATTCGCATGCTTTGGTCATTACGGGCTCCGGTATGGATGTTCAGAACGGCTTGACTACCACCAGCACGACGATTGCCAGCAATATGATCACCGGTATTTCATTGAACCAGCGATACCAGGTGTGACTGCGCGTATTGCGGCCGGTCTCGAACTTTTTCAGCAGCGAACCGCATGCGTGGTGATAGCCGATCAGCAGCACGACGAATGCGAGTTTCGCATGCAGCCAGCCATTGCCGGGACCTTTGCCGATACCGTAGCCGAGCCACAGCCACAGGCCGAACAGCAGCGCCGGGCCCGCCAGCATGGTCGTGAAGCGATACAGCTTGCGCGCCATCAGCAGCAGGCGTTCGGTCGCGGCGGGTTGAGTTTCCATTGCAAGGTTGACCAGGATGCGCGGCAGATAAAGCAGGCCGGCAATCCAGGATACGACAAACACGATGTGCAGCGATTTTATCCAGAGCATATTGTCTTTCTGTTTTTGTTTGATGCCGATTTATTCCCGGATTTCACCATGTCCGAAGACCACGTATTTCAGCGAAGTCAGGCCATCCAGTCCGACCGGTCCCCGCGCATGCAGTTTGTCGTTGGAAATACCGATTTCCGCACCCAGGCCGTATTCGAAGCCGTCGGCGAAACGGGTCGATGCGTTGACCATCACCGAAGCCGAATCGACTTCGCGCAGGAATCGCATTGTGCGTGTGTAGTCTTCGGTGACGATGGCATCGGTATGCTGCGATGAATAGGTGTTGATATGGTCGATTGCTTCGTCGATGCCGGCAACGATCTTTACCGCCAGGATCGCCGCCAGATATTCGGTATGCC
Source organism: Herminiimonas sp. (assembly GCA_028292665.1). GTDB lineage: Bacteria > Pseudomonadota > Gammaproteobacteria > Burkholderiales > Burkholderiaceae_D > JAQGLW01. Next base: position 8,577 of record JAQGLW010000175.1, read on the forward strand.
AATCTTCTTCGCCGGCAGCCGTCAAATGCGGATAGCCCGCGAGCAGTTTGCGTGCCTCTTCGTCGGCGCGCAGCTCGACATCCTTTGCGCCGTACAGCTTCGCGAGTCCGGGCAGGACCTTTGGCGCGATGCCGCGTGCAACCAGCAATGTTTCCATCGTATTGCAGGTGCCGTAGCGATGGCATTTTGCGTTGAATGCGATGTCGACCGCTTTTTCGATATCGGCCTTGTCATCGATATACACATGGCAAATGCCGTCGAGATGCTTGATCATCGGCACTTTCGATTCCTTCATCAGGCGCTCGATCAAGCCCTTGCCGCCGCGCGGCACGATCACGTCGACATATTGCGGCATCGTAATCAGCTCGCCGACCGCCGCGCGATCGGTCGTCTCGACGATCTGCACCGCGTCGGCCGGCAGGCCGGCGCCGGCCAGGCCTTCCTTCACCAGTTTTGCCAGCGCCTGATTGCAATGAATCGCTTCCGAGCCGCCGCGCAGGATCGTGGCATTGCCGCTCTTGATGCACAATCCGGCCGCATCGACCGTCACATTCGGCCGCGCTTCGTAAATGATGCCGATCACGCCGAGCGGCACGCGCATCTGTCCGACCTGGATGCCGGTCGGACGGTATTTCATGTTCGAAATTTCACCGATCGGATCGGGCAGCGCGACGATCTGTTCCAGGCCTTCGGCCATGGTTGCAATCGCCTTGTCCGACAGCGTCAGACGATCGAGCATCGCGGGCGCCAGGCCATTATCGCGGGCAGCGTCGAGATCCTGCCGGTTGGCGGCGCGCAATGCGTCGGCATCGCGGCGGATGGCGGCGGCGATCAGCAGCAACGCGCGGTTCTTCGCGGCGGTATCGGCTTTGGCCATCGCACGCGACGCCTTGCGGGCACGCTGACCGACTTCGTTCATGTAGTGTTTGATATCCATTTTCGGCGGACCGCTTAAACATTTCTGAGAATCGTATTATTTCGCAGGATCGCAGGACGGAAAAGCGCAGCGCCTTCCGCCCTGCAAATCATCATCGGCCCGTGGCGACTTTCAAGCCGAGCTGCAGCAACGCATCCCACGCATCGCCGGCAAACGCCTTTGCCCGCAAACCTTTGATCATCTTATCGATTTGCGCCGCTTCCTGCAGTGCGGTTTCCAGCGTGGACAATGCAAGCCGGCGCAACGCCGGTTCCATCAAGCGTTCGCGCGGACCCCATATCCGGTTTTCCTTCAGCAGCATTCCGAGCGCCCGGCCTTGCGCGACGCCGGACTTCAGTTTCAGCAGTGTGCGGAGTTCTTCGGCGACGGCCCATAGCACCAGCGGCAACGCCTCGCCTTCGCCTTTCAAACCTTCGATCATGCGCACCAGGCGCGCCGCATCCCCGGCCAGCATTGCTTCGTTCAGTTTAAAGACATCATAACGCGCGACGTTCAACACGGCGTCGTGAATTTGCTCAAACGTCAGCTTGCCTTCCGGATACAGCAGCGCCAGTTTCTGGATTTCCTGATGCGCGGCAAGCAGATTGCCCTCGACGCGATCGGCGATGAAATCGAGACTTTGCCGGTCGGTGCTTTGCCGCTGTGCAGCCAGCCGATTGCCTATCCATGCCGGCAGATGAGCCCGTTCCACCAGCGGAATATCGATGAATACGGCGGCCTGCTGCAACGCCGCCACCCAGGCCGCTTTCTGCGTCGCCCAGTCGAGCTTGGGCAGCGTGATCAGCGTGACATTATCCGGACTTGACGATGCCGCATAGCTTTGCAGCGCCTGTCCGCCGTCCTTGCCGGGTTTGCCGGCGGGAATGCGCAGTTCGATCAGCTTCTTGTCGCCGAACAGCGACTGCGACTGATTGGCGGCAAGCAGCTCCCCCCATTTGAAGCTGCGCTCGACCGTCAATACATCGCGTTCGGAAAATCCCTGCGCGCGCGCGGTCTTGCGAATCTTGTCGGCGGCTTCCAGTGCAAGCAGGTGCTCGTCGCTGGTAATCACATAAAGCGGTGCGAGCGGCTTGGTCAAATGCGCATCGAGAGCGTCAATCCGCAGCTGCATCGCAATCCTTATTTAACCGGCTGAGTCGGCTGAACCGGCTGAACCGGCTGAGTTGGCTGAGTTGGCTGAGTTGGCTGAACCGGCTTGATTGCCGCGAGCCTGCGCAATATCTGCTGAACCATATCGGTTTGCATGTTCTGATACAGCGTCGCCTCTTCCGATTCTTTTGCGAGAACCTGTGCTTCATTGTAGCTGAGGACCCGCCTCAGCGTGACTTCGGTAGGCCCCAGCAGCACGTTTTCCTTGCTGTCTTTTACGCGGAAAACAAGGGTATATGACAGCGTATATTCACGCACCCGGCCCTGGCTGTTCAGCGTAAGCACCGTTTTGTCTCTCGACTCGGAAATAACTTCCATGACGGCTTCCGCTGCTTTCGGATCGGTGACAACGGTAGTGCCGCCGCTGGACGTAATATTCCGCATCAATTCAACACCGAGCGGAGAGGAATCCGGCACGCCAAGATAAATCGTCTTGAACGGAAGATTGGCTTGGCTGCCCGATCCGCGCAAATGAAAGCCGCAGGCGGAAACCAGCACGGCGGTTAGCAGCACAAGTGCATGGGCGAAACGGCGTTTGATGAGCATCTGTGATTCCGATATAGGTTAAGCGACGATATTGACCAGCTTGCCGGGTACGACAATGATTTTCTTCGGTGCGCCTTCGATAAACTTCCGCACGTTTTCGTTGGCCAGCGCCATCGCTTCGATGGTCGCCTTGTCGGCATCCTTCGCAACCTTGATGCTGCCGCGCAGCTTGCCGTTGACCTGGATCATCAGCTCGATTTCAGCCTGCTCCAGCGCAGCCGGATCGACTTGAGGCCATGGTGCGTCGAGAATGTCTCCATAGGCTTTCGCAAAACCGAGCTCCTGCCACAATGCATGCGTGATATGCGGCGCGACCGGATACAGCACGCGCAGGAAAATCGACAGCCCTTCGCTGATCACCGCATTGGATGCAGCCGAATCATCGAGCCTGGCGCCTTCCAGCGTATTCAACATTTTCATGCCGGCCGATACGACCGTGTTGTACTGGATGCGCTTGAAGTCGTGATCCGCCTGTTGCAGGATTTTATGAATTTCGCGACGGAGCGTCTTGTGCGTTTCCGGCAGGCCGGCAGGATTTGCAGCGGTTGTTGCCGCGATGCGCGGCGCCTGTGCATAGGCATATGCCCATACGCGCCTGAGAAAACGATTCGCTCCTTCGACTCCCGTGCCCGACCACTCCAGCGTCTGCTCCGGCGGCGATGCGAACATTGTAAACAGGCGGGCGGTATCGGCGCCGTACTGGTCGATTTGCGCTTGCGGATCGATGCCGTTGTTCTTCGACTTCGACATCTTTTCCGTGCCGCCGATCTCCACCGGCAAGCCGTCGGTTTTCAACTTCGCCGCCACCGGCCGGCCTTTTTCGTCCAGCGTCAGTTCTACATCCGCGGGGTTGTACCAGGTCTTCTTGCCGGCTGCATCGTCGCGATAATAGGTTTCGTTGAGCACCATCCCCTGCGTGAGCAGGTTGGTGAACGGCTCGTCGAATTTCACCAGGCCGAAGTCGCGCATCACCTTGGTCCAGAAACGCGCATACAGCAAATGCAGCACCGCGTGCTCGATGCCGCCGATGTACTGGTCCATCGGCATCCAGTAATCGTTGCGCTCATCGACCATCGCATCGTCGTTGCCGGGCGAGCAATAGCGCATGTAATACCATGACGAATCGACGAAGGTATCCATCGTGTCGGTTTCGCGCCGTGCCGGCTTGCCGCACTTCGGGCAATCGACGTGCAGGAATTTCTGATGCTTGTTGAGCGGATTGCCGGTGCCGTCCGGCACGCAATCTTCCGGCAGCACGACAGGCAGGTCCTTTTCCGGCACCGGCACGTCGCCGCAATCGGCGCAATGGATGATCGGAATCGGCGTGCCCCAGTAGCGCTGGCGCGAGATACCCCAGTCGCGCAGGCGATAGGTGATTTTTTTCTCGCCCAGGCCGAGCGCGGCGAGGTCGGCGGCGACCGCCTCGACCGCCTCCTGATAGCGCATGCCGTCGTATTTCCCGGAGTTGATGCAGCGGCCGTTTTCCTTGTCGGCGTACCACTCATGCCATGTTTCGGTCGAAAAAAGCTTGCCTTCGACCGCGACGACCTGCTCGATCGGCAAAACATATTTCTGCGCAAAGGCGAAATCGCGCTCGTCGTGCGCCGGCACGCCCATCACGGCGCCATCGCCGTAGGTGATCAACACGTAATTGCCGACCCAGACTTCAATCTGCTTGCCGGTCAGTGGATGCGAAACGAACAGGCCGGTCGGCATGCCTTTCTTTTCCATCGTCGCCATGTCGGCTTCGATCACGCTGCCCTTTTTGCATTCGGCGATGAAGCCGGCAAGTTCCGGATTCGATTTCGCGGCAAACGTCGCCAGCGGATGTTCCGGCGCGACCGCGCAGAAAGTCACGCCCTTGATCGTGTCGGCGCGCGTGGTGAAGACCCACAGCTTGCCGTCATTGATCAGCTTGCCGCCGTCTTTGATCTCGTGCGGGAATGCAAACCGCACGCCGACCGATTTCCCGATCCAGTTCGATTGCATCACGCGCACCCGTTCCGGCCAGCCGGACAGGTCGTTGTCGACGCGGTCGAGCAGTTCTTCCGCGTAATCGGTGATCTTCGCGTAGTACATCGGGATTTCGCGTTTTTCTATCAGCGCGCCGGAACGCCAGCCGCGGCCGTCGATGACCTGCTCGTTGGCCAGCACGGTCTGGTCGACCGGATCCCAGTTCACGGTGCCGGTTTTTTTGTAGATGATGCCTTTTTCGAGCATCTTCAGGAACATCCACTGGTTCCACTTGTAATATTCCGGTTTGCAAGCGGTCATCTCGCGCGACCAGTCGATCGCCAGACCCATCGCCTGCATCTGCTCCTTCATGTGGGCGATATTGGCGTAAGTCCATTGTGCGGGCGGCACGTTATTCGCCATCGCCGCATTTTCGGCAGGCATGCCGAACGCATCCCAGCCCATCGGCATCAGCACGTTGTAACCGTTCATCCGCAGATAGCGGTACATCACGTCATTGATCGTGTAGTTGCGCACATGGCCCATGTGCAGTTTGCCGGACGGATAGGGCAGCATCGAGCAGGCGTAGAACTTTTTCTTTTCCTGACCGTTTGCGTCTTTTGCGTGTTCGACGGCTTTATAGGCATCGATGGCGCGCCAATGATCGTGCGCGGATTTTTCGATGTCGGCGGGGCTGTATTTTTCTTGCATGACGGATGAAGCTGAAAGTGAATATGAACCGAGCATTATACTGGTTCAACCGGCTCAGGACGAACGGGCGACTCACGACGAACGGACTTGTTCAGGGCGAACGTACCCATGCAGGACAAACGGAACCCTTGCGGATAACGATATCGGCCTTTTCCGCATTCGAACCGATGATGGTTTTTTAATGCAAAATCAGCAAAAAACGAGATCGAGCGCAGGCTTTTCGCCATTTTCGACATAACGCTCGTTGACGGCAGCCACGCATTCCTGAAGAGCGGCCGCAATTTCCGGCGCTCGTTTGCGCAGGACGTCCGCATGCAACACTTCGATGCGCAGCGTTTCGTCGGCTGTCAGGCTGAATGCCGACATGCCGTCGTTGTCCCGCAGGGAAGACAGGCAATCGATCCATGCGTCCATGTTGCGCCCGTAAAAATCGGGGAAACCGAAAACAGCCTGGGATACGCGGTGAAATGACGGCCAGTCGATAATCGTCCGGCCGTCCAGACGGACGGTGGCCAAGATGTCACTGCTTTTGCGCAGTTTCCTTGGGATCGGTCACGAATCCCATTTTGGTCAGGCCATTGTTTTGCGCCGCCGCCATTACCTGCGCAATGACTTCATAGCGGGTCGATTTGTCGGCACGCAATTGCAATTCGGGCTGCGGCTTTTTCTGCGCCGCAGCGGCCAGTTTTGCGTCCAGGTCTTTTTGCTGGACGGCGCTATCGTTCCAGAAGATCGCGCCTGCGCCGTTGATCGACAATGAAATGGTTTCAGGTTTTTCCGGCGCGGGCGCCGACTGCGCACTCGGAAGATCGAGCTTGATCGCATGCGTAAAGAGCGGCGCCGTGATGATGAAAATCACCAGCAGCACCAGCATCACGTCCACCATCGGCGTGACATTGATGTCCGCCATCGGGGTTGAATGCCTGTTATCGTTGAATCCGCCGAATGCCATATTGGTTCCTAACGTTGGTCGATGCGATTGATCAGTGTTATTGGCCGATGCGGGCGCCTGTCGTCAGATACGCATGCAAGTCATGCGCAAACGCATCCAGTTCCGCCAGGGTCACACGATTGACGCGGGTGAATGCGTTGTAGCCCAGCACTGCCGGGATCGCCACCGCCAGGCCGAGCGCCGTCATGATCAGCGCTTCGCCGACCGGTCCGGCGACTTTGTCGATCTGCACGGTTCCGGCAGTAGAGACGGCGACCAGCGCATGGTAAATGCCCCACACGGTGCCGAACAGGCCGATGAACGGCGCGGTCGATCCGACCGAGGCAAGCAGCGTCAAACCGTTTTCCAGGCGCGACGACACGCGATTGATCTGATGGCGCAAGGTGCGCGTGATCAGCTCGCTGGGATCGACCGTTGCGTTCAGCGAACCGTCCTGCGATTTGATATTGGCCGCTTCCGCGCTTTGCGTGGCGAGCGGCGTATAGATATTTTCGCTATCGGCGTTTTTGACGACGGCAATCGCGTCGGTCAGCGTCGGCGCTTTCCAGAAGCCTTCCAGTGCGTTTGCGCTTCTGCGGATGCGCCAGGAGCTCCATGCCTTGGATAGAATGTAGTACCAGCTGATGATCGACATCAGCAGCAATGCGTACGCGACTGCATGCGAAACAGCATCGCCCTGCGACCAGTAATGTGCGAGTCCGAGAGTTTGGTTCATAGAGGTCCAATGAAGAAGAATCAGTTTTGAAGTTTAAACGTAATAGGAACCAGATACCAGTCAGCCATCGGTTTTCCATCGCTGGTGGCAGGGTTGAAGCGCCAGCTTTGCACCGTGCTCTTTGCCGCTTCGTCCAGCAACGGATATCCGCTGGAGGATTTTATTTCCACCGCGCCGGCCGCGCCGTCGGCCTTGACCAGCACTCTCAGCGTCACCGTGCCTTGCTCCCCATAGCGCCGCGACAGCGGCGGCTGTTCGGGTTTGCGATTGCTGGCGGCATAACTGGCCGGAATCGATACGCCGGTCCGGACCGGCGGTGACGGCGCTGCAGCGGGTGGAGCAGGAGCGGGTGGAGCGCTCGCGACAGGCGTCGGTTGCTGCGGCGCCGGCGCAGCAACCGACGGTGCTTCCGTCGGCACCTGCTTGCGCGGTTTGTCGGAAGGCGCGACAGGCTTGGGCACGGTGCGGGGTTTCGGCTGAACAGGTTTTTTGACCGGCTGCGATTTTACCTCGGCAACAGGCAGCGGGGCTGGCGATGTATCGATTTTCTGTGCCGGTAAAAGCTCGACAGGCACCGGCAACGGCTCAACCGGTTTTTCCGGACGGCTCGACAAACCCATGGTCACTATAGCAATCATTCCCGCATGGAAACACAATGAAGCAGCTATGGCGATCGATGAACGGGATAGTTTCATGCATGCAGTCGTGAAGTTTGTCCATCGGGCAACGTTTTTTAGCGCAGTCCGAGTACATCCTGCATGTCATACAAGCCGGTTGTCTTGTCCGCCAAAAAGCGTGCCGCACGCAGGCTGCCGTGCGCATAGGTGACGCGGCTAGAAGACTTGTGCGTGATTTCAATCCGCTCGCCGATGCCGGCGAACAGGACCGTATGGTCGCCGACGATGTCGCCGCCGCGTATGGTTGCGAAACCGATCGACGACGGATCGCGCTCGCCGGTCACGCCTTCCCGTGCATAGACCGCAACGTCTTTCAAGTCGCGGCCCAGCGCGCCTGCAATCACTTCGCCCATCTTGAGGGCGGTGCCGGACGGCGCATCGACCTTGTGGCGGTGGTGCGCTTCGATGATTTCAATATCGTAGCCTTGCGAAAAACTTTTGGCGGCCATTTCCAGCAGCTTCATCGTGACGTTGACGCCCACGCTCATGTTGGGGGCGAACACGATTGCGGTTTTCTGCGCGGCCGCCGCGATAGCAGCCTTGCCCGCCTCGTCGATACCGGTGGTGCCGATGATCATCTTAATGCCGTGCGCGGCGCAGTATTCCAGATGTTTTAGCGTACCTTCGGGGCGGGTGAAGTCGATCAGGTACCGGGCATCGGCCAAACCTCTGGACAATTCGGATTCGATTGGCACACCGGCAGGTTTGCCCAGAAAAGCGGCGGCATCGGAACCGATGGCGGGCGAGCTTGCGACACCAAGAGCGCCGGTCAATGTCGCATCTTCGGCATTCCGGATGGTTTCGATCAGCATGCGGCCCATGCGACCGGACGCGCCTGCGACGGCGATTTTCATTTGACTCATCTGATGCGGATCGGCTGGTTACTTGGGTTCGGATGCGGATGAAGGCGCCGGCTGGGGCGCAGCCGCCGGCGTGCTTGCCCTGGTTTCAGACGGAGCGCTGGCAAGGCGTGCAAGATAATCTTTTTCCGTCGGCAAATCGCCACCTTCAAAACGTGCAACGCGATTGTCCTTGAAGAACACGGTAACGCGGCTACTGGTCACTTCGCCATTGCCCTTCTGGAGACGAAACACATAATCCCAGCGGCTTTCATGAAAGAGATCGATCAATAACGGCGTGCCGAGCACAAAACGCACCTGATCGGGTGTCATGCCTTCTTTAAGTTGCGATACCATTTCCTGCGATACGAAGTTGCCTTGCTGGATATCGGAACGGTACGGCGATAAAAAGCCGAGAAAACGCTGTTGTTTGATCGTTTGCACACCGGTATTCGCTGCCGATGCAGGCTGCGCGCCCTGAACCGGCGCCGCAGCTGGTTTTGTTTGACTGGCGACGGCGGCAACCGGTTCCTGCATCAGCGGATTGGTCGATGCACAACCCGCCAGGCAGGCGGCAAGCAAAAAATAAAGCGTTCCGGCAGCTGGCGCGGGCGTACGATTGAAGAAGAACGGCATTTGCATAAGAAGGGTCTCAATTGATTTGAGCAAGTGTATCAAACGCTATATGATAAAGCAGATAACCTTAATCCGAGCAAGAACATGACTAATAACCCTTCCGAGCTGAAAGCCAGCGGCCTCAAGGCCACGCTGCCACGACTCAAAATACTTGAAATTTTTCAGAGCAGCTCGGTGCGGCACCTCAGCGCCGAGGACGTCTATAAAATCCTGCTTGCCGAAAACATGGATGTAGGTCTGGCAACAGTTTATCGTGTTTTGACGCAATTCGAACAAGCCGGCTTGTTAAGCCGCAATCATTTTGAAAGCGGCAAATCGGTGTTCGAGCTCAACGAGGGTTCGCACCACGATCACCTGGTCTGCCTGGATTGCGGCCGGGTCGAAGAATTTTACGATGAGGAAATCGAAAAGCGTCAACAGAAAATTGCGCTGGATCGCGGATTCCATATCGCCGAACATGCATTGGCATTGTATGCGCACTGCACCAAGACGGCTTGTCCGCATCGGACGCGGTAGTCGCCTGTTCGATTGAGCCATATTTCATCCGCCTTGCGGCTGGCAGAGTAGTTTGATTTCAGCGTTCGCCTTGCCATCCGCAATATCCAGTATCGCCACCGAAACCGGCAACTTGAACCTGCGCGGCCCGGCACTGCCCGGATTGATGAATAGTACGCCGTTCTGCGTTTCGATCGACGGACGGTGCGAATGTCCCGAAATGACGACCTGGCAACCGGCCGCCTGCGGATCGAAATCGAGTTCATTCACATCGTGCAGCAGATAGATCGATACGCCGCCGATCTCGATTTTTTGCGTTGCAGCCAGAGGCTCCGCCCAGTCGATCTTGTCGTTATTGCCGCGCACGGCAACGACCGGCGCGATGTCGCCGAGCTGTTCAAGGATTTGGGGACTGCCGATGTCGCCGGTATGGATAATGCACTCGACGCCTTGCAGCGCCTGGGCGGCTTCCGGCCGCAGCAAGCCGTGTGTGTCGGAGATCAGGCCGATGCGAATCGTATCCATCATGTTCATGCACGAAAACCGCTCTAAGGCTGGCTCAGCGCATTCGATAACAGTTTCGCCGTGATATCGACAATCGGAATCACGCGTTCATATGCCATCCGTGTCGGGCCGATCACGCCGAGCGTGCCGACGATTTTGCCGTTGACGCCGTACGGCGCGGTAACTACGCTCATTTCCTCCAGCGGCACCAGCTGCGATTCGCCGCCGATGAAAATCTGCACGCCGGTGGCTTTGCTGGAGACGTCCAGCAACTGCATCAAACCGGTTTTTTGTTCGAACATGTCGAACAGCTTGCGCAGCGAGGTCATATTCGATGACAGATCAGTCACGCTAAGCAGATTACGCTCGCCGGAAATGACGACATCGTCGCTGTCATCGGTCATCGCATCGCTGCCGGCTTCCACCGCAGCCTGCATCAGGCGCGTCATGTCGTCGCGCAGCTGGCGCAATTCCGCCTGCAGCCGCAAACGCACGTCGTCGAAGCTGAGGCCGCCATAATGCTGGTTGATGTAATTTGCCGCCTGCACCAGTTGCGACGGTGTGTAATCGACATCGGTCAACAGCAGCCGATTTTGCACTTCGCCGTTGGGGGCGACGATCACCAGCAGGATGCGCTTTTCGGACAGCCGCAAAAACTCGATTTGCTGGAAGACCGATTCGCGGCGCGGCGTCAGCACGACGCCGGCAAATTGCGACAGCGACGATAACACCTGTGCGGCATTCGCGATGATCTTGTGCGGAGAACCGGTTTGCAGTCTCGGCTGCAGTTTCAATTCGACTGCGATCTCGTCGATTGCTTCCACCGTCAACAACGTATCGACAAAGACCCGATAGCCGCGCGGGGTCGGCACCCGTCCGGCGGAAGTATGCGGGCTGGCGACAAATCCCATTTCCTCCAGGTCCGACATGATGTTGCGGATCGTCGCCGGAGACAGGTCGAGGCCGGAAATTTTCGACAACGCCCGCGAGCCGACCGGCTGGCCGTCGGCAATGTACCGTTCGACCAGGGCCTTGAGCAGGGTTTGTGCGCGGTTATCGAGTTTCATGAGGAATATTTTAGCGAGCGCAGATGTTTCATACCACCATTATGCGCTCAGTCAACCATTGATCCAATTCATAAAATGTTGTGCATACGGCATCCGGCTGAACATGGTCGGGCAATATCCGTTGCGGCTGCAGTTCGGAGCGGTTCATCCAGACAGCATGCAGTCCGGCGTTTTGCGCACCTTCGACATCCAGCAATGGATCATCTCCCACATAGACCGCTTCGTGCGGCGCTACGCCGAGCGTTTCGCATGCCGCGCGAAAAATCGCCGGATCGGGCTTCGCACTGCCGAAGCGGTGCGAAGCGATCGAAGCCTGAAAATAATGCGCGATGCCGATCGCTTCCAGATCCGCTGCGCCGTTGGACACTGAACCAACCGCGACACGCCCCTGCAGACGCACCAAAGTCGGAAGCACATCCTCGAACGGCGTAACCGCATTGCGCGCGGCAGAAAAAATTTCCATCGCGGGAACGACCTTGGCAACATCTTCTCCGCTGCTGACGAAAGCTTCGGTCAGCGCTGCATGGCGCAACGCCGAAAGGTCGATTGCGTATCGCGGATCGGCTTTCATCATGGCCACGCGCCGTGCACGCAGGCTTTCGATGCTGAACTGTTTTGCAACACCCGGCGCATGCAGAGCCAGCCAGTCGAACAACACCGTCTCGGCCCGGACGATCACGGGCAGAATCGGCCACAGAGTGTCGTCCAGATCGAACAGGACAGCTTTAATATGGGGCATATTTCGATTGATTCAATGGATTTTTGATTGCAGCATGCTGCATGACAGGCTCTAATTATGGTCTAATCTGCAGCATGCCGCCTTCCAAATCCCGCGCCAGGTCAGCCACGTTCAAAACGATTGCCGTCGTAGGCAAGCATTTGGCCGCCGGCATTGCGCAATCCTTATCTCAAATCGCGGATTTCCTCGTTCAGGCAGGACATGGCGTGGTATTCGAGACCGAAACCTCGAAAAATATCGAACTCAAAGGTTTTGCCGTAATGACGCCGGCTGAAATCGGCCGGCATGCCGATGCCGCGATCGTGGTCGGCGGCGACGGCACGATGCTGGGAATTGCCCGTCAGCTCGCCCCCTATAATGTTCCGCTGATCGGCATTAATCAGGGCCGGCTCGGTTTCATGACCGACATTCCGTTCGAACGGATGATGCCGCTGCTGGCGGATATGCTGAACGGCAAGGTTGAGTCAGAACAACGCAGCTTGCTGGAAGGTTCGGTATTGCGCGACGGCGAAGTGATTTTTCATGCGCTGGCCTTCAACGATGTCGTCGTATCGCGCGGCGCCGGGTCCGGCATGGTGGAGCTGCGGGTCGAGGTCGACGGCCACTTCATGTATAACCAGCGTTCGGACGGCTTGATCGCCGCAACGCCGACCGGCTCGACCGCGTATGCATTATCGGCCGGCGGCCCCTTGCTGCATCCGAGCCTGACCGGCATCGTACTGGTGCCGATCGCACCGCATGCCTTGTCGAATCGTCCGATCGTGGTGCCGGATTCAAGTGAAATCCTCATCGAGGTCATTGCCGGACGCGACATCAGCGTCAATTTCGACATGCAATCGCTGGCCAGCCTGTTGCACCACGACCGCATCGTCATCAAACGCTCGGCGCATATGATTACTTTTCTGCATCCGCAAGGGTGGAGTTACTACGATACGCTGCGCGAAAAATTGCACTGGAACGAATATCCGTCGGCAGAGGGTCGGTTAAAATAATTCCTGTTCATGTTCGATAATCGGCACGGACGCATTTCAAAAAAACACAATCCACATGCTGCGCACACTTTCCATTCGTGATTTTGTCATCGTAGATGCAATCGAGCTTGAGCTCGCACCGGGTTTCACCGTATTTACCGGTGAGACAGGCGCCGGCAAATCGATTCTGATCGATGCGCTCGCGCTCGCATTGGGCGGGCGGGGCGATGCCAGCATGGTGCGCGAAGGCGCCGCCAAATCCGATATCACGGCCGAATTCACCGTCGGTGACGAGGCGCAAGCGTGGCTTGCCGCCAATGAATTCAACAACGATGAAGACGGTGTGCTGTTGCGCCGTGTGATCGATAATGCGGGCCGCTCCAAGGCGTTCATCAACGGCATTGCCGCGACCGCCACGCAATTGCGCGACCTGGGTGAAATGCTGGTCGATATCCATGGCCAGCACGCGCATCAATCGCTGCTGAAGACCGACGCCCAGCGCGTGCTGCTCGACAGCCAGGCCGGTTTGCAGGACGATGCGAAGGCGGTTGCAGCGGCTTATAAAGCCTGGCGCGCACTCGCCAGACAGCGTGAAGAATTCGAAACCGATGCGAAGAACGTGCTGCTCGAGCGCGAGCGCCTGGAGTGGCAGGTCGGCGAGCTTGAAAAACTGGGAGCCAAGCCAGGCGAATGGGCCGAGATCAGCAATGAGCACAGCCGCCTGTCGCATGCGGCCAGCCTGATCGAAGGCGCGCAGGAAGCGCTCACGGCAATTTCGGAATCGGACACCAATCCGATACTGTCGCAACTTTCATCGCTCAATCAGAAGCTCGGTAAACTGTCCGACATCGACGATGCGCTGAAGACGGTGCTGGAAGCGCTGGAACCGGCGCAGATCCAGCTGCAGGAGGCGGTCTATGCGCTCAACGATTATCTGAGCCGGGTCGAACTCGATCCGGACCGTCTGCGCGAAGTGGAAACACGGCTGGAAGCGATTCACTCGACCGCACGCAAGTTCCGGATTGCGCCGGACGATTTGCCGCAGGAGTTCGAATCGCTGTCGGCCCAATTGCAGCAACTGGCAGACGCCAGCGACCTCGATGCGCTGCGCGCGCAGGAAGACAAGCTCAAGGCGGTGTATCTGGCGGCCGCGCAAAAGCTGTCGAAAGCCCGTGGCAAAGCGGCCAGGTCGCTTGGCGATGCAGTCACTGCGGCGATGCAGGAGTTGAGCATGGCGGGCGGGCGCTTCGAGATCGCGTTGAATGCGTGCGAGCCGGCCGGTTATGGCCTCGAACAAGTCGAATTCCTGGTGGCCGGCCATGCCGGCACGGTGCCCAGGCCGCTGGCGAAAGTGGCGTCGGGCGGCGAACTGGCGCGCATTGCACTCGCGATTTCAGTCATCACCTCAAGCGCCACGGCAACGCCCACCCTGATTTTCGACGAAGTCGACAGCGGCATCGGCGGCGGCGTGGCAGAAGTGGTCGGACGCTTGTTGAAACGTCTCGGACAGGATCGCCAGGTGCTATGCGTAACGCATCTGCCGCAAGTCGCCAGCCAGGCGAATCAGCATTTTCAGGTCAACAAGCAAAGTACCAATGGCAAGATCGTGTCGCGAATCGACGCGCTCGATGCGAAAGCCCGTGTCGAGGAAATCGCCCGCATGCTCGGCGGCCTTGAAATCACGGCGACAACGCGCAAGCATGCGCGGGAACTGCTGGCAACCTGATCGCGGATTTTCCGGCTATCGATTCTCCGTTGTCATTTCACCGGCAGATAATGCTTCTTGCTGAAATCCCAGCCGAACCATTTTTCCAGCTTCATCAGCATCCGGTGCCGCTTGTCGCGTTTGCTGAGACTATAGTCGTGGTTGGGGCTGAAGTGCTGTTCGGCTTCATTCCGCAGCCACGCTTCGGCGATTGCGGGATGACTGCCTGAAAAGGGCGCCAGGATCTTCGCATCTACATTTCCGTAATTGAAAGTCGGCGCTGCCACTCCATCCCAGTATTGAGCGACGCGGCGGTTTTTTTCCGCCATTTTTCCCGCCGACCGGATCCAGCCATAGTGATAAATATGGGCGCCTGTATGGGCCGCATACGGATGGCGTCCGCGGCGATGGGTCGGCATCACCATCCAGTACAGGCCGTCCGGCGCATAATTGCGGATCGTATTGCGGATCACCCGCACTTCATTGCGATACCACGCCGGCGACGTCGCTTTCTGATTCGGCGTGCCGTAAAAATGATGGTAATGGAATGCCAGCGCCTCGATTTCCGGATTGGGCAGATGCAACAGCATCGAATCGCGGATACGATCGAGATCATTCTCGTGCAGCACTTCATCGCCCTCCAGATAAAACGCCCAGTCTCCGGTGCAATTGTACTGAGCGATCATCTTCTGCTGAGCATAGACGAACCCCTTTGAATGCATGCCCTCATTCCAATGCGAACGTATAATGCGGATTTTCGGGTCGGCGATCGCGGCGACACGTTCGTGGGTATCGTCATTTCCTTCGCCGATATTGATGACGAATTCGTCCACTAAAGGCAGTAGCGATCGGATGGATTCGATATACGGATAACCCATCAGGGTGCCGTTTCTCAAAAAGGTAAATCCACTTATTTTCATTGTCGGTTATTCCTGTTGACGTACAGCATGTGAGTCAATCTTAACGCATGGAAAGGCAAATCGTACAGCGATGCGTTTTAATCAAGAACCTCCGTACACCCACGGCACGATCGCCAAAACGGCCGTGGTGCTGGTCAATCTCGGCACGCCCGACGCGCCCACCTCTTCCGCCGTAAGGCCCTACCTCAAGCAATTTTTATCCGATCCGCGGGTGGTGGAGATACCGAAGGCCGTGTGGTGGTTCATCCTGAACGCCGTCATTCTGCCGTTCCGTTCCAGAAAATCGGCGGAAAAATATGCATCCATCTGGACCAAGGATGGTTCGCCGCTGAAAGTGCATACGGAAAAACAGGCGATGCTGCTGCGCGGTTATCTGGGTGAGCGCGGGCACGAACTGCAGGTCGCGTACGCGATGCGTTACGGCAGCCCGTCATTGCCGCAAATCCTGACGAAGCTGAAAAGCGAAGGGTGCGATCGCATTCTGATTTTGCCGGCTTATCCGCAATACTCCGGGACGACGACCGCATCGATTTTTGATGCGGTATTCAGCCACTATGCCGGCGTACGGAATATTCCCGAATTACGCCTCGTGAAGCATTATCACGATCATGAATCCTATATCCAGGCTTTGAAAAAGGCAGTGCTTGCTCACTGGGAAGCGTACGGAAGACCGGAGAAACTGATCATGAGTTTTCATGGCGTGCCGAAGCGGACGCTGCTATTGGGCGATCCATATCATTGCGAATGCCATAAAACCGCACGCCTTCTGGCAACCCAATTGGGACTTGCCCAAGATCAATATATCGTCACTTTTCAGTCCCGTTTCGGTAAAGCGGAGTGGTTGCAGCCTTATACTGCCCCGACCTTGCAAAAGTTGGCAAGGGACGGTGTCAAGCGGGTCGATGTAATCTGTCCCGGTTTCACCAGCGATTGTCTGGAGACGCTGGAAGAAATCGAAATGGAAGCCAAGCGCGATTTCCTGACCTCAGGAGGGAGCGTATTTCATTACATTCCATGTTTGAATGAAGCGCCTGACTGGATCGGCGCGTTGGCCGAGATCGCTGAACAACACATGATTGGTTGGCCGACGATGATGCCGCCGACGATACGGGAAGAGCTGGTCAAGGAAGCCGGGATTTCAAGAGCGGAAGCAAAACGTTTGGGGGCAAAGAAATAAATTGGGTAGAAACACGATATTTCAAAAGCCTGGGTTGATACGGGAAAAAAGATATTTGTGATGCGCGGATGATTTTTCTTGAAATTTTATGCGGTGTCTTTACGGTTTTACGCTGTTAAAATGGCGCGCCCGGAATCAGTACAAGGCGATCAATTCGGAGTAGCAGATCCAGGCTGCGGCAAGCAAAGTATAAGCAATAATGGTGGCCGAAATGAGCGGCAGTTTCACAATGTTCGGCAGCTTCACGATGTTCTCCAGGCAAGCAGGCTTTATAAATAAAACCCTGATATCAACATCGTAGTGCGTCCGCCGCAAAATGAAATCCCATAAACAAGTAAAGTTTGTAACAAGAATTTACAGTTTGGAACCTATTTCACGCCAAGCTTGCGTGCCCTTGATTTTATGATAACAGTTGGGAATTGCTCTTGAAAAAAGATCGGGTATCCCCATTTGTTTCCAGTGGTGAAGTTAAGTCATTGATATTGTTGGAGACTTTATGAAGCAAGGTCAGGAAAAACGAACTGAACAGGAATTGCACGACGACCATGCCGCTCAGTCGGCAGATGCGACGGTTTCGGAGCCCGAGCCGACGTCCGGCAACTCAGGCATGGAAGAAAAGCTCGCAGTCGCAGAAGCCAAGCTGACGGAAATGCAGGATGCTTTTTTACGGGCAAAGGCAGAAAGCGAAAACATGCGCCGCCGTGCTCAGGAAGATATTGCTCGTGCGCATAAATTTGCCATCGAAAGCTTTGCCGAAGCGCTGGTGCCGGTCAAGGACAGCCTGGAAATGGCGCTTAAAGTCGAAACCCCTTCGGTTGAATCCTTGAAGGAAGGCGTCGAGATGACATTGAAGCAGCTGTCATCCGCCTTTGAAAAAAACCGCTTGATCGAGATACATCCCAAGGCCGGCGAAAAACTTGACCCGATGAAGCATCAGGCAATTTCGATGGTTCCGGCCGAGCAGGAAGCCAACACAATCGTCACGGTACTGCAAAAAGGATACATGATCGCGGACCGGCTGCTGCGTCCGGCGCTTGTGACCGTCTCTCAGGAAAAAACATCCTGAAAAATCCTGATAAAAAGTGCTTGAAAGAGACGCTCATTTCCACATATTTGAATTAAACGAACTTCAGTTATTAAAGGGACATAGTTATGGGAAAAATTATCGGCATCGACCTGGGTACTACCAATTCCTGCGTCGCCATCATGGAAGGCGGTCAGCCAAAGGTAATTGAAAACTCCGAAGGCGCGCGTACCACGCCGTCCATCATCGCTTATCAGGAAGACGGCGAAATCCTGGTCGGCGCACCGGCCAAACGGCAAGCGGTGACCAATCCCAAAAATACCCTCTATGCGGTCAAGCGACTGATCGGCCGCAAATTCGAAGAAAAAGAAGTGCAGAAGGACATCGGCATGATGCCCTACCAGATCATCAAGGCCGACAACGGCGATGCCTGGGTTTCGGTGCGCGACAAGAAACTGGCGCCGCCGCAAATTTCGGCCGAAGTGCTGCGCAAGATGAAAAAGACCGCGGAAGATTATCTGGGCGAGGAAGTCACCGAAGCGGTCATCACGGTGCCGGCCTACTTCAACGATGCGCAGCGCCAGGCCACCAAGGATGCCGGCCGCATCGCCGGCCTCGATGTCAAGCGCATCATCAACGAGCCGACCGCCGCCGCATTGGCGTTCGGCCTGGACAAGACCGGCAAAGGCGACCGCAAGATCGCGGTGTATGACCTCGGCGGCGGCACCTTCGATATCTCGATCATCGAGATCGCCGACGTCGACGGCGAGATGCAATTCGAAGTGCTGTCCACCAACGGCGACACTTTCCTCGGCGGCGAAGACTTCGATCAGCGCATTATCGATTACATCATCGACGAATTCCGGAAGATTAACGGTCTCGACTTGAGCAAGGACCCGATCGCGCTGCAGCGGATCAAGGGGTCCGCCGAGCGTGCGAAGATCGAGTTGTCGTCGTCGCAGCAAACCGAAATCAACGAGCCGTACATTGCGATGGCCAATGGCGCTCCGGTGCACTTGAACCTGAAAATAACGCGCGCCAAGCTTGAATCGCTGGTCGAGGATTTGATCTCGAAAACCATCGAGCCGTGCCGCATCGCAATCAAGGACGCCGGCGTCAAAGTATCCGATATCGACGATATCATTCTGGTAGGCGGCATGACGCGGATGCCGAAAGTACAGGAGAAGGTCAAGGAATTCTTCGGCAAGGAACCGCGCAAGGATGTCAATCCGGATGAAGCCGTCGCCGTCGGCGCCGCGATCCAGGGGTCGGTACTGTCCGGCGAACGCAAGGACTTGCTGTTGCTGGACGTGACGCCGCTGTCGCTCGGCATCGAAACGCTGGGCGGCGTGATGACCAAGATGATCCAGAAAAACACCACGATCCCGACCAAGTTCAGCCAGGTGTTTTCGACGGCCGACGACAATCAGCCGGCAGTGACCATCAAGGTGTATCAGGGCGAACGCGAAATGGCTGCAGGCAACAAAGGCTTGGGCGAATTCAATCTGGAAGGCATCCCGCCGTCGCCGCGCGGTACGCCGCAGATCGAAGTGACGTTCGATATCGATGCCAACGGCATTTTGCACGTCGGCGCGAAAGACAAGGCGACTGGCAAGGAAAACAAGATCACGATCAAGGCCAACTCCGGTTTGACCGAGGAAGAGATCCAGAAGATGGTGCGCGATGCCGAAGCCAATGCGGAAGAAGACAAGCGCCTGAAAGAAGTGGCCGAGGCACATAATCAGGGCGATGCGCTGGTGCACTCGACCCGCAAAGCGTTGAGCGAATACGGCGACAAACTTGACGCAAGTGAGAAAGAAAAGATTGAAGCCGCGATCAAGGACCTGGAAGTTGCATTGAAAGGCAATGACAAGTCGGCCATCGATGCCAAGTCTGCCGCATTGTCGACTGTGGCCCAGAAACTGGGCGAGAAAATGTACGCAGACATGCAGGCGCAGCAGGCTGCGGGTGCAACGGCAGAGGGTTCGGCCGCAGGTGCAGGGGCGTCGGAAGCAAAGTCGAAAGAAGATGACGTTGTGGATGCGGACTTCAAGGAAGTCAAAGACAAGTAACGCATTTCCCGTCAAAACGGCTTTGCCGTGATGACCCGCCGGGTCGAAGG
This sequence comes from Herminiimonas sp., assembly GCA_028292665.1. Classification (GTDB taxonomy): domain Bacteria; phylum Pseudomonadota; class Gammaproteobacteria; order Burkholderiales; family Burkholderiaceae_D; genus JAQGLW01. Next base: position 28,416 of record JAQGLW010000175.1, read on the forward strand.
TCGTCATACGACCCTCGTCTCGGCGTTTTCGCTTAGATAACAGGGTGCCGATAATATGGCGAAACGTGATTTTTACGAAATACTGGGCGTAGCGAAAAATGCTTCTGATGAAGAAATCAAAAAGGCATATCGCAAGCTCGCAATGAAACATCATCCGGACCGTAATCCGGATAGCAAGGGCTCGGAAGACAAATTCAAGGAGGCCAAAGAGGCCTACGAGATGCTGTCCGACCCGCAGAAGCGCGATGCGTACGACCGTTACGGACATGCCGGCGTGGACCCCAATATGGGAGGCGCAGGTTTCGGCGGTAATGCCGCGGGCGGTTTTGCGGATGCGTTCGGCGATATCTTCGGCGATATCTTCGGTGGCGGTGCGCGCGGCGGACGCAGCGGCGGCCCGCAAGTCTACCGCGGTGCGGATCTGCGCTACAACCTTGAGATTTCGCTGGAGCAGGCAGCCAGCGGTTTCGATACAACCATCCGCGTGCCTTCCTGGGATGGCTGCGAGGTTTGCCACGGTTCAGGGGCCAAGCCGGGAACTTCGCCTACGACTTGCCCGACATGCGGCGGCCATGGACAGGTACGGATGCAGCAGGGCTTTTTCAGCATTCAGCAAACCTGCCCGAAATGTCACGGTACAGGCAAGATCATTCCGGAACCGTGTACTGCCTGCAGCGGCACAGGCCGAATCAAGCGCAACAAGACGCTGGAAGTCAAAATTCCGGGAGGGATTGACGAAGGCATGCGGATTCGTTCGTCCGGTAATGGCGAACCTGGCATGAACGGCGGCCCCCCGGGCGATCTGTATGTGGAAATCCATATCAAGCCGCATTCCGTATTTCAACGCGATGGCGATGATCTGCATTGCGAGATGCCGATTTCCTTCGCAAAAGCGGCGCTGGGCGGAGATATTGAAGTGCCGACTTTAAGCGGCAAGGTATCGTTCACAATTCCAGAGGGTACGCAATCCGGCAAAACATTCCGCTTGCGCGGCAAGGGCATCAAAGGGGTGCGCTCAGGTTATGCGGGCGATCTATTCTGCCATGTGGTAGTCGAAACGCCGGTCAAACTGACCGAACGTCAGAAGGATATGTTGCGGGAATTTGAGCAGCTGACTTCAGAGGGCGGCGCCAAACATAGTCCGCAAAGCAAATCGTGGAAGGATAAAGTGAAAGAATTTTTTGAGTAAGCCAAGCCGTTAAATAAACTAGCCGCCGCTGCCAAACAGACCGGCTGGCCATCCAGAAACCGCTGATTCAACCGATCAGCGGTTTTTTTATTCCCTGAAATTCAAGCGTTACTTTCGGAACGTGCGGCGTCATTTCCATGAAAGCCGGATGTTTATTGGCAAATCGACTTCCAGGCACGCGCAGTTTTAAAAAATTCGCCATTCCTTGCTCTCTGATTGTTAATTAATTTCAACTAAAATTTTACAGTCTTGCTGAAAATACGGCATACTTTACTGGTTATAATTTTCATGTCGCCAAAATATGTCTCCGATCAAGAAACTTGCGCCTGTTTACGACTTGAAGCAATTTCGTACTACCAGCCCGACGGTGATGGTATTGGACGATCAAAGCACCGGGCGATTGGTTTTGGCGGAGGTCATCAAAAGCATCGATAAGAAAATCAATATCATGATGTTCTCGGACCCGCTGGAAGCGATTGAATATGCGCGTGTCACGCCTATTGACCTGGTCTTGACCGACTACAAGATGCCGGTAGTGGACGGCATAGAGACGATACGGCAGTTGCGCAGTATGTACTCATATGAACAACTCCCGATTGTGATGACGACGGTGGTAAGCAGTCGCGACGTTTTGTACCGTGCGTTCGAAGCCGGTGCGACGGATTATCTGATTCGGCCGGTGGACCCGATCGAATGCCGTGTGCGTTGCCAGAATCTGCTCAACTTGCGACAGCAATACGTCATCAACAGCAAACATGCGCGCATGCTGGAAGAGCGGATTGAGCAAGTGAAGCGGGATTTGCGGCTGCGTGAAATGGACACGCTGTTCCGGCTGGCAGGTGCGGCCGATCGTAGAGATGTCGTGACCGGTGCGCATCTGAAAAGGATGGCGAAATATTCTGCATTGATTGCACGCGGCATCGGCTTATCGGAAGATCAGATTGAAGCGATCGAACTCGCCGCGCCTATGCATGATATCGGCAAGATAGGTATTCCCGATGCAATCATGCAAAAGAAAGAGAAACTGAATGCCGAGGAAGTCGCAATCATGCAAACGCATGCGCAGATCGGCTATGAGATCCTGAAAGACAGTCCGTCGCGATTCCTGCAAGCCGCAGCGACGATTGCGCAGAACCATCATGAAAAATTCGATGGGACCGGTTATCCGTCCCGGCTGAAGGGAAAAAACATCCCGCTCAAGGCGCGCATTGTTGCGCTGGCTGATGTATTTGATGCGCTCACTTCCGAACGGCCTTACAAGGCAGCGTGGGAATGGCAAACGGCGGTGGACTACATCATCGAGCAGAAGGGCAAACATTTTGACCCCGAACTGGTTGACGTATTTATCAAGAATATCGACGAAGCGCACGCTATCCGGCAATCGCTGGCGGATGTCAAATAGCC
>JAQGLW010000133.1 GCA_028292665.1 Herminiimonas sp.
AAGCTCTTGGGCGAGTTTCTCGTGGCCTTGTTTTGCTTCTTTGGCTGCGACTTGCATAGCTATAGAGAAAAAATGGCTATCATCTCCGTCGATATGAGATTTTAGTAGCGCCTTTAACTGAGTTGCACTAGCCATGTGTAAATCCCCCAATTCAAATGATTCTAAATGAACCAGATGAATACGCCTAGCAATCAGTGTCGTGCATTCGACAAATTTCTACTAGGCTTTGAATATTTGTGGGCCGAGCATTCAGCACTTAGTAGATTGCAGCCAATAGAAAAGGGGCCACGCTTGCACGTAACCCCTTATATATTCTGGCTCCCCGACCTGGACTCGAACCAGGGACCTGCGGATTAACAGTCCGTCGCTCTACCAACTGAGCTATCAGGGAAAAGAAGCAGCATTATAGGACGATATGACGTCGGTTGTCAAAACCTAACAAACGGTTTTAGCTGCGTATGGATGAACCGCTTTGACTCATCCACGTTTCCGCAGAATCAAAGTACTTTTGCAATCGCGTCGACTACATTGTCGATATTGCGAGTATTCAGTGCCGCGACGCAAATGCGGCCGGTGTCCACCGCGTAGATCGAGAATTCGATACGAAGACGCTCTACCTGTGCCTTGGTCAACCCCGAGTATGAAAACATGCCGCGCTGCCTGATGACAAAATCGAAATCGTGGCCCGGCGCTTTCGCTTTCAATTTCTGAACCAGCAACTGACGCATTTCACGGATGCGAACGCGCATGCCGGCGAGTTCTTCTTCCCATACCTTGCGCAATTCCGGTGTGGAGAGTGCCGTCGCGACGACTTGTCCGCCATGGATCGGAGGATTGGAATAATTGGTGCGGATCACACGTTTTAATTGGGATAACACGCGGGCGGCTTCTTCCGCGCTGACGGCCACGATGCTCAATGCGCCGACGCGTTCACCGTATAGCGAGAAGGATTTCGAAAATGAATTCGATACGAATATCGGGCCGCCGGCCTGCGTGAAAAGGCGCACGACCTTGCCGTCCGATTCAATGCCGTCGCCAAAACCCTGATATGCCATATCGAGGAAAGGAGTCAGTCCGCGTTGCGTGACGACCTGGATGACTTCGCTCCATTGCGCATCCGTCAAGTCTGCGCCCGTCGGATTGTGACAGCATGCATGCAATACCACGATCGATCCGGCCGGCATCGTTTTCAACGCATCGAGCATGCCGGCAAAATTGACGCCGCGTGTCGCCGCATCGTAGTACGGATAGTTGTTGACGGTAAATCCGGCGGACTCGAACAAGGCGCGGTGATTTTCCCAGCTGGGATCGCTGATCCAGACCTGGGCATTCGGGGAAAAGCGCTTCAGAAAATCCGCGCCGAGTTTCAATGCGCCGGTACCTCCGAGCGCCTGCACGGTAATCGCACGTTTTTCTTGAATAACCGCACTGTCGGCCCCAAATACAAGTTCTTGTACTGCCTTGTCATACGCGGCCAGCCCGTCGATTGGCAGGTAGGTCCGTGGTGATGCCTTTTCCATAAGCAATGCTTCTGCCTTGCGTACGCAATCCAGCAGCGGCACCTTGCCGTTATCGTCGTAATAGACGCCGACACCGAGATTGATTTTATTCGGATTTTTATCGGCGTTAAATGCTTCAGTGATTCCGAGAATCGGGTCACGAGGGGCCATTTCAATGGCGGCAAACAGAGCGGAGGGAAGAGGTGCGTTCATCGTGATAACATGAAAGGTTAGCTGCAAAATTTTGCTTTGCAGTCGGGTTGTGTACAGCGCAGGATAGTAAAAAAACTTGACGCTTGGATACAACTTTCTATTTTACCAAAGGTCGAATGCAAATGGCTGAATTATCCCAGGTTTCCAGCACAATCGACGAATCGAAAATCGTCACATTCCCCAATTCGCCGTATCGGCTCTATCAACCATTCCCGCCTGCAGGCGATCAGCCGACTGCGATCGTCAAACTGGTCGAGGGCATCGAAGACGGTTTGTCTTATCAGACACTGCTCGGCGTGACTGGTTCTGGCAAGACATACACGATGGCCAATGTCATCGCCCGCATGGGGCGCCCGGCCATCGTATTCGCGCCGAACAAAACGCTTGCCGCCCAGTTATACAGCGAATTCCGCGAATTTTTTCCGCAAAATGCGGTGGAATATTTCGTAAGTTATTACGATTATTACCAGCCGGAGGCTTACGTACCGCAGCGCGACTTGTTTATTGAAAAAGACTCATCGATCAATGAACATATCGAGCAGATGCGGCTGTCTTGCACGAAGTCGCTGATGGAACGGCGTGACGTGGTGATTGTGGCAACGGTATCGGCAATCTACGGTATCGGTAATCCGAACGAATACCATCAGATGATTTTGACGCTGCGGGCAAAAGACAAACTGAGCCAGCGCGATTTGATCGCGCGGCTGATTCAGATGCAATACACGCGCAACGAAATCGATTTCGGACGAGGAACTTTCCGTGTGCGCGGCGATACGGTGGATATTTTCCCGGCGGAGCATGCGGAACTGGCGCTGCGCGTCGATATGTTCGATGACGAGATCGACAGCTTGCAATTATTCGATCCGCTGACCGGTCGCGTACGGCAAAAAATTCCGCGCTTCACCGTCTATCCCGGATCGCATTACGTCACGCCGCGCGCGACCGTCTTGCGGGCGATAGAGACGATCAAGGATGAACTGCGCGATCGCCTGGAATGGTTCCGCAAGGAAAACAAGCTGATCGAGGAACAGCGGCTGGAACAGCGGACCCGCTTCGATCTGGAAATGATGCAGGAGATCGGCTTTACCAAAGGGATTGAAAATTATTCGCGTCATTTGAGCGGCGCCCAACCCGGCGAGCCGCCGCCCACGCTGGTTGATTACTTGCCGCAGGATGCATTGATGTTCATGGACGAATCGCACGTATTGCTGGGACAACTCAACGGGATGTACAACGGCGACCGCGCACGAAAAACCAATCTGGTCGATTACGGTTTCCGGTTGCCGTCCGCGCTCGATAACCGGCCGTTGCGTTTCGATGAATTCGAAGGAAAGATGCGGCAAACGGTATTCGTTTCCGCGACGCCGGCCAATTACGAGAATGAGCACGCCGGGCAAGTGGTCGAACAGGTGGTGCGGCCAACCGGCTTGACCGACCCTGCGATCAGCGTGCGTCCCGCGAGTTCGCAAGTCGACGATCTGATGTCGGAAATCACCGATCGCGTGAAGAAGAATGAACGCGTTCTGGTGACGACGCTGACCAAGCGGATGGCCGAGCAGTTGACGGAATTCCTGAGCGACAACGGCATCAAGGTGCGCTATCTGCATAGCGATATTGATACCGTCGAGCGGGTTGAAATCATTCGCGATTTGCGGCTTGGCACCTTTGATGTATTGGTCGGCATCAACCTGTTGCGCGAGGGACTGGATCTGCCCGAGGTATCGCTGGTGGCGATCCTCGATGCGGACAAGGAGGGTTTCCTGCGTTCGGAACGAAGCCTGATCCAGACCATTGGCCGCGCCGCGCGCAACCTTAATGGCATGGCGATTTTATACGGCGACAAAGTCACCGATTCGATGCGGCGCGCGATCGACGAAACCGATCGTCGCCGTGCCAAGCAGGTTGCGTTCAACACAGCCAACAATATCACTCCAGTCGGCATCAAGAAGGATATCAAGGATTTGATCGACGGCGTTTACAGCCCGCAGGAGGCGCGCGAAGAGTTGCAGGCCGCGCAGGATCACGCCAAATACGAAGCAATGAGCGAGAAGCAGGTCAGCAAGGAAATCAAGCGTCTGGAAAAGCTGATGGTCGATCATGCGAAGAACCTGGAATTCGAAAAGGCGGCGCAAATGCGCGATCAACTGCGGATTTTGAAGGAGCAGTTGTTTGGTGCTCCCGGCACCGACAACGTAGTGCCGATCACCGGCAATTAACAGCGATCCGGTCCTTCCTGATATTGCCGGTTCAGGAGGGACCGGGAGCGTTGCGCAGGCGCAAGCCGCCACGGCAAAAACATGACGTCGAATCCGGACCGGATGCCGGTCTTTCTCCGCGTATGGCATGCCGGCGTTGAAAGGTCGCGCTACAATCGCGATTTGCATTGTCTATCCATCATGTCCGAAACCATTCCTGCATCCATTCTCGACGCGCTTGCATTGGCCGATCCATCCTGGCGCCCGATCCTGCTGGCGGGATTGAATGCCGTTGCGCGCGCCGATCCGGCGTATTTGCCGGCGCTGGCCGACGACGCTTATTTGCCTGATGGGGGACGGATATTCGCGGCATTTGCACAACCGCTGGATGCGGTGCGTTATGTGCTGGTCGGCGAAGGCCCGTATCCGCGTCCGGAAAGTGCGACCGGTGTCTGCTTCATGGATGGCGCTGTCGAAGCGTTGTGGTCGGAGAAGGGATTGTCGAAGCAGGTGAATCGTGCGACGTCATTGCGCAATTTCATGAAAATGCTGCTGGTGACGGATGGGCAATTATCGCTTGAACAAACCTCGGGCGAGGCGATAGCGCAGATTGCACTGAAGGCGCGCGCAACCGGTTCGCGGTTGATTCAGACACTGCCTGAATTGCAGGGCAATCTGACCAGGCATGGTTTTTTGCTGCTGAACGCCTCGCTGGTTTTCCGCTCGGATGTGCCTCCGATCAAGGATGCGAAAGCATGGCAGCCTTTTTTGCAGACGGTGCTGGCCGGATTGGCCGATCATGCCGACAAAGAAGGAAAGTCGCCGCCCACTTTGGTGTTATGGGGAAAAGTCGCGGAACTGCTCAGCGCATTGCCTGCGAATGCACGTTTTCCCAAGGCGATATCCGAACATCCGTATAACCTGTCTTTCATCGCCAATACAGCGATGCACAAGCTGTTCGGGCCGATGCACCTGCTGCGGAAGCAGCCGGGGGCCTGAAGTGCTTCATTGAAATCACATCCCGCATCGATTGCAACCGTGATGCATCTGGATCGGATATTGGCAATGCGGAAGTCTGACGCCCGTATTTGACGTCTGTAAAGCTTACGATCGCAGGTAACTCTTACTATCTTCATTCGGCGTTCCATCCGCACCATGTTGAGACGGCCTGCCGGAAGCATTCTCCTTTTCCCTGTTGACCATGCGTTTTCGACACGCTGTTCCCGCACGTCCATGGCGCCGCATCGATTGGTACGGACGTTGCGTCTGTTAATGACAGTGAATGGCAATGCCAAGTCGGAATGGCGATAACAGCTTGAACGATTCTGCTCGTTGATTAACGGAAGAAAGGAAATCGCCATGCATCATTCGATGACTGCCGATATGCGCAAATGCATTGAATCCTGTCAGAAATGCCACAATGTTTGTCTGCAAACGGCCATCAGCCAATGTCTGGAAATCGGAGGAAAACATGTGGAGCCGGCGCACTTTCGATTAATGACCGACTGTGCCGCGGTTTGTCAGACTGCAGCCGACTTCATGCTGAGGGGCTCGCATTTCCATGCCCAAGCCTGTGAACTTTGTGCCGCCGTGTGCGACGCCTGCGCTTACAGTTGCGAGCAGGTGGGCGGCATGAACGACTGTGTTCATGCCTGCCAGAATTGTGCGGCGAACTGCCGTCACATGGTTGAAACGACAGTGTTGACGTCATAGTTTTTCGGGCAAGGTCTGATCAATCGTGCAAGCCGGCATCGATGAAGGCGCCCATTTCCGTCCGGCGGTTTGATTTACAGGCGCATTCCTATTTTTTGATGTGATTATCATGGTCATTGAAAAAACAGACGAACGCCGTAGAAAAATGCTGGTGGCGACTACCGTAGGAATAGGCGGATGTGCGGCTGTTGCGACTGCCATCCCCTTTCTGGAAAGCATGACGCCCAGTGAAGCGGCCAAGGCGGCCGGTGCGCCGGTGGAGTTTGACGTGGCCAAAGTGGATCCGGGCAAACTGGTTACCGTTGAATGGCGCGGCAAGCCGGTCTGGATCGTACACCGCACCGATGAAATGCTTAAGCTGCTTGGCAACCACAATAATGAATTGGTCGATCCGCAATCCAGCCAGCCGCAACAGCCGCGCTATGCGAAGAATGCTACCCGTTCAATCAAGCCGCAGTATTTTGTCGCCATTGGCATATGCACGCATCTCGGTTGCATACCGGGTTATCGTCCCGATATCGGCGCAGGCGATCTGGCCGGCGCATTTGGCGGCCCATGGCCTGGGGGATTCTACTGCCCATGCCATGGTTCCAAATTCGATCTGGCCGGACGCGTTGCCAGGAACGTGCCGGCACCGACCAACCTGGAAATTCCGCAGCATGTTTATGTGAGCGAGACGCGGCTTTTGATCGGGGAAGACAAAAAAACATGACGCAGGAAAAACATGAACGAATGAAAGCCCAATCCGCATCTTGCGTTTTTAAAAGCCGGCTTTCCTCTGCGCTGCCAAGTTGGTATCGACTGTCCGATGTAAAATAATTTGCAACAGAAATATTTGCGGATTAACCCGGCACTGTCAGCCATGATGCCGGCATGTCGATTGAATAATTAAAATTCCCGGCATCGTTTTGTTGCTATTTTTCACGATGATTCCCGAAAATGAAAACGTGAAAAGACCTATACCTGACAAAATTACTCAACCTTGTTATACTTGAGCAGAATATTCAGGAATTCAGAATATCGGGAACAGGACTTTAATCAAGTTTGGCTTTGGAGTTGAAAGTTCATGCGTCTGACAACAAAAGGCCGCTTTGCGGTGACTGCGATGATTGACTTGGCATTGCGCCAGGACAGAGGTCCGGTGACGCTTGCCGGCATCAGCCAGCGACAAGAGATTTCATTGTCGTATCTGGAACAATTGTTCGGCAAATTGCGTCGTCATGAAATCGTCGAATCGGTGCGCGGCCCGGGCGGCGGCTACAATCTCGCGCGCCGCGCCGAGGATGTGACGGTGGCTGACATCATCATTGCGGTAGACGAACCGCTCGACGCCACGCAGTGCGGAGGCAAAGAGAATTGTCATAGCCAGGACCATGAACATGGCAGCCGCTGCATGACGCATGACTTATGGGCAACGCTCAATGCCAAGATGGTTGATTATCTGGATTCCGTGTCGCTGAAAGACCTGGTAGACCAGCAAAAACAAAAAAATACCGAGCACAACGTGGTCGTGATGCATCGTCCGCATGTGGTTGTTTGATTCGATTGGAGTTGAAAACATGAATGCCCCTCTGGAAAAAAGCTTGATAGACACGATAAAGGCGCCGCATTTTCCGATTTACATGGATTATTCCGCGACCACGCCGGTCGATCCGCGCGTTGCCGATAAAATGATTCCGTTTCTGCGCGAACAATTCGGCAATGCGGCATCGCGCAGTCATATGTACGGCTGGACTGCGGAGCAGGCGGTCGAGCAGGCGCGCGAATACGTCGCTGCGCTGGTCAATGCCGATCCGCGCGAAATCGTCTGGACTTCCGGCGCGACCGAAGGCAACAATCTCGCGCTCAAGGGCGCCGCCCATTTCTACAAGACAAAAGGCAAGCACATCATCACGGTCAAGACCGAACACAAGGCTGTGCTCGATACCGTGCGCGAACTGGAGCGCCAGGGCTTTGAAGCAACTTATCTGCAACCCCAGGACAATGGCCTGATCACCGTCGAGCAGCTTGCCGAGGCGATTCGTCCCGACACGATCCTGGTATCGGTAATGCTGGTCAATAATGAAATCGGCGTTATCCAGCCGATCGACGAGATCGGCGAACTGTGCCGCAAGAAGGGCATCATTTTCCATTGCGATGCGGCGCAGGCAACCGGCAAGGTGCATATCGATCTGGAAAAGAGCAAGGTCGATCTGATGACCTTTACCGCGCACAAGACGTATGGTCCGAAAGGCATCGGTGCGCTGTATGTGCGCCGCAAACCGCGGGTGCGCATTGAAGCGCAAATGCATGGCGGCGGTCATGAACGCGGTTTGCGTTCCGGCACATTGCCGACCCACCAGATCGTCGGCATGGGCGAAGCTTTCCGTATCGCCAAGGAAGAAATGGACAGCGAAAGCGTCCGCATCAAGGCATTGCGCGACCGTCTTGCCAAAGGCTTGCAGGAAATGGAAGAAGTCTATATCAACGGCGACATGGCGCATCGCGTGCCGCATAACCTGAACGTCAGCTTCAATTATGTCGAAGGCGAATCGCTGATCATGGCGATAAAAGATATCGCGGTATCGTCCGGTTCGGCTTGTACTTCGGCCAGTCTGGAACCATCTTATGTATTGAGGGCCCTGGGTCGCAGCGATGAGCTGGCGCATAGCTCGATTCGATTTACCTTCGGCCGCTTCACGACTGAAGAGGACATCGACTTCACCATCAGGCTGATCAAGGAAAAAGTGGAAAAGCTGCGCGAACTGTCGCCGCTGTGGGACATGTACAAGGAAGGGATCGATATCAGCTCGATCCAATGGGCGGCACACTAATCATCAAGTTTCAAGGAGCATTAAAATGGCTTATTCGAAAAAAGTTCTGGACCATTACGAAAATCCGCGCAATGTGGGCGCGTTCGACAAAGGCGACGACACGATCGGCACCGGCATGGTTGGCGCACCTGCATGCGGCGACGTAATGAAATTGCAAATCAAGGTCGGCGCCGACGGCGTGATCGAAGATGCCAAATTCAAGACGTATGGCTGCGGCTCCGCGATTGCATCGTCTTCCCTGGTGACTGAATGGGTCAAGGGCAAGACGCTGGATCAGGCGATGTCGATCAAGAACACCCACATCGCGGAAGAGCTCGCATTGCCGCCGGTAAAGATTCACTGTTCCATTCTGGCGGAAGATGCGATCAAGGCTGCAGTGCACGATTACAAGACCAGGCACGGCGTCGAATCGAAGGAAGCGGCCTGATATTCGTCATGCCGGCGAAAGCCGGAATCCGGCGGTGTTCGATGTGAACGGCGCCGGATTCCGACTTGCGTCGGAGTGACTTGAAAGAGATCAAGGGATCATGGCAATCACACTGACTGAAAAAGCTGCGAAACATATCAGCCGCTACATCGATCGGCGCGGTAAAGGCATCGGCCTGCGTTTCGGCGTACGCACCACCGGCTGCTCCGGTCTCGCATACAAGCTGGAATATGTGGACGAGAGTGCGACCGAGGACAGCGTATTCGAATCGCATGGCGTCAGGGTTTTCGTTGATCCGAAAAGCCTGCCGTATATCGACGGCACCGAACTGGACTTTGCACGTGAAGGATTGAACGAAGGATTCAAGTTCAACAACCCCAACGTGAAGGATGAATGCGGTTGCGGAGAAAGTTTCCGCATTTAATATATTTCCCCTTCCAAGGCGAAGTTCAGGCGGGAGATGGGTCTAATTACCTTGCCTTGAATTTTCAACCCATCCTATCCTGCCCGTCCCTTAGAAGAGACGGGAATTTTAGACAAGCCTGTTGAAGTACGGACAGGCTTTTGTTTTAATAACCATGCAAAACCACTTCGATCTGTTCCACTTGCCGCAACGCTTCGCGCTCGACATGACCGCGTTGGATACGGCCTATCATGAAGTGCAAAATCAGGTGCATCCCGACAAGTTCGCCAATGCTCCCGATGCGGAAAAGCGGGTTGCGATGCAATGGGCGACGCGCGCCAACGAGGCATATCAGACACTGAAAAGTCCCTTCAAGCGCGCCGCCTATTTATGCGAATTGAACGGCATCGATCTGCAAACAGAATCCAATACCGCGATGCCGCGCGAGTTTCTGATGCAGCAAATGGAATGGCGCGAGGCGCTGGACGATGCGAAAACGGCGAAAGATATCGATGCGCTGGAAAAGCTGAATGCCGAATTGCGCGCCGCACGCAATACGCAAGTGGCGGAGATCGGCGAGTTACTGGATGCGAAAAATTTCGAACAGGCAGGACAAGAAGTGCGGCAGTTGATGTTTCTGGAAAAATTCGGAAATGAAATTGCGAATACGTTTGAAATAATCGAGGCGTGACTGCCATCGGCCTATCGGTCTTCGACGGAAATTGATCGTATTCAAGATTAACAGCATAAAGAATTTGCGAATTGATAGATATTTAAATGGCTCTCCTCCAAATCTCCGAACCCGGCATGTCCACAGCGCCGCACCAGCATCGGCTGGCTGTCGGCATCGACCTTGGCACCACCAACTCGCTTGTTGCGACGGTGCGCAACAGCATCCCGGAAGTGTTGAACGACGAAGCAGGGCGGCCGTTGCTGCCTTCCATCGTACGTTACCTGCCGAACGGCCATGCCCATGTCGGCTACAAGGCGCAGGCGGTGCAGACCACCGATCCGAGGAATACTGTCGTGTCGGTCAAACGCTTCATGGGACGCGGATTGAAAGACATTGCCTATGCCGAGAACCTGCCGTACGACTTTCTCGATACGCCGGGAATGGTGCAGATCAAAACCGCGGCGGGCGTGAAAAATCCGGTTGAAATATCGGCGGAAATTCTCGCGACATTGCGCCAGCAGGCGGAAGACGCATTGGGCGACGAACTGGTCGGCGCGGTCATCACGGTGCCGGCCTACTTCGACGATGCGCAGCGGCAGGCTACCAAGGATGCCGCCAAACTGGCCGGATTGAATGTGCTGCGCTTGCTGAATGAACCGACCGCCGCGGCGATTGCCTACGGACTGGATAATTCTTCGGAAGGCATTTACGCGGTGTACGACCTGGGCGGCGGCACCTTCGACATTTCCATTCTGAAACTGACCAAGGGCGTGTTTGAAGTGCTGGCCACGGGCGGCGACTCCGCACTGGGCGGCGACGACTTCGATCATCGCCTGTTCTGCTGGATCATCGAACAGGCCAGGCTGGCGCCGTTGTCGGATGAGGACACCAGCGTGCTGATGGTCAAGGCGCGCGAAGCGAAGGAATTATTGTCGACCAAGACCGAAACCCAGATCGATGCGGCACTGAGTTCCGGCGAGGAAGTGCATTTGACATTGACTGCCGCGACCTTCGTGCAGATTACCAGGCATCTGGTCGCAAAAACCATGGCTCCCGTCAGAAAGGCGCTGCGCGACGCCGGATTGACGGTCGATGACATCGATGGCGTGGTGCTGGTCGGCGGCGCGACGCGCATGCCGCATGTGCGCAAGGAGGTCGGCGAGTTTTTCCAGACCACGCCGCTGGCCAACATCGACCCGGACAAGGTCGTCGCGCTCGGTGCGGCGATCCAGGCCAATCTGCTGGCAGGCAATCGCGCTGCCGGAGACGACTGGCTGCTGCTCGATGTGATCCCGCTGTCGCTCGGAATCGAGACAATGGGCGGTCTGGTGGAGAAAGTCATCCCGCGCAATTCCACGATTCCATGCGCCCGTGCGCAGGAGTTCACCACGTTCAAGGATGGCCAGACTGCGATGGCGATTCATACCGTGCAGGGCGAGCGTGAACTGGTCAGCGATTGCCGCTCGCTTGCCAAATTCGAATTGCGGGGTATCCCGCCGATGGCCGCCGGCGCGGCGCGCATCCGCGTGACGTATCAGGTCGATGCCGACGGCCTGCTGTCGGTGTCGGCGCGCGAACTGCGTTCGGGCGTGGAAGCATCGATCAGCGTCAAGCCGTCGTACGGTTTGGGCGATGATGAAATCGCGCAGATGCTGCAGGACTCGTTCAAGTCGGCGGATGTCGACATGAAGCTGCGCGCATTGCGGGAAGAGCAGGTTGAAGCCGAGCGCATCGTGCTGGCGACGCAATCGGCGCTGGATGCGGACGGCAATTTACTGTCGGACGCCGAGCGGGCCGATGTCAGTGCATTGATCGACGCCGTCCGCCGGCAGGCGCAGAGCGACGATCACCTTGCGATCAAGGCGGCAGTCGAAGCGCTCGCGCATGGCACTGAAGAATTTGCGGCGCGCAGAATGGACCGCAGCGTACGCACTGCGCTGACCGGCAAGAAGCTGGATGAAGTAGCTTAAGAATCACTAACATATCAAGGAAGTCGACGTGCCACAAATTGTTGTATTACCTCATGCCACCTTATGCCCGGAAGGTGCGGTGATCGATGCGCCCGCCGGCAAATCGCTGTGCGATGCGCTGCTCGACAGCGATATCGAGATCGAGCACGCATGCGAAAAATCGTGTGCATGCACCACTTGCCATGTGGTGATCCGCGAAGGCTTCGAATCGCTCAATGAGCCGCAGGAAAAGGAAGAGGATCTGCTCGACATGGCATGGGGACTGGAAGCGACGTCGCGCTTGTCGTGCCAGGCTGTTCTGAGCGATGAGAACCTGGTGGTCGAAATTCCGAAATACACGATCAACCATGCGCGCGAAAATAATTAATCGGAAATCGCAACAGGGGGAATGAATGATGAAATGGACCGATACCATCCGTATTGCGGAAGAGCTGCACGATAAATTTCCCGATGTCGATCCGACGGCGGTGCGCTTTACCGACCTGCATAACTGGGTGTGCGAACTGAAGGATTTTGACGACGATCACAAGCGGGGCGGGGAGAAGATACTGGAAGCGATCCAGGCGGCCTGGATCGAGGAAGCGCAATAAAAAGGCGGCAGTCAAGGCAATGCCGGCCGGTTAATGGAGAAGCCCCATTATCCGACCGGCATTGCCTTGATTGCCGCCTTTTCCACAAATCCCCGGCCCGGGTTGACCCAGGCTGCGTATCGATCCTAGAGCGGTTTTCATATCAGTGTATGGGCGCTGTGGGCCGCTTTGAAGCGCATGGCGGCGTTGTTCGTCGCTTGTGTGGCTGGCCACACTGCGCTCCTCGCGCCTTGCCCTGCACCCCAAACCAACCCGCATCACCCTCACACTGATACGAAAATCGCTCTAGCTACGCGATGTCAAATACCCGTCGACCACTTTGACGCGATCGCCGACGCTCCACGACGGATGCGAGTTATACGGGAAATTACGAACGGCGCCGTCTTCCATGCGCACGCGTACCTGATAGGTCGTTGCCGTATGCGTGCGCTTCTCGATCTCATTTCCGGCAAATCCGCCACCGACCGCGCCTGCTACCGTTGCCAGGGTGCGGCCATTGCCGCCGCCGACCTGATTGCCCAGCAGACCGCCCACTACGCCACCTGCCACGACACCGAGACCACTGGGTTTGGCCTGGGTTTGCACCGCATGAACCGACTCGACCCGGCCGCAGCTATGGCAAATAGCGGGCGCTTGAGCGACTTGCGTGGTCTGTTGCGAATAGTCCGGAGTTGAACCGGACGCCGAACTGTGCTTTGCGGTTTTTTGATGTTTTACTACAAGAGCAGAAGCAGCCGGCTTTGCAGGAACGGCAACGTCATTCGTTGCGACTTTGCTCTCCGTCGCAGTAGTCGGCGCGCCGGCCGCCAAAGGCGCCGATTGCGTCGGAGCCGTCGATTCTGTGGGTGCAGCCGGCGTTACCGTGCTGTTGGAATTCGGAAGTACTCCTGTAATGGCTGCAACACCCACCAGACTGACCAGCATCACCGAAACCGAAGCCGCAGCGACGAGCGGATGAATGCGATTTGATGTTTTGTTAACGTCCATAATTTCCTCCAGTTAATTTTCATTCTCGCTGTCTATGAACACATTATCGACGCCAAGTTGCATGATGAGTAGGAAAATAATGTGTCAGATGTAATCGTTTGTAACGAGTGAATTCAATTTCGACAATTAACTATAAATGAAACCATAAATGAAAACGGGACCGCAATATGCGGTCCCGTTTTCATGAAAAAACTTGAGCTGAATCAATCTTCGCGGCGCAGATGCGGAAACAGGATCACGTCGCGGATATTGGGCGAATCCGTAATCAGCATCATCAGCCGATCGATGCCGATGCCGCAACCCCCGGCAGGCGGCATGCCGTACTCAAGCGCACGGATGTAATCGGCATCGTAGTACATTGCCTCTTCGTCGCCCGCGTCCTTCGCCGCCACCTGCGCCTGAAAACGTGCGGCCTGATCTTCCGCATCGTTCAACTCCGAAAAACCGTTGGCGATTTCACGGCCGGTGATGAACAGCTCGAAACGTTCGGTGATGCCGGGAACCGTATCGGATGCGCGCGCCAGCGGCGACACCTCGACCGGATAGTCGACGATATAGGTCGGCTCCCACAACTGCGCTTCCGCCGTTTCTTCGAACAGCGCGAGTTGCAGCGCGCCGAGGCCGGCGGCGGCAAATGGTTTCACGCCGAATTTTTTCAGTTCCTGCTTTATGAATGCGGCATCATGCAATTGTTCGTTCGTATAGTGCGGTGCGTACTTGTTGATCGCCTGCACAATGGTCATCCGATGGAACGGCTTGCTTAAATCCAGTTCGCGGCCCTGATAGGTCAGCGACGCGGTGCCGTGCGCATCGACCGCCGCCTGCCGGATCACCGCCTCGGTGAAGTCCATCAGCCATCGGTAATCCACATAGGCGGCATAGAATTCCATCATCGTGAATTCAGGATTGTGGCGCGGCGATACGCCTTCATTGCGGAAGTTGCGGTTGACCTCGAACACGCGGTCGAAGCCGCCGACCACCAGCCGCTTCAGATACAGCTCGGGCGCGATGCGCAGGAACATCTGCATGTCGAGCGCGTTGTGATGCGTGATGAAAGGCTTGGCCGCTGCGCCGCCCGGAATCGCATGCAGCATCGGCGTCTCGACTTCCATGAATTCATGTTTCTCCATGAAACGCCGGATCGACGACATCGCCGCGGTGCGCGCCTTGAAAGTGCGGCGCGTCTCTTCGTTCATGATCAGATCGACGTAGCGCTGGCGGTACTTGGTTTCCTGATCGGCCAGGCCGTGGAACTTGTCCGGCAGCGGACGCAGCGATTTGGTCAGCAGGCGCAGGCCGGTGACCTTGACCGACAGCTCGCCGGTTTTTGTCTTGAACAGCGTACCTTCGGCGCCCAGGATATCGCCCATGTCGTAATGCTTGAACGCTTCGTGCTCAGCTTCGCCGGCCAGTTCGTTGGTGATGTAGAGCTGAATGCGGCCATCTGTCTTGGGGCCGGACGCGTCCTGGATCGTGGCGAAGGAGGCCTTGCCCATTACGCGCTTCAGCATCATGCGGCCGGCGACGACGACTTTCACAGCCTGCGCTTCCAACGCGTCGCGCTCTGTCTCGCCGTATTCGGCCTGCAGTGCCGCCGCCTTGTGCTGCGGACGGAAATCGTTCGGAAAAGCGATCCCTTGATTGCGCAACGCCGCAAGCTTGGCGCGGCGCTCCACGATGATCGAATTTTCGTCTTTCTCTTCCTGTATTGCGCTGTATTTGTCAGTCATCATGATTCTTAGACGCCTTGTTTGAGAGATGCCGCAATGAATCCGTCGAGATCGCCATCCAGCACGGCCTTGGTGTTGCCCGTCTCGAAATTGGTTCGCAAGTCCTTGATCCGCGATTGGTCCAGCACGTAAGAACGGATCTGGTGGCCCCAGCCGACATCGGTCTTGGAGTCTTCCAGTTTTTGCTGGTCGCTCATGCGTTTGCGCAATTCATGCTCGTACAGGCGCGACTTCAGCATCTCCCAGGCTTCGGCGCGATTGCGGTGCTGGCTGCGGTCGTTCTGGCATTGCACCACGATGCCGGACGGCGCGTGGGTCAAGCGCACGGCGGAATCGGTCTTGTTGATGTGCTGTCCACCGGCGCCCGACGCACGATAAGTGTCGACGCGCACGTCGGCCGGGTTGATGTCGATTTCAATCGATTCGTCCACTTCCGGATAAACGAACAGGCTGCAGAACGAGGTGTGGCGGCCATTGGCCGAATCGAACGGCGATTTGCGCACCAGGCGATGCACGCCGGTCTCGGTGCGCAAAAAGCCGTACGCGTAATCGCCTTCGACCTTGATGGTCGCGGTCTTGATGCCCGCCACCTCGCCATCGGATTGTTCGAGGATGTCGACTTTGAAACCTTTGCGTTCGCAATAGCGCAAGTACTGGCGCAGGATCATCGATGCCCAATCCTGCGCTTCGGTGCCGCCCGCGCCGGCCTGAATGTCGATAAAGCAATTGTTGGAATCCATCGGATTGCTGAACATCCGGCGGAACTCCATGCCCTCCACCAGTTGCTTCAGCCCTTCGACGTCTTGCTCGATGGCGAGCAGCGTATCTTCATCCTGCTCTTCGCGCGCCATCGCGAACAGGTCTGCGGCGTCACGCAGTTCGGTATCGGTCTTGATCAGGGTATGCACGATGGCTTCGAGCGATTTTTTCTCTTTGCCAAGCTCGAGCGCGCGTTTCTGATCGTCCCAGACGGTGGGGTCTTCTAGTTCTTCGTTGACTTGTTCCAGCTTCTCCGACTTCGTATCGAAGTCAAAGATACCTCCGAAGTTCGGTTTCGCGGGTAGTCAGATCCGCGAGCAGCGCTGACAGGGAATTGAGGCGTTCGGCTTCCATGATGATTTCTTCTGCAATCAAACCCTAGATTATACCCGAGCGGGCAGCGGAGAAGGCTGGTTCAAGCGACCCGATGCCTGAACTTTGATATGCATTTGACAGCTGTCCGCCGGACGATTGCGTTCAAAACCGGTCAGATCGATTCGGCATGCTCGACCAGCAATTGCACGCGCGTCACGCCATTGAATTCATTCGCATCCAGCCGGTATGCCACCCTGGCCCGATCCGGCAATGCATCCGCATGCCCGAACCAGATCGCATCGTAGCGGCGGCCGTCTTTCTCAAGTTGCAATTTCAAATGTTTTTCTTTGAGGACACGCTGGTTCACCACCCGGAATTCATCGCAGAATACCGGCGGTGCAAAACCCTGGCCCCATACCTGGCCATCCATCACCTCGATGAACTGAGTCGTGAAGTACGCATCTTCCAGCGGCCCATCGGTTTCCAGCACGCGCTCCAGCTGGCTTCGATCCAGCCATTCGCGGCCGACCGCTTCGAAGGCCGCGCTGAACGAGTCGAACGCATCCGCGCGTATCGTCAGGCCGGCCGCCATCGCGTGGCCGCCGAATTTGTCGATCAGGGTCGGCGCGTGTTTGGATACCAGGTCCAGTGCGTCGCGCAAATGAAAGCCGGCGATCGAGCGGCCCGACCCCTTGATCCAGCCGTCGCCGGCCGGCGCAAAGGTGATCGTCGGCCGGTAAAACTTGTCCTTCAGCCGCGATGCGACGATGCCGATCACGCCCTGATGCCAGGATGCATCGAATACGCTGATCGTTGCGCTGTCTTTCGGATTGATTGCTTCGAGCAATGCGAGCGCCGTATCCTGCATGTCCGCTTCGATCGTGCGCCGTTCGCGGTTGATTTCATCCAGCTGCTGGGCGATTGCCCATGCGCGGCCTTCATCGTCGGTGGTCAGGCATTCGATGCCCAGCGACATATCGGCCAGCCGGCCTGCCGCATTCAGCCGCGGGCCGAGTGCAAACCCGAGATCGAACGGCGTGGCGCGCCGCGCTTCCCGGCCGGCCGCGCGGAACAATGCGGCGATGCCGGGCTGCATGCGGCCGGCACGCATCCGCTTCAGGCCCTGCGCGACCAGGATGCGGTTATTGGCATCGAGTTTCACCACGTCGGCGACGGTGCCGAGCGCCACCAGGTCGAGCAGCGCATCCAGTTTCGGCTGGGTCTGCGCATCGAATATGCCGCGCCTGCGCATTTCGGCGCGCAGCGCAAGCAGCACATAAAACATCACGCCGACGCCTGCCAGGTTCTTGCTCGGGAAACCGCATGCGGGTTGATTCGGATTGACGATCACGCGCGCGGCGGGCAGCGTGTCGGCCGGCAAATGGTGGTCGGTCACGACTACGTCGATGCCGCGCCGGTTCGCTTCCGCCACGCCGTCGATGCTGGCGATGCCGTTATCGACGGTGATGATGATGTCGGGCGATTTCTCTTTTGCCGTCAGCGCGACGATTTCCGGCGTCAGGCCGTAGCCGTATTCAAACCGGTTCGGCACGATGAAATCGACGCGTGCGCCCAGTGCGCGCAAGCCGCGCAGCGCGACTGCGCAGGCGGTCGCGCCGTCGCAATCGTAGTCTGCGACGATAACCAGTTTTTTCCGGGCATCGATCGCATCGGCCAGGAAGCCGGCGGCCGCATCGATATGCAGCAGGCCCGCCGGCGCGATCAGCGCCGTCATGTCGCTGGAAAGTTCTTTTACGTCTGTCAGGCCGCGCGCCGCATAGAGCCGCGCCAGAACCGGATGTACGCCGCTCTGCCGCAATAATTCGGCAGTCCGGTAAGGATAAGGGCGGGTCGCAATACGGGTCATCGGATGAATTTCGAAAGAGAGGGTTTGATCCAGAATTTTCGCACCGACTGTTTTCCGGATGACGATTCCGACAAGTGCGTGCCGTGACTGAAAATCAGCGAAACTGCATCTATTTTACCGGCTTTGAGCGCTTCCAATGCAGGCGAAAACCAGTCGGACTCCAGCGTATGGAACCGGTCCAGCCAGACCGACCAGTCTCCGGCGAGCGCCGGTTCGATCAGCGTGTCGACGACGGCCAGACCGTGTTCCGGCGATGTTGCGATGGCATCGGATGCAGTGGCCGCGTGTTTTTGCAGGATTGCCGGTTGCCTCGGCGCGCCGGCCCAGCCGGGCAGGTTGAATACTTCCCGATAACGCGGCGGCGCGCTGTCCATCGTGGTCGGCGTGCCGCCCCAAAGCCAGACTGAATTGACTGTCTGCAGGCCGCGCGCTTCACGCTCCGCATTGACGGCATGCGAATGCCACAGCATCTGCACTTCGTTTTGCAGTCTGCGCCAGTCGCGTTCGCCGTCGCCTTGCGGCATCCAGATGTCGATATTGTGGCCGCAGGCGGCATCCGGAGTCGATGTCCGGAGCGCATCCCATGCATCGGCACGGATAAACCAGGTGCGGGCATCGCCATAAAGCAGAGGCCGGTCGAATTCTTCGAATAGCGGTTTGGCCGCATCGAACAAAGCGTGCGATTCATGCTCGGAGAGCGCCAGTTGCCGCAGATCGGTCAGTACAAGATGGTCGCGCGCAACGTGCAGATGCGCCGGGTGGAGCATGAACCAGACGCCCGGGTCGGGCGTCAAGCCGGCCGCCTGCATTGCCGCCGTGGCAATAGGCGGGCTGCCGCCGATAGGCAGGCGCCGGTCCAGCCCGAACTGCCGGGCCAGCCAGATCTCGTGCGGCAGCGCGCGCGAGAATCCGTCGAATGTCTGATCGCGCCGCGATTTTGCACGGGCGATCAGGGTGGCCAGCGCGGGGGTTTTTAATTCCCGCAATAAATCCGGCGCCATTTCCGCGGGCGGCAATCCGAACGGTAACAGAATATCGAGATGACTCATGGTGCGATTGTAGGGCAAGTATGGCAAACTGCGGACTGCATTCAGCGCTTATGGATAAATCAATTGCGCGTCCGGATTTTTGCGATCCTTTCAGGAGTATTTATTGAGCATCATCAAAAACTTGCCTTTCGAATGGCTGGTCGGCCTGCGCTACACGCGCGCCGGACGCCGTAGCGGCCGCAACAGCTTCATTTCATTCATTTCCCTGATTTCGATGGCGGGCATCGCTCTGGGCGTGGCCGCGCTGATCGTGGTGCTGTCGGTAATGAACGGCTTCCAGAAGGAAGTGCGCGACCGGATGCTGTCGGTGCTGTCGCATATCGAAGTGTTCGAGGCTTCCGGCACCATGCCCAACTGGCAGGCGACCGCGAAAGAAGCGTTCATGGACAAGGAAGTCAAAGGGGCCGCGCCTTATGTCGAGGCGCAGGCGATGATGACGCGCGACGAGACGGTGCGCGGCGTCATCATCCGGGGCATCCTTCCGCAGGAAGAGCCGAAAGTGTCCGATGTGGCATCGCAAGTGCGCCGGGGCAGCCTGAACGACTTGCGGGCCGGCGAATTCAATATCGTGCTCGGCAGCGAACTGGCGCGCGGCATGCACGCGATGATCGGCGACAAGGTCACGTTGATCGCGCCGCAGGGACAGGTCACGCCGGCCGGCGTGATACCGCGCCTCAAGCAATTCAATGTGGTCGGCATATTCGAGGCCGGGCATTATGAATACGATTCCTCGCTGGCCTTCATCCATATCGACGACGCGGAGAAGATGTTCAAAATGAATGCGCCGTCCGGTTTGCGGCTGAGAATTGTCGATATGCAACGCGCGCCGGAAGTCGCGCTCGACCTGTCCAGGATATTGACCGGCGATGTGCTGATTCGCGATTGGTCCAAGCAAAACCGCAACTGGTTCGCCGCGGTGCAGACTGAAAAGCGGATGATGTTCATCATCCTGACGCTGATCATTGCGGTCGCTGCGTTCAACCTGGTGTCGACGCTGGTGATGACCGTCACTGACAAGCAGGCCGACATTGCGATCCTCCGCACGCTCGGATCGTCGCCCCGGTCGGTCATGAAAATCTTCATGGTGCAGGGCGCGCTGGTCGGTCTGATCGGCACGGCGCTCGGCGTGACGTTCGGCGTGCTGGTCGCGCTCAACGTCGACGTGATCGTGCCGTTCATCGAGCATCTGCTGGGCGTGCAGTTCCTGCCGCGCGATATTTACCTGATCAGCGCATTGCCGTCCGATTTGCGCTGGCCGGATGTCTGGACGATCGGCGTGGTTGCCGTGGTATTGGCTTTCCTGGCGACCTTGTATCCCAGCTGGTGGGCCGCCCGCGTCAAACCGGCGGAAGCGTTGCGCTACGAATAACAGGAGTAAAAAATGAAATTGATCGGATTGTTCGATTCTCCGTATGTGCGGCGCGTGGCCGTGTCGATGCGCTTGCAGGGATTCGCCTTCGAGCATGTTGCGTTGTCCGTATTCCGGCATCAGGATCAGATGCGCAAGATCAACCCGCTGGTCAAGGCGCCGATGCTGGTGCTCGACAGCGGCGAGAAACTGATCGAGAGCAGTTTCATTCTCGATTATCTGGATGGCGAAGCGGCCGCCGGCAAGCGCCTGATCCCGGCGGAAGGCGCGGCGCGCACGCAGATCCAGCAGCATTGTGCGATTGCGTTGATCGCGGCCGAAAAAGCCGTTCAGATCGTCTACGATACCAAGCAGCGGCCGGTTGAATTGTCCTACGCGCCGTGGGTCGCGCGCTGTACCGAACAGATGCATCAGGCGTTTGCGATGCTTGACGCGCAGCCGGTGTCGCAGGTGCTGTCCGGCGGGCCGATCAATCAGGCCGATATCACAAGCGTGGTTGCATTGGGTTTCGCCCGGCATGTTCATCCTGCCCAATTCCCGATCGGACGCTATCCCCGATTGGAGCAATTGTCCTCTTGTTGTGAAGCATTGCCCGCGTTTCTCGAAACGCCGCTGGAATGATGATGAATCAAACTGTATTGTCTTGTCAGGGTCTCGGGAAAACTTTCACGCAGGGAAAATATTCGGTCAAGGTTTTCGGCGGCATCGATTTCAATGTGGTCAAAGGCGAGCGCGTTGCAATCGTCGGCGCATCCGGTTCCGGCAAATCCACGTTGCTGCACCTGCTCGGCGGGCTCGATACGCCGACTGCCGGCAGCGTCACGCTGCTGGATCGCGATTTCGCCAGTCTCGGCGAGAAGGCGCGCGGCGATTTGCGCAACGTGTCGCTCGGATTCGTCTATCAATTCCATCATCTGCTTCCGGAGTTTTCCGCGCTCGATAATGTTGCGATGCCGTTGATGATCAGGAGAGTGAAACGGGCCGAGGCGCAGCACACTGCGAACGCAATCCTGACGCGTGTGGGCCTGGCCAGCCGAGTGTCGCATGTGCCGGGCGAATTGTCCGGCGGCGAACGCCAGCGCGTTGCATTGGCGCGCGCACTGGTGACGCAGCCGGCCTGCGTGCTGGCGGATGAGCCGACCGGCAATCTCGACCGTGCCACCGCCCAGAAAACTTTCGACCTGATGCTGGAGTTGTCGCGCACCCTGGGTACCGCGTTCGTGATCGTCACCCACGATATCGAACTGGCGCGGCATTGCGATCGCATCCTGCGCCTGTCGGATGACGGGTTGCATCCCTACGTGGAATAATCGGCCATGTGGATCGACACGCACTGCCATCTCGATGCAGCCGAATTCAACGGCGAGCAGAGCGCGATAGCCGAGCGTGCGGCGCGGCAGGGCGTGTTCCGGATCGTCATCCCGGCAATACAGCGCGCAAACTTCGATGCCGTCGCCACGCTGGCGCACCGGCACATCAACTGCGCCTATGCGCTCGGGATTCATCCGATCTGCGTGCCGCAGGCGGAAGAAGACGATTTGCCTGCACTGCGCGAAGCGATTGCCGGTGCGATGCAGGATCCTCGTTTTGTCGCGATCGGTGAAATCGGACTGGATTTTTTCGTGCCGGGTTTGCGCGACAGTCCCGTACGCGAGAAGCAGGAATATTTCTACAGCGAGCAACTCAAGATGGCCCGCGATTTCGGCTTGCCGGTTCTGCTGCATGTGCGCCGCTCGCAAGACCTGGTGCTCAAGTACCTGCGCCGCATCGAGGTGCCCGGCGGCATTGCGCATGCATTCAACGGCAGCTTTCAGCAGGCGCAGGCGTTCATCGATCTTGGATTGAAGCTTGGATTCGGCGGAGCGATGACATTTACCCGTGCATTGCAAATCAGGCGGCTGGCAAGCGAACTTCCGCAGGACGCCATC
Organism: Herminiimonas sp.; assembly: GCA_028292665.1. Lineage (GTDB taxonomy): Bacteria > Pseudomonadota > Gammaproteobacteria > Burkholderiales > Burkholderiaceae_D > JAQGLW01. The sequence goes on from JAQGLW010000133.1 coordinate 22,501, forward strand.
GTGCTCGAAACGGATGCGCCGGATATATCGCCCACATGGCTGCATCCGGACCGCAACAGTCCCGAACAGTTGCCGCGCATCGGTGAAGTGCTGGCCGGTTTACGCGGCATGTCGCACAGCGCGATCGCGCAAGTTACCGCCGCCAATGCGCAGATGGCGCTGCCGCGGCTCGGCCGGCTCGTCTGAGCGCCCATGCGCAGCGCGATCATCGGCTTTGCAGCCGGCATCGGCTGGCTGCAAATTCAGGCGTCGCTGCCCGCACCATCGCTGATCTGTTTTCTGTTTGCCGCCGCGCTACTGGCGGCCCTGTCCGCACGCGCGCTCAAGCGTCCGGCTCTGAAAATTCCGTTTCTGTTCGCCTGCGGCGCCATGCTTGGCTTTGCATGGGCGGCTCTGTTCGCACAACATTATCTCGCCCGGGAATTGCCGAAAGAGCTGGAAGGGCAGGATGTGACGGTGATCGGCACGATAGACAGCCTGCCTTACCGTTTCGAACGAGGCGTCCGTTTCAATTTTGCGGTGGAACAGGCAACGGCCAGGGATGGCGTTGTTCCCGTCTTGCCGTCCAGGCTGGCATTGTCCTGGTATTCGGATTTCCGCGCCGAAGACATGCAGGCGGTCGGCGACGTGCAGCCGGGCGAACGATGGCAATTCACGGTGCGCCTGCGCCGCCCTCATGGCAATGCCAATCCGTATGGTTTCGATTATGAGGCATGGCTGCTGGAGCAGAATCTGCGTGCGACGGGAACCGTGCGTTCCGATGAAAACGCGATACTGAAAAACCGGCGACTCGATGAGTTTGTCGTCAGTTTCTCCAATATCGTCGAGCGCTGCCGCAGCCGGCTGCGGGATCGGATATTTGCCGCGTTGCCGGACAAGGAATATGCCGGCGTGATCGTCGCATTGGTGGTCGGCGACCAGCGCGAGATCAGCCAGTGGTGACCGACATTTAAAACCTGAACTTCGTTTCTTGGTAAGCTGTTGATTCTAATCAGTTTGCCAAAGTTGGCGATTTGAACTTTGCAATCAAAATCTGAAGTTAATATTGTTACCCTACCTCGCACATTTTCAATTAAAACCTGAACTCGACTCAACAGAAGCCACCATCGCACATTGGCTCCTTTCCCGGGAGATAAAGTAGGGCTGGCGCGACAAGTTACGCTCATCCAATCCTTCACCAAGAAGGTGCGGACTAGGCCCTGCTTATCGCGGACGAGGCTTTTACTAAATCCGCGAAATTAGAGAGGAAAATGTCAACGTTAGACTCGAGCGATGCAGCACCTAACAATGTGCGTATTTTCAAACGACAGTGGTCCCTTCATATTCGGCGTGAGTGCTTCAATATTGTCTGTATCTCCAGCCAGCGGCCGTCTTTTCTGCACTCACCGTACAATTTGCTGGCGTTAGACCATGTGCCGGCTTTGAATTCGAACTTGGTCCAGGGAATTCCAGTTCCAAGCTTCGCGAGAATTCCGTCGATGAGAGTTCTGAGTTCGTGCTTTCGTTTCGAACTGCCTCTTTTTTCTTGTTCTGAAAACAGCTGATAGATTGCATCCCATTCTTGGTCTGTAACATCCCATTTCCCGTTAACCTGGATGAGCGTGTTGTCCGCCCGCGCTACGAAATCCGACAGTTGCCTATTCCTGAAAGACACTCCTTCGTGAAAAACGATTGTTTTCGAATGGACGCAAGCAAACTCGAACGGCTCTTCGTCTGTCGTAATTTGAAGCATGGTTATCTCGGTGACGAATAATTGCGCATCTTTCTTGACGCCCTTTGCAACGATTCGCGCGTTGCCAACAGGTAGGTCACATGCCAGCAAGCCGTTACATGCATAGCTGTACACACTATTCCACATCAGCTTCGCAGATGGGAAACACCATAGCCACGATAAGGGTTGTTGCAGCGACGAGCAACTTTGTGCGCGCTTACTCAGACCAGACATCACGAAGTTAGCGCCAGCGCTGCTGAGTGTTGGTACACATGCCTGCTCTAACCCTTGAGGTCGAAAAAGGTAAGTGGCTGTCAAATTTAAAGGGCGGAAAATCGCCTTAAATAAAACAGCGGCTGGTACCAAATACGTCACTTTCTCGTGTTCAAATTTGAAAACACGGTGTGCCTCATCGACAGTACTCGACAAGCCAAATCCAGATATGTAGTCGTTCGCCGACGAGAGTTGCCAATTTTGAAAGTCTGTATTAAGTTTGCTTATGTGGCTTCGGCTATGGGCTTTGGAAAGTTTACTAAGTTCGCTTAACGAATAAGTGTGCCGCTTTCCGTTTCCATCGATTGCTGCTGTCGCAACTAGCCTTGCGTCCTCTCTTACTATGCCTTCAATCCATTGCATAACTATCTCCCTAAAAGAGAGATATAGCGACTGAGGTTAGCCTTTTAGTTGAATATCGGAAATATTTTTCCGCATGGCTTTCCTAGTTAGCAAGGCAGGCTGCACTTGAAAAAGACATTGCGTCTCTGTCGAGTTGATTGGTCGAGCGAGAACTGTTCCCGCCGCCACAATTGAACGTCAACTTCTTGCCACCTGAGTACCTTTATTCCAAGGATATGCATCCGGGGCGGGACAGCCCTAGGATTACCATTGATAGCATTGGAGGTCGAGTAGGCCCAGTTGTTTGGTCATGACGACTTAGCGAGATTGCATTGCGGTAAGTTGTAGCGCAACGTGCTTAAAAATCCATTTGATTTCGGCGTCAGTGCCCCAGCCTCTTTTCAGAGTTTCTTCAAAATGTGCTAGCACGATTTCTTCAAATGGAAGCAGTGGACTTATGACCATAGCTGCCAAGCACTCTTGTATGAAATGTTGAACGAGTTCGTCGCACATTTGCCATGCAGTCCATACTTCTGGAGGGCTCCCGCCCAATAGATAGTATTTTCCTTGGTAAAGTGAATATAGACGGCTGTCTTCCCATTTTGGTAAGGTAAGTAGCGCGGCTGACCTAGGGAAGTCGGCAGGAATGCTCAGTTCTTCATACGGATTTGTGATTTTCTCGCGCATAGCTTATTCAGCAATGTGAAATTGCTGGATACTTACTGTATATTTATACAGTATAAGCCAGTTATGAAAGTTATACTACTGTGCTAAGTAAACCAATGTTGTTAGGAGTCGTTTCGCCTTACCCTAATTGACTTACATAAAGCCAAACTAAGACAAGACTGGGCGGTTCGCTATGCCGCAAAAATTCTTTAAGGCAGTTGCGCGCGTGGGCTTGTTCTAAGTTCACATCAATGGCCATGTCATGCATTTAAACCTATCCGTTTTTGCCCATCCTGGGGTGGTCGACATTTCAGACTCGCTGCAGGAAGGTGCGACATTATGCAAATCAAATTGAGTTCCGTTATTCATTTACTGCACGAGGCCACTTTCGGAGTCCTCGCGACCCAGTCTGTTCAGCTGACCGGATAACCGCTCTTCCTCCTTCAATCTGAACTTGGGCAAATTTTGCCCAAATTGCTTTTTCATCAAGCGCTCCTTCTGAAAAGACGTTGCAGATGTACTTACGAATAACAGACCGGTCACGTCCAAACAGCAAAGCCATCTGCTCCGGGCTCAGCCAAACGGTATCGTTTTCCAAGCGAACATCAACGGTAAGTTGACTATCGTCAGTTTCAAAAAGAGCTCTTGGCGATTTTTCCTTTTTCAGACTGACACCAAGGCGGACAAGGTATATTGCCGGCTTTGGTGAAATGGGATGGGTAGAAGAAGCGGACTGGCAAAATGCAGCGACATTTTCCTTAAGCGACGAGGAAAATATTTACCAGGAAGTCATCTCGTTGGTACCTACGGGTATGCGCTTGCTCGGCATCGATTGCTACGGCTTTGATGTTGAACACAGCGGGAAGCGGGCGCGACACCAGTTTGCTGACGCCCCGATTCACTTGGCGAAATTGGCCGACGTGATTAAACGGTTTCTTATCTCGCTGTAAAAGAATTGCTCATCAAGAGTCGCAAGAATAGCGAACATAGCTATACAACGACAAATTGGTATAAATCTGCACTGGTAAGCGACAAATCCTTTGGCCACCACACAAAACGAAGCTGTTTCGCGACAAGCTCATCCATGCGGCTATTGAAAGCAAGCTTAGGCAAGCAAGAATCTCAGGGAAGCACCGAGGTCTATGGTAAGGTTTTTGCGCGCCTGTTGCGTGCTGACATATCTTAATTGCAATGGACACTGCCATATTGGCTCAGTGACTTAAGAATATCAATATCTGACGTGTCCCAACTAGTGGATACCACGCAGAACTATTGATGAAAAAAAGAACTTGGAGGTTCGGCAGTGAGATGCGAACTTTTCTCGTCGACAGGTGCGGCTGCTACACTGGCCTACAGCAGCACCTCCTATATTTCCCGGCAAAATAACGTCACACTGTTGCTCCGACCATTAAGAACAGATGGTAGACATGACAGATATTTCTCAAGCCAAAGGCGACAGTCACTTCTCGCAAATTCCGAATGATTTTCCACATCTGGAAATCGCCAGTGCAGTTCCAGGCTTCCAGCCGAAGTTTGTCATGGTCGAATACGAAGGGAAGTTTTACATTCCTGGCGATACGCCGCCCGAGAGATACGAGCGCTGGCGCTACTGCGAAGATTTAGCAGCCGAGTTCGTCATAAAGTGTCGCCGGAATCAGTACGGCAAATATGTGCATCTCTCTGAAGTCGAGATTCTCGACCAGTACTGTGTCCGCTTGCTGAGAACAGGTTGGGCGTCAAATGCAGAGTTGCAGTGGGTCATTCGCCGGACCGCGGAGCTGCTGGGCTGGCCTGTGCCTTCTACAGCAATGGCTTCTTAATGAGTGCCCTGCAATCAATAGAATCGAGGCTTTCTTTCATTAGAGACGAACGGAAATACCTATGACCGTCGACGAATTGCGAGCATTCCTGAGCACCGTAGCGCCAGATATTGATGTGCTTGTCGGCAATCAGGACCATGACACTTATTTCGAGCCGACGATAAGCGTATCCAGCAATGTACATCTCTGGAAACTCGTGCAAGAAAATCCGACTGGTAGCCCACATTACATCACGTATTTTGCTGACAGAGCCAAAGGCGAGCGCGAGACATCGGCAAGCTCGCTGATGATGCTAGCGTTCTACGAAGTTGAATGCCTGTACATTTAAATGGTCGATGATGAGTCCATCAGATAAATTCCAATCATTTCGTGGCCTACCGATTACGGGATAGAAGTACGCGGAACTGCGCGCGCGCTCGTGCACGTAGCGAGTGCCATATGCTGACAAATGAAAAATGCGAATCCTGTTTCTTGATTTCGACGGCGTGCTTCATCCTATCAGCGTTTTGCGCTGGTTCGAGATGCGCTTGCCGCTGGAAACAATAATCCAACGAGCCAGGTTATTCCGTTGGACGTGGATACTGGCCGAGTTATTAGAGCCGTATCCTGATGTTCGCATCATAGTGCACTCATCCTGGCGGTTATTGAAAACCGATGCAGAGTTGAGTACTTTCCTTGGGCCTCTCAGTAATCGGTTTACCGGCAGTACACCGCATGTACAGAGATGGGAAAGCATCGAATGGGTTCTACAGCAGAATCGACTTTCAGACTTTCGCATTCTTGACGACCATCCAGAAGAGTTTCCCTTGCAGCTCGATGAGCTGATTGTCTGCGACTCTGAACTGGGCGTTTATGACGAAGCTGTCCGCAACCAACTCATGAAATGGTTAGCCATTAACGTTGAGTAGGATGCGACTCTAGTTCTCGGCTTTTAGCGGTCCAGAAGGCGGACAATTAGCCTCGCAACAAAGCTCAATTATCGTTCGTCGTGCCGGTCGAGTGTAGTATATGTCGATACTTTCCAGCACGCGATTGCGGTACAGGCAATCAAAATCGCGATACCGGCTGTCAATGCCGGGATGAACGTGTACCAAATGGCGCGTTAAAAGGGTACCAATCAGGGTTAATAAATAGAGCCGTTCAGGCTCTGGTTCTTTCTTCTCTGAGTTTGCTTTCATTGCTAGGCAGTCATGTGGTGGCGGGCGAATATCAACAGAAACAATGAAAAAACAATGACAACAGCGTCGAGTCGCGCGCGCCGTTCGCACCCCTTTTTTCGTATGTCCGCCTTGGCCTTCGCCTTCTCGTGTATGACCTGGAGCGCGGGCGCCTTTGCACAGCAAGCCATGAATGAAAAAATCACTGTGTTGGCCGCGGGAAGCCTGCACGAGTGTTGATTTTCGTCGCGGCATGACCCGCGTTTTTCATCGTAGATGACCCACTCAGTTGCGGTTAAAGTCTTGCAGGACAAAGGGCCGCGCCCGATACGAGGGGTCATGGCGCAATGAAAAGGTGGGGCAATATGGATTGAAATTAACAGGGCAGCTATTGCGTTTATTGAAACTGCCACCATCATGCGGACATTGGAAGTACAAGTTTAGAAATTATTTAAGGAGATTTCATGATTGATGTTGCCTTCGGTTCCAGCACAACTGCGGTTAGAACAACTGTTTTGCAAAATACTTATCGACTGCTGTCGATGACGTTAATCTGGAGTGCGCTAACTGCTTATCTAGGGATGCTTTTCCCCGTAGGCGGGTGGGGCATGTTGGGGATTATGGTCCTCGCAATCGGACTCTTATTTGCTACCCGCGCCTACAGCAATAGTGGCACCGGGGTGCTGTTGGTATTCGGGTTCACTGGGTTAATGGGGTTTAGCCTTGGGCCGACAATGAATCACTATCTGCACTTGCCGCACGGCTCAGAAATTGTCGGGACTGCGCTCTTGGCGACTGGCGCAGCATTTTTGGGCCTGTCGGCCTATGTGCAGATAACCAAAAAGGACTTCGCATTTCTGGGCGGCTTTTTAATGGTGGGCCTCATTGGATTGATAGTTGTCAGCCTTGTCGGATTGTTTTTTCCTACGCCCGCGCTTAGCTTGACGTTGGCATATATCAGTGTGCTTATTTTCGGTGGATACATCCTCTATGATACGAGCGATATCATCTCTGGCCGCCAGACGAACTACATTATGGCGACCATTAGCCTATACTTGGACATCCTGAACATGTTTACGTCTATGCTGCGAATTGTCAGCGGATTCCGCAACTAACTGGGCAATACGTGTTTGAAAGGTCGCCGATGAGAATCAGGTGACTGACTTACCTATGGATTGATTTGCCGGCGGCTGCGTCTTGTAAAAGGTTGCAGCCGTTTTCGTTGGCTTGGCGCGTCCGGAAGGCGGGGAAGAAAGCTATTGACGTGTGCCGAAGGACCACTCCAACAACGCCTATCGATTTTGTCTCCGAGAATGCATGTGAGCTGCTCCCTTGAAATAGTCCGATAGAGAGGTAGAGTCACCTAACCGCTGCCTCTATGTCGATTGCGAGCTAAATTGGGGGAGCAGGTAAGTTAATTCATTTCTCGTTGATTTGACACTTCATGGCTGTTCCTGGACTGCGCGCAGACGACAGTATTGCGGCCATAGCTAAGCCGGCTCCGTCCTCTAGCTTTCGGGTTTGGGAACAAGAAGGTCGTTGAGCGGCTTCCCAGACGCCAATGCATCCTTCACCCACCTGGGCTTGTGACCACGGCCGCTCCAGGTATTGCCTGCGTCGTCAGCGTATTTTGGTGTGGCACCGTCGTCAGCGACTTTACTTGCCCTCCTAGCAGAACGGAAGTCCTACTTAGGCGTGGCATTGATACACATTCATCATGGCGTTGACAGGGTGCGACAAGGAAAGCAAAGCATGGCACTCTCCAATCCTCTCTTATAACTTCCTCAAGCCAGTTTTCGCATTTACTGAAAAGCACTAAGCTAGTATTATCCAAAAGCAATCTTGCTGCTCTAGTCTCCTATGAAAGAAGTCTTGCGACTTGCTTTCTTTGTAAGTTTTGATGGAGGCGATTGATTTGGGCACCGAAAAGAAAAATAGCCGAACTTCTCGCTGTCAAATGCGGCTCGCATATCTCCGGAGCAGCGTATTAGGCATCGTCGGTTGGCCGCTATTTTGCCTGTTCGTTGGCGCCATCATGTGGTGCGCCGTGTTGTCGAAGCTGGCAGACGAGAAAGTGACGCTCCAGAAAGCTGCGTTCAAGGGAGCTGCCTCCCTGGCGAAGTCGTATGCCGAGCAGCTCTCGCGTGAAGTGGGACATCTGGACCAAATCGCGCGAAGCGTTGCTTTTTACTGGGCAGAATCGAAAGGCACCCTGCAGCTTGAGCGGCAAAAAAACCAGGGCATATATCCTTCTGACGCCAATCTCTATCTAAATGTGGCGATTTTGAATCGTGATGGCCTTGTTAAGACTAGCTTGCACCAGCACGCGAAGACCAATGACCTTTCCGACCGGGTCTATTTTCAACGTCACAAGTCAGGACAAGCCACTGGCCTGCAGATAACCAGGGTAGACCGTAGCCGGGTAACCGGAAAGCCGGCGGTGATATTTTCCCACCCGCTAACTGCGGCCAACAGTGCGTTCGCCGGTGTGGTTTATGTAGCTGTCCACCCGGATTTCCTGGCGTCGTTCTTCGACCAGCCTATGCAAGGCACAAACGATACATTGGCGGTACTCGACAAGGATGGCAATCTGATTGCTTCCCAGATGGGCGAAAACGTCCGCTCCCATCGTACTATCTCAAAGACCCCTCCCACATTTGCCACACCCAAAGGCGTTGCCGTAGTCCCGGGTGAACAGTACATCGACAATCTTGCGCGGATTGTTGCATGGCAAACGCTCGACAACTACCCCCTTGTTTCCATTGTGGCCCTTGCCGAAAAAGGCGTCTACGCGCCCTACGAAACGATGCGCAGGGACTATGTGAATATGGCCTTAAGCACCAGCGTGCTGCTGGCGCTGATTGCCGCGATGGGCATGTATTTTTCTGTTCACCTTGCCTGGAAAAGGCATCAAACGAAAACCATCAAGGATACTTACCGCCTGGCGACTGATAACGCCCGCGAAGCATTCTATATGTTGCGCGCAGTCTTCAATCCGCAAGGCGGCATTGTGGATTTCATTGTTGAGGATTGCAATGAAAGAGGCTGTGATTTTCTTGAGAGGCCAAGGAACGAACTTATCGGCAGCAAGCTTTCTGCGCTATTTCCAGCGCCACAAGCGACCAAAGTGCTGAACATCTATCGCTCTGCAATGGAACAGGGATTTCACGAAGATGAATTCCAGATGCCGATTCGGCATTCCCTGAAAACCGTGTGGATGCAGCGGCGGATTATCCGCTCTGGCGATGGCTTGGCAATGACGCTTCGGGATATCTCAGAAGCCAAAGCGCATGAGCACGCGCTATCCACATTAGCCAACAGCGACGCCTTGACGGGACTTTCCAACCGGCATTGGCTCAGCCACTATCTGCCCAGTTGCCTTGAAAACGCCAAGCGCCAAACCACCAGGGTGGCGGTCCTGTATATCGACCTCGATGATTTTAAAAACATTAACAATATCGAGGGGCATGCCGCCGGCGACAAAGTGTTGCACGCTGCGGGGCAACGCATGAAGGCCTTGCTCAGGCCCGGCGACCATGTCGCGCGCCTGGGAGGCGATGAGTTCACCATCATTCTTGCGCAGATTACCAATGAAGACGATGTTGCCGGCGTCGCTGCTCGACTTATCAAGGAGTTGTCGCAGCCTTACGTGACTGACGGTCACGGCCCGCATGTGGTGAAAGCTTCGATTGGCATTAGCCTCTATCCTGAGCATGGCGAGGATATGCCGACCTTGCTCACCCATGCCGATGTGGCCATGTATGCCGCCAAGGCAAACGGAAAAGGCACTTATCAGTTTTATACGCCCGACCTCTCGGAGAAAATTGTCCACAAGTTAACCACCGAACAGGCATTGCGTCAGGCTATTGAGACCGACCAGTTCGTATTGCACTATCAGCCCCGTGTGGATACCTATTCGGGTGAGCTACGCAGTCTCGAAGCCTTGGTGCGCTGGATGTACCCTGAACGGGGCTTGATATCGCCGTTGGCGTTTATCCCGCTTGCAGAAGAGACTGGCCTGATAGTGGAACTGGGCGCGTTGGTCCTGGAAAAAGCGTGTGCCCAGCTTGCGGTTTGGCAGGCGCAAGGACTGCCTGTAAAACCTGTTTCAGTCAACGTCTCGCCCAGGCAGTTCAGTTCAACAGGCTTGAAAGCCACGATTGCGGCATGTTTGTCCCGGAACGGGGTTAACCCATCCTTGCTGGAACTGGAAATCACCGAATCGTGCATGATGGGAGACTCGGCAAAGATTGCCGACGACCTGGCGGAGATAAAGGCCATGGGCATTCGGATTTCGGTCGATGATTTCGGTACGGGGTATTCCTCGCTGTCGCAGTTGCAAAGACTGGACCTGGATGTGGTGAAGGTAGACCAGTCGTTCACGAGAGAACTGACAAACGATGAACAGGGTCACGCATTAGTGACGACCATCATTTCAATGGCACATAGCCTGGACATGGAGGTGGTCGCCGAAGGCGTCGAAACACCGGAACAGCTCCAGATATTACAAGCGCTATCTTGCAATCAAGTGCAGGGTTATTTGATTTCCAGGCCGGTAGTGGCCGACGAGGCGGCAGAATTTTTGCGCAAGCGCTTCCTGTTCGGGACGACCCAACCGGTATTGCAGGTTGTGAAGTAACGATGGGCGTGAACGACTCGCGCTCCCCATTCCACAGTATTTGTTAAGGGAAAGGCTTAATCCTCGTCATCGTCATGATGACTGTGCCGGTGCTCACCGCGCTCGTGCCCGTTTTCTCTCCAGTGCTCGCGGTGATGATGTTCTTCCTCGCGCTCAATGTAGTAGACGGGTTGTTCTACTACCTGCACCGGTTCGCGCACCACCCAAACCGGCGCCTGTTCGCGAACAACCGGAACCTGTTCATAGTCCATCACGGTCCGACAGCGTTGCACCATCCGATAAGATGGTGAACCCGACGACATCCGGTCGCCTACGAGCGCACCTGTCATGGCGCCAACGGCGGTGGCCACCGTTTTGCCATTGCCGCCACCGACTTGATTTCCCAGAATGCCGCCGGCAAGGCCGCCAATAATCGCGCCACCATATCCTGAATCGACCGATTGGACCGGAACCCGCTCGTTCCAGCACTCCTGGCGTGGATGTTCAACAGTACGGTATTCGGTAGCAGAGGCCAGCAGCGGCAATGCCAGAAGTGCGAGTGTACTAAATGCTTGTCGTAACATGAGGATTCCAGTTGTTTTATTGGGTGAGTGTCGGCCTGGTGGCAATTGTTACCAGTTTCTCTTGGCTACTTCATTGCCGAGATAGCCGCCGCCGACAGCCCCTGCAATTGTCGCAAGGGTACGTCCGTTGCCACCACCAACCTGGCTACCCAGAAGACCGCCGACTACCGCGCCCACTCCGATGCCAACCGGACTGTTTTGCGCAACAGGTGCCGGCTGCTGATAGACCGGTGCTGGAGAATATTGGCGAACCGGTTCTGCCTGAGCATAGCTAACCTGCTGAGCGCGCGCTGCGGGTACATGATGCACAACATATTTGTGATGAACGATAATGGCAGGCGCTGCGTATTGCGCTGGCGCTGCTGCAACCGGTGTTGCGATTCTGGTATCCGCTAGCACAGCAGTTTCCATGGCTGGCGCTACTGAGCCATGTGAATTTGGCAAAAGACCTGTCATTGTTGCGATGCCTAGTAAGCTGGCAAGTGTTACTGAAACGGCTGCGCCGGCAATGAGTGGGTGAATGCGATGGGTCGACTGGTTCATTGCCATTTAAGACTCCGTTAGGTTGCCTGACAGGTGGGGTATGACGAGATTAACGTCTGGCAGATACAATCGTTAGTCGGATAACTGTATCAACTGTAAGCATTTGTAAGCGGAAATTTGCTTGATGATGCTTTCTTGTCAGATTACGCAGTCATATTTCTTCGTTATCCCGATACCAGCTTGTCCCTGACGGGTTTTTACATTCTTTACACCAACGATGGCTTCGACAGCTTTCAGTCTGTTTAGCGCTGCCCTGACTAACACAACTGCAACATAGCTGGTGGTCTATGGTCGCGGATGTGCAATCGGTCGTTTCATCCGCCATCGGCGGCGAGAACGTGGGCGAAGTCATCGACGGACGCCAGCGGTTTCCGATTAATGTCCGGTACCCTCGGGATTATCGTGATTCCGTCCAAACCTTGCGCGAGTTCCCGGTAGTGACGGACAAAGGCGCGCAGGTTCGCCTTGGCGATATCGCGGAAGTCAAGGTCACCGACGGGCCGCCGATGATTCGCAGCGAAAATGACCGCCTATCCGGTTGGGTCTATGTCGACGTGCGCGGCACTGACCTGCTCTCAGCAGTTAAAGCGATGCAAGCTGCGGTCCAGAAGGAAGTGAAGCTACCGCCCGGATACTCGATTGGTTGGTCCGGCCAGTTCGAATACCTGGAGCGCGCCGCGGCCAAGCTGAAGACGGTCATTCCTCTGACGTTGGCAGTAATTTTCATTCTCTTGTATCTCGCCTTCCGGTCAGCATCCGAGGCACTGCTGCTGATGCTGACGGTGCCATTTGCGCTAATCGGGGGATTCTGGTTTGTCTGGCTGCTCGGCCATGCAGTCTCTATTGCTACGGCGGTTGGCTTTATCGCGCTGGCAGGGTTGGCCGCCGAGTTCGGCGTCGTCATGCTGGTTTATCTGCGCAATTCACTGAATCAGCGGCTGGGGGCAGGGTATCCGTTGACCAAAGAATTGATTGCGGACGCGATACGTGAAGGTGCGGTTCTTCGCGTGCGTCCCAAAGCGATGACCGTAGCAGTCATTCTGGCCGGTCTTCTTCCGATTATGTACGGTACCGGAGCCGGTTCGGAAGTCATGCAGCGTATCGCTGCACCGATGGTTGGCGGCATGATTACCGCCCCGTTGTTGTCCCTCTTCATCATCCCAGCAGCATGGCGTCTGTTACAGGAGTGCCGGTTGCGGCAAGCAACTAACCTGTCCCCCTTAACCACCAAGGAGCAAAAAAATGAAATACCTACTATTTAAAGTTATCGGAGCGCTCGGATTTGCAGTACTGGCGATGAACGCCTATGCTGACCAGGAAGGCAGTAATAAGGGCATGGAGATGGGCGGCATGAAGATGGACTGCTCCAAGCACATGGAGAGCATGAAAGGCATGGAAGGCATGAAGATGGACTGCATGGGCGGTGATGCTGCAATGCCAATGTCCATGTCCGACGGCGAAGTTAAAGCCGTCGACAAGGCCGGAAAAAATATAACGCTAAAGCACGGTCCCATAAAATCGAAAACTGTCGAAATGGGGGCGATGACCATGTCGTTTGCTGTACAAGATGCGGCAATGCTCAGCAAGGTCAAGATGGGCGACAAGGTGAAGTTCCAGGTCGAGAACGTCGACGGACAACCGATAGTCGTGGCACTGACCAAGCAGACGAAGTAATCAAGTTCAGATAACAAAGAGGTAGGGCGGCAGCCTTACGCCGTACCCGTAGTCAGGGAGGGCAAGTGTTTTTCATCAACCTTATTTTCACTCGAAGGAGAACATGATGGCCCAACAACAGTACGAATCCTGTATTGAAGCCTGCAACACCTGCGCGGATGCCTGTGACAATTGCGCAGCATCCTGTTTACAAGAACCGGACCCCAAGGCGATGGCGCGCTGTATCGCATTGGATATGGATTGTGCGCAAATCTGCCGTCTCGCAGCAAGCTACATGTCACGAAACAGCGAGTCTGCCAGCGCCATCTGCCAAACATGCGCTGAAATCTGTGAGGCATGCGGCGAGGAATGCTCAAAATTTCAGATGGAGCATTGCCAAAAATGCGCCCAAGCTTGCCGGCGCTGTGCGGACGAATGCCGGCGTATGGCAGGCGTCGCGGCAGGTTCCCAGCGAGGAATGGGCACCGGCGCGACCGCCCATTAATTGACCTTTTGTCGGAGCGTCTGAACGCTCCGCCAGGTCGGCTTGAAGTATGCCATCTGAATATTCTAGGAGATAATATGAAATTGAGATTCTTTTTGCCGCTCACCACAGTGGCAGCATTGGCGCTGGCCGGCTGCGCAGCAGGACCAGGAACTCAACAAGGAGCTTCAAAGGAGTCGATGCCGATGATGGCCATGTCCGACAAGGACATGATGGAAATGTGCGCCAGGCACATGAGCCAAATGTCTCCGGAGATGAGGCAAAAGCATATGGAAATGATGCGCGAAATGATGCAACAAAGATGAAGCCATCGAGGGTAGCGCCCGATACGCGTGGGTTATGGCGCAATGAAAAGGTGGGTCAATATGAATTGAAATTAACGCCATTACACAATATGTGAAGGTCCTAATACCGAACTCATTTCTTCAATTTTACCTGCTTCGTGAATCTATTAAGGAACTTGTCCGGAGTTAAATTATTGTGGTCCAGCAGTTGAAGCACCTCTTTGTATTCAATCGTTCCAATTTGCTCACCGACAGCTTTAGCATACGTACGCAGCGCCTCCTTAAACAAATGTAGACCTTCCTCGGTGATTACTCTAGTCTCCGGCAACGGTGACGCATCAAATTCGAAAAGGTTAGCTGGATGCACCAATACGGGAGTTGTTTTGCACGTATGGTCATATCTCTGCTCGAACCAATTCACGGAGCCAGTCAACTGATTGCAATCGTCTTTCGAGACTTTGGAAGTAACAGCCCCGTTCTTGCACTCAATGACAAAATATCGCAGGTTACCAACCGCCCAAAGTACGTCGGGACCACTATTGAAATCAAGTTCTGGCCTCTGAGATATGAATCCAATCAGTTCGGCGATTTCCTTCATTGCATCTTCAAAGGCCTTTGAAGTGTCGGGCTTAAATATAAGGTCTTCCAACACTCCATTAAGGTCAACGAGAAGCTTGTTAGAATCGCTTCCATACGAACGGAGCTTCCATACTGCATTGCGTGATTGCTCAAGGTCTTTAGCACTTAGTTGTTCATAATCAATTCCCTCAAGGGGCTTTGTAAGGCGCCTGTTGTAGCCAACGGCAGCTTTCAGGATTATCTGCGCTTCGACCGGATTGGTGTATTGCGTATACTCTGCGAGCTGCCACATTAACCATCCACGGGTAATTGAATCGAATTCCTTCTCGCTATTCAGCAGCTTCTGCAAACTTTTTTGTGCTTGTCCATAGTTAGTTACTACTGATGCGTCGAAAGCTTCTCGCTGGGCGATTGCTATCGACCTGACGGTTCCTTTCTCCGCGTATCCCACTCCGACGAGGCATTCTCTTGCCAGTTTCTTCCAAGCTGAATCTTGATTAAGACAGTAATCAATGGCTTCATCAATATCTTTCATGCCTCCCTCAAGCTGTTTTGTGACGTCTGCAGCAAGATTGAGTTGCGCCCGTGTGGCAGGCGAAAACATATCCTTTGCATCGAGCAAAAACAGTACTTTTGTTAATTCGGCACCCATCAATAAAACAACACAGTAGTCATCGTTTGCTCTGACTCCTCTCCCGATACCCTGTTCGATGCGCTGCACTTGACGTCCAATAATATGACGACTACGGCCCAAAAAATTGTTCTCTATTTTTTCGATTAGACGTCGAGCTTTCGGTAAACCGTCAAGGACCAGTATGCGACAAGCCGCGTTCGGTAAGTCTATGCCGTCGTATTTGTTAACGAGAACGACTAGGCCAAGATGGCCAGCTTTTAATTCTTTTACCGTTGTCTCAAGGTTATTTTTGTTGCAAATGCGGTCGGCAACGTCTTTCCAAAAACTTTCGGCGCGGTACTCAGAGCCGACAATAATCACTACATTGTATTTTTTTGACTTTTCTTTCAAATATTCTTTTAATTCGATTTCCGAGATGTTCGGGTCAATTTCTTGCGGCGCTAATATCATGCGGTCGCCGATATCGTTAGCCGAACGCGGAGTGATGTGTTTAGTTACGCCACCAGGGTTTGCTTTGAAATCACTTACAAGAATTGAATCGTCGGCCAATGTTGCTGTCATAAAAATTCTGCGCTTTGCATTGTCGAAACTTGGTATCGATTCGATTGGCAGACACCGTGGCGAAATTTCTAATCGTTGGCCTCCAATGACACAGCGGCAGTGAGAAAGGTCACTTTTGATTAACGGCCAATTAAATTTTAGAGCATCGTCATTCCTAAACTTCGACAGAATACGAGTGGCCTGTTCACTCTTCTGGTGCCACGCCCAAAATGGGACAAGCATTGTAGGACCAGGGTCTCTAGCTTCGATTTCAAGCAGCATCGATTCATTCTGACCCCGTAAATCGTCCCTAAATAATCCAAGTAAATTTGCGTACACCTCATGGGTATGGTCGACCTCGATTGAAAATTGAGATTCCATGCTGTTCATGCAAGCGTGAGCATCATCTACAACAACTGCTCCAATCGGCAATTTGATACCGTCGTCCCCTACGCCAAACTTGGAAAACCCGTTAATAAGTTTGTGAATATTAATAATTCCAATGGCCTTGCCCTGTAATACGGCTGGGGAATCCGGTTCTCGTTCGA
This sequence comes from Herminiimonas sp., assembly GCA_028292665.1. Taxonomy (GTDB): domain Bacteria; phylum Pseudomonadota; class Gammaproteobacteria; order Burkholderiales; family Burkholderiaceae_D; genus JAQGLW01. Next base: position 38,958 of record JAQGLW010000133.1, read on the forward strand.
CTGGCAACCCTAGCAAATGCGCTTCGTTTTCAACTTGGCTCAAAAGATAATTGTCTGGAACAATAAAAAATGCTGGCGCTATCCCTTCATTCAGGCAGCTTTTAAGTAGCAGTAAACCCACTACAGTCTTGCCGCCACCTGTGTTCATCTTAAGCACAACATCTTTTTCTCGACGACGCTCGAACCAGTGCTCGAGCACCTCAGCTTGTACATCGCGAAGATATTGATACTTTGGGTCTTTTTCCGCCAACAGAGTAAATATTTCTCGCGGGTTCGGCTCCTTATCAAGTAGCGATGCGCCGCGAAGTTTGCTGAGGTCTAAGGCCATAAGCTTTCTTTCGTATATGAGTTACATTGCCGGCCACGCTTCTGCCAACGCTTCTTTGCGTCGGCACTATTTCCACAGCACGGATTCCAGACTAGTTGGATACCCCTCTTTTATGGGTATTTGCCCTCGATAATGGTACGTACTGCCAATCGGCACATAGTTATTAATGGACAACAATTGTATTGTCCGCTACATTTGTTACAAATGTAATTGTTAATTACTTTGGGAGTAGGCACTCAATGACAGTGGTTTCCGAACTCCCTGAGACAACAGGTCGCCTAACGACCATGTCAGTCGACACGTTTATACGCGCTGTCGCCGTAAATCGTGGTCGTCCTCTGTGTCTGCTGCTTGGCGCCGGAGCATCGATTTCTTCGGGTATGCCCTCTGCACAGCGCTGTATCTGGGAGTGGAAACGGGACATTTTTGTCACTAAGAATCCGACGCTTCGAGAGTCCTTCGGCGAGCTTTCACTCCCCGGCACTCGGCAGCGAATTCAGCGCTGGCTGGACCAACGTGGGAGCTATCCTGCTGCTGATAGCCCAGAGGAATACTCGTTTTATGCTCGCGAGTGCTACCCGACCGGTCAGTTTCGACGTAGCTTTTTCCAGTCGTATGTAGCGCAGGCTAAGCCGCACACCGGTTACAAGCTGCTGCCTATTTTGGTAAAAGCAGGCCTCATTAGAACCGTATGGACGACGAATTTTGATGGCTTAGTCGGACGGGCTTGTGCGGCGGCAGATGTCGTGTGTGTTGAAGTCGGTATTGACACTGCCCATCGTGCTGCCAGGCGTCATGTCGAAGGGGAACTGCGGGTTATATCGATGCACGGCGACTATCGATACGACGACCTTAAGAACACAGAAGAAGAACTGCAGCAGCAGGAGGCCGCTCTTCACACTGAGTTTCTTCATGAGCTTGGGGACTATGACCTCGTCGTTGCCGGCTACAGTGGTCGTGATGTCTCACTCATGGCGATTTTGCATCAAGTCTATGCCCAGAGTAGCCCTTGCTGTTTGTACTGGTGTGGTTTTGGCGAAGTGCCTTCTGAACCGGCTGAGGCTTTACTCAGAAACGCCGGCGGGGCAGGGAGAGTTGCGTTCTATGTCCCATCTGATGGGTTCGATGACCTTGTTTCACGTTTAGCGCTCAGACAGTTAGACGGTGTACTTCTTGCTGATGCCAAGAAAATTCTTGCTGCCGCTGCAGAGCCGGCAAGCCGTCCAATGGCGTTTTCTGCCCCTCCGCTATCGCCGACGAGTCTTGTCAAGAGCAACGCCTATCCCTTAGGTTTTCCAAGTCAAGCGCTCATACTTGACCTAGCTTTTCCTGAGGATACGGACCGACGTACCTGGCTTGATAAATGCCTCCCGACAAAAGAAGGGCTCACAGTTGCCATGGATAATGGGGCGTTGGCCTTGTCTAGCTCATCAGATGTTCAACTGGCGTTTGGCTCTGCGCTTCGAGGTATTCCGGTCACAGTGGCGCTTTCTGAGGAGGACGTCGCCAGGGACGGACGAATTCGCTCACTCCTGCGTCGGGCACTAATTCAAAGTGTCGCTAAGCAGCTTCAATCTGATACAGATGGAAGCCGTCGCATATGGGAACCTCAGCATTACATAGTCCAAGTCCTCCAAGGGATAGGCTATCAACTACACCGGGCGTTGTCATTCCATCTGATGACGTTAGAGAATAAGCTACATGTAGTACTCATGCCTGAAGTCATTGCGAAGGCACCTGACGGCCAATTCGCCGACCGTGATTCGAGCAAAGTCTTGCGCAATGCAGTGTATGGCTATCAACACAACAACGTTTTCGATGCTGACCTCAAGCACTGGACGAGCAAGGTGACGAACTTAGACGTCGAGGCACCCGGTGGTGGCACATTTCGCATTTCGAATGTCCCTATCTATGCCGGACTTTTCCAGAAAGGTAAAAATCCTCTGCCGCAGGCGATGCAGCGGCATGCGCGCCAGAGCGGCGTCGTGGTGTCTGATGCTAACCTAATATTTAGCTCAACTAATGGCAGGGCAGAAGTCAAGAATACTAATCCTCTGAAGGGGCTAGTCGAAAATCGTCCCTGGGATTTCCAGCTAACCAGTTCAGGGCTGTCATCCTCAATCGATATCGCTGTGGTTTGTCCTCAAACCGATTCAGCCAAACTAAAAAGGTTTCTGACCCAGTTTCAAGAGAAATCTCAGCCGAAATCTTCAGAGCGAGACTATTTGCATGACTTCCCGGGTTTCTCGTCCGCGTTTGGCCTGCCATTAACCTATCCAAATCCTGGAGAAGCTTCGTGGTTTAATCTTGATGACGGGGTGGCTGGTGACCCGCTGTCAGCAGCAAAACAACTCGCCCAACGTATTTGTCGTGCGCTTGACGTTCTCCGAAGCTTACGACCGAGTTCTGTTGCGACCATATTCATTCCAACACGCTGGACACCGTTCAAGATAGTCGATACAGAGACGGAAATATTTAATCTTCACGACTATGTGAAGGCGTACGCGGCACGGCAGGGGCAAAGCACGCAGTTTATTCGCGAAGAAACCACAGTCACTCCGCAGCCATGTAGAGTTCGTTGGTGGCTGTCCTTAGCACTCTACGCCAAGGCGCTTCGGACACCTTGGCGCCTCGACTGCCTGGACGATAAGACTGCGTTTGTCGGAATCGGATATAGCATTGACCACGGGGCCACTCGCGGCAGACATGTTTTGCTTGGGTGTAGTCATTTGTACAGTGCACGAGGTGAAGGACTGCAATTTCGGCTGGGCCGTATCGAAAATCCCATTATTCGCGGTAGGAATCCGTTCATGTCCGAGGATGATGCGCGGAGAACCGGTGAGACGATTCGACAGCTTTTTTTCGATGCAAAGATGTGTTTGCCGCAAAGAGTCGTTGTTCACAAGCGGACGCCTTTCACTATGGATGAACAGCGCGGATTAGTTCAGGGATTGGAGGGTGTTGCCAACGTTGAGCTCATCGAAGTCAATGTCGAAGAATCACTCCGCTACCTCGCATCAAAATTCTTTGATGGGAAGCTGGATATAGACAAGTTTCCAGTTCCCCGGGGCGCGGTAATTGTCCAAAATGAGAACACTGCATTGCTATGGGTACATGGGGCTGCACCTAGCGCCAACAATCCGAATTTTAAATACTACCAAGGTAAGCGACGCATTCCTGCGCCATTGTTAATTCGGCGCTATCTTGGCCAATCCGACGTTGTCCAGGTTGCGACTGAGATTCTTGGATTGTCGAAAATGAATTGGAATACGTTCGATTATTACTCGCGTTTGCCGGCTACTCTCGACTCGGCAAGCGCAATCGCGAAGGTGGGGACCTATCTCAGTGGATTTGGCTCTGCGCCCTACGATTATCGCTTGCTGATATAGCGTAGTCCTGCGAACTTGGCACCGGCACGAACTGTCGGTGTAAAGAAGTGCTGGTCACCTGCTCTGGTCGAATATGCTCGTTCACGACGGTCCGCGAGCTAGCGTGGAATGTGAGTTAGAAACTCATAATATTTAATCTGTCAGTTAGTCGATATGGAACAATCGCTCTATTGGAAAGAACTATTTCAACTGAAGGTACACGGTCATTACGTCGAGTGCTTTCTCCGGCAGTCCGAGAATTGGGACAAGTCATTGAGCATGTTCTTGGCCATTTGTTCGAGTGCAAGCATCGGGGCATGGGTAGTTTGGAAAGACTATGCACAGGTATGGGGACTAGTTATTGCTATCTCGCAAATTATTCAAGCCGTACGACCGTTTCTTCCTTATCACGAGCGGATAAAGTGCTTAGCTGTTCTACGAAATAGCTACGCTGAGCTATTCGTGTTTGCGGACTCAAGATGGCCAAATATTGCGGCCGGAGAAACGGCCACGGCGGAGATAGCAAAACTACGTATGGATATTCGAGGGCGAAAACTTCAGTACGAACAAAAGGCATTCCCATCATCAGGACTTCCTGATAGCAACGAGTTTTTAGAAAAGTCCACACAAACCGCCGAAAAATACTTTTCAAATTTCTACGGAGTCTGAATATGGCTACTTCACCTACCAAGCCACCTACGCCCCCATCTTCCCCTAGAAGGGATGAAAGAGGGGCCACGTTTCCCGTTCCGCCGAGAACACCGGCAATGCCGCCAATTCAGCCACCAAGGCGATAAGACAGCGTACCCTTTCCACAATGCAACGAAATATTCTCGCGTCTAAAATTGTAAAAAAGGCACTCCATTAAACTTATGCCTCCAAAATTAAAAGCTTTTCTAAGTTGGTTACGCCGGTGGTTTATTGCTGTATTTACCTCTGCATTTTTTCCCGCATTCGTTGCTTTAATCGGTGTGATTGCTGGGCTATGGTCATCTTTATATACTGCGGAATTAAAAGATGCCCTACCTAAACTGTTGTCGGCTGGGATGTACGGTGAATTCAAGAAGGAGGCCATAATCGGTGGCGAGTTAATAGTTGGATTTTTCTTCCTATTTGCTTTGCACCAGACGGCCAAGAACATGCAAGAGAAGGATGCAAGACGAGCGCTCCTTGCAGAAACCGATAAGCTTAAGCTGCTCGTTGAACGTCTTGAGACCTTACCGCCGGATGGATTTCTGCAGACATTTCAAGCTCTGTATCAAGAAGTGGCGTATTTGCCTTTGCTCGCATGGTCAGAGGACACCATCACAAAGGAAGACATTGAAGAGGCAATTAGAAGCGTCTTGGCTGCCATTGCAAATTTAGCGCATAAGTTCGATGGTGCCCCAGACAGGGAGCAATATATTGCCAACCTGATGCTGTGCCGAACGAAATCCCAGTTAAGTAATCTTACACAGGCCGAGCGCGATGATTTGGAATCACGCCTGATATTCTGTCCGGAGCTTCCTACTCCGAAGTTAAATGGAGTGGAAGCGGTGCTAGATTTGGCTCCCCAATTGAGGTCAGATTACGACGACTCAGACCCAAATGCGGTCAATACTCCACTAATTGTTCTGCCCGTACCCGTAAAATTCGAAGTGGACTTAGGCCCAGAGCACGGCCGCCAGTATACTGTGCTTCCTGGTGCACCGTTCGTCGCAGCAATGCACCGCTACGCAGCATTCGAGTCAATACGCGCTCTGCTTGACTGGTGCAGGGAAAGTGCTGATGTCACCAAGGCGACCGTGAACGAAATTAGCGCATTTTTTCACGACGGGGCCGGTTCGGATATCAAGAGCTTTATCGCAATCCCTGTATGTATGACAGTCGACAAAGAGGCGCCGGCCCCGGAGGTAATCGGTGGACTACCAAAAGACGTAGATAATGGTGTGCGTCGCGAAGACTGTTTGGCGGTGCTCAACATTCATAGCAAGTCAGAAGATATTCTAGGAGCAACAGGATATGGAATGTTCGTTCCGATTATTGAACCTTTTATCAGAGTATTGGCTTTGTTGCTTGTTAGCTACGGAGCAACTCTATCGACTCCGCTAGCCACGGATGCTATACTTAAAAATAAGGTGGAAAATCAAGATGACCAAAAATCAAACATTTCTTAAGCGGTATGTACTGCAGCAGACTCCCAAGCAGACCACCAAGCAGGTTGCTGAAAGAGTGGCGGCGGTTATTAACGACTCGACGGTAAAATCTACTGAGGTTATTCGACAAGGGCGTTTTGTTTATGGTCGGGTGTCGCCAGTTCCTAAGATGCGGGCTACTGCATAGTACCGTCAAACTGCCTTGATGCAAAAAGCGAGCTCTTGAGCTCGCTTTTTATTTTTGGCTCATAGAAATAAGACCATGTATTGAATTTTTCTTTCAGGGGATAACTACCTGTGTCGAAAAATCGTGTAAGCGTCTTTAACGCGCCTTGTTCGTTCGGCACACGGCTTTAAAGGCTTCAACGAGGCTGGCAGTTTTTGGAAGACGGTTTCGAGCATGACGGTATTGGGACCAACAACTGCACTCGGACATGAACTCGGTCAGTGTTAGCAGATGAAGGCGCTTACGGAGCCTCCGAAGACCTGCTTCGACCCTTTTACTTAACTGTTCGTCAAGTTTGAAGTTGTCTCGAGGTTTTCGCCCGCACTTTATCTGACTCACCAGTTTGAGCCCTGAGCTGCAGTTGTCGAGAAAAGTACAAAGCAATATATGTTTTACTGGGGAAAAGGGCCCTTTTGTACATGGACGAACCATGAGAGCGGGCCATGCATTCCTTTCTTTGGGATATGTGCAATCCACATGGGCAAGAAAGTCAGGTCCGTAAGCAGCCCTTATATCGTAGGCAAGCTGCCTGCCTGCAATGAAAGGACCGGGCGTTACATAGCCCTTGTCTTCAGCAAGCCGCCGATATTCGTCATTCCAGCAATCTCGATAATCTACATGTTTTTCAAGGGCGACTCCCGACCGGCAGGCGATTTCCATGAGTACCCAAGCAGGGAGTCCAAAATCGATGCAAGTCCCTTTGACTTCGTGCGGCATGCAATAAGACCAGAGACGACCGAAGTTTCTGACAGCAATCCGCGTTTCTTCAAGATGTTGCCGGTGCTTGGCACAATAGTGCACTGCTGGCAGCATATGTGACCTATGCCAGTAGCTCGTGCCGAACCGTGACAGGTCCTCCTGAACGCAGTGCCGGCATAGGCGCCGATATGCCACGCCATTGGTTACAGACTGTGTCAAGGAGTGGAACGAACCTCCAGAGATTCCCACCCGAGAAAGAACCAAGGCTTTAAGCCGCGCGGCTAAGTCATTCGCCATGAAGCTGACGATATAAGGGAAGGCACTATGGGCATATACAAGTTCTTCGACGTCGATTTTAGTTACCGTCGCTAACTGCCTCACGTAAGAAGGCAAGAAGATGGAACTGTATGTCCCAGACACGTTGGCGAGGGAAAATACGAGCTCCTTATGCGACAAGCCGTTTTCCCTGCACGCCCTCACTACGAGACTTCCAAGTAGCTCGTCAGGGAAGGGACGTGGGAAATGCAGCATCGTGTCACACCGATAAAACTTTGTTTAGGTCACAAACCACCCCCATCAGCTGCAGTTGGTGGAATACCCGGGTTCCCTCCGACTTTGCCAATCGAACGGCATTTCGCAGGTCATTAGGCTCTAACTTAGGTTCAGCCTTCAGTTTTATTGCTTTTGATTTCACTCTGGCGGGTGGCTGAAGGTGTTTGAGTGCTAGAGCGGTACCCTCAAGCGTATTGTTCACCTCTCCGCTCGCCTCGACTGCAGTCGCAATCTGCTCGGCTTGCTTGCTTTCGACTCCTAGATGAGTCAGAACAGTCGTTACTGACGGTGCAAAGTTACTGTCCCCTGGGCGGGTCGAGGCTCCTCTTAGGCGTTTGCCCACGTACTGGCTTTCTACGTTGCGTAACATATCTTCAAAACCGAGCGGGGCGATATCGTCGTAAGCTTCTAACGCTTTAAGATTATTGTTTCGCAATGCCTCGACCATAGGCATTACCATTGACAGCTCCTTTTTGGCGACGGCGTCGATAAGCTGAACTGTAATGGTTTCGGAGCCATCCATCATGGCGCGCCACTGGCAGGCGGCAAAAAGCTTGATGGCGATATCAATAATGCCTTGCGAGTAGTGATACATCACATCAGATAGATGAGGATTCAGTTCAGCAGGCCTCTGTATCCACTGGAATCGCCAAAGAACGCCCAAAAAGTCATCCCATTCTCCTGGCTCCTCGGGGCTTCCTTGGGTTAGTCTGTCCCAATAAGCGGAGCCTTTTCCGACTGAGCGACGCGCTTGGCGAAAGTCCAGCCCTAATACTCGTCTTGCTTTGTTGGTGCCAATGAACATGATTGGAACGCGTAATTCATTGGACGCCGACACAAGCAAAGTCATTAGCGACTGTTTGTTCTTTGGCGCGTTTTCAAGATTCTGGATTTCATCGCAGACAAGTAATCCAACGCAATGAATGTGCATCACACGAGCGACATGATTCATTAGCGTCTCAACGCTTGGCTTGCCGCGCATTGCATAGGTCTCATAGTAGTTCGCGTCCGGAATCAATGCATCAACTTTCCGAAGTATGGAATGTGCGAGTCCCTTGACACTGACTCCGTCATGCGGGGTTTCAATATGAAGATAGGGAATTTGCCAGACTCCAAGGTCTGGGTGATGTATCACTTGTGGTGTCATCGCTAGCACCCGTTCGACTGTCGTGGACTTGCCGACGCCGGAAATGCCGATAAGCGACGTCGAGAGCTGCGGTGTGGCAGATGTTCGGCTCATTTGAAACGCCTTTCCGGCTTTTTGGTTATCGTAAATCTTCTGAAACATTTGTGTATGTTGAATTGTCCGAGGCTCCCGGCCGACGTACCCTTCACGCATCAGTACGTCTAAAGTGCGTGCCAATTGGACGTGCCGCTCGAGCGGCACCATGAAACTGGACAGTCCCGCGACAAGCTGCATGCGCTCGTGTATTTGCCAGTTCCGCTGTTCAGCGTGAAATTCTGGGCTTTGCATAAGCGCATTAGTGAGTTCAATGTCGTCGAGGCATGGCGGAAGCGCCGCAATAAGCGGGTTATTTCGGTACCGGGGCAATCGCTGCTCTGAGTAGCGTGCGTCAACGATTACATTTATGAGATTTCTACTTTCCATTTTGCATTTCCATTCTTCTCAGTTTCAATTTTTCGGCGAGTGTTAGTGTCTTGACCGGCAGTTCGTCTGCGGATTCATGGCACAAAGATGTCTCTGCGGAGATGAGTTGGGTTACACCTTCGTTCGCTCGCTGCGGCATAAATGGAATAACTGCGGCCTTTGTAGGTTGAGTAGCGGACGCCGACGGCAACGCCGCCTCCTCCTGCCTACGCATACGGCGTTCGTCGGTCCGGTCGCCGACGATATCCGCTTTCCTGGCACTACGTGACTTCCCTTTGCTGGCGAGCTTGGTTTGTTGCCGTGCAGTCTTCGCGATAGGGTCCGCGTGAGCATGAAGGTTTGAGCGCTCTTGCCGCTTTATCTGCTCGTACTCAGGCTGGAGCCTCCTCTTCAAGCTTTCATATGCTTGAACCTCTGCGAATGACAGCCCTCTGTATTCGGCACTTTTCTCCAGCAAATACGCGACGTAGAACTTGGTTGCGTCTTTATCGTCATGAAGATAGATTGAATCGACAAGTCTTCGGTCATAAGAAATGTCAATTGATTTGGCTCCGTTTCCTGCTCTTACAAACCAACCGCTTTCGACGGCGACCGGGGCAGAGTAAAAGCATCCGTTAAATATAATTCCTTCGCGAGTAATTACTGCTTTATCCGGCGGTAGCAAAGAAAAACGTACAAATTCTTCGTCAAATCTAGTCAATGAACCCATACGCCTAGGTGCCTCGTCATTCCAAATTTCACGCGGTATCGCTCGTACACCGCGTGACATTGAGTCGATTGATAACGGAAAATTTGGCATCGGCGTTCGGTTATGCGTGATGATGGCTTTTATGATGATGGAGATGAATTCATCAAGGGTAAGGCTTGCGTCCTTATCGAAGCGCTTAGCCATACGCTTAAATACATTTTCCGGCGGCTCGTAACCTGGTACTGAATCCACCATTGCTCGATGTAACAACTTGAATCCGCATTCGACAAGTGGCTTATAGTCAGGACGCTGCTTCGGGAGATTTCCAACGGTTAGCTGCAGTCCATTCACGACCAAGCTGCTGTCGCGGGATAGCATTTCTCCTCGGTCGGCGAGGAACATCCCGGGATAGATTGCGTCGGCCGGCCAATCTTCTGCCGAATACGGAACGTTATATCGCGCACAGAGCGCGGCTTTGCTTTCTGAAATCGAAAGTATCGCATGCATCGCAGCAGGCCATGATGGAGCTTCGAGCCCGATATAGAACCCTACGATAAGACGGCTGCGCCGGTCGATAACGAGATACAGAGTGGGTTTGCCGATAATACGAGAACGGTCCTTACTTGCGACGAGAAAAACATCCGCAATAGTCGCGTCTATTTCATAAATGTGGCCGACACCGAGACAATCTTGTTGGACGCTGCCTATCTTGGCTGCGTGATTCCGTTCGAACTCGGAGTCGCCTTTTCGCCGTCGAGTGATTGTTTCAATGGAGTAGTGCTTGTATAGATAACTGTAAAACTGGCGTAGTGTGGGACGTTCTCCCAGTTCTTTGATTATCCGATTCCCGTTTCCATCGTTATATGAATAGTGGGATTCGAGTAGGCGTTGATATGCATCGGTTACCGTGGCAGCGGTTAAGCCATCCACCTTCAAGTAAGTGCTGTCAATCGCTTCTTTCATACTGGCTTCATCTTTAGGTTTAACCCTAAATATTATGTAGTCTGAAAGATGTGGTTTGCGGCCGGCCGATGATTCATGAGTAGACAATTTGTACCCACATCGATGAAAATATCCAAGGAGCGCAGATTTTGTTTGTCCACCAAACCAGTATCGGCGAAGGTCCTTTAGGAGAGTCACTTCTGAACATTTAACCCGGCGTGCATGCTCTTCTATGAGCGTATACCGAGTTTCCTTCGAATATATTTCGACCTGCGATATTAGCGTTTCTATCCGTGTCCAGGCCGTGTCTCGCCGCGCTTGCGCTTTAACACTAGCGCGCTTGTCATTAAGGGGCGTAAGTTGACCTCTTTCGATAATAATGGTTCCTAGCCGCTCGCCTTCGATTAGCACGCTCAGTGGCTCTATGATGGGCAACGCATCTGGCGCACTCATATCGAATGTTACGGCTTCGTCGCTGCTAACATTTATGTGCAGCAAACGAGCTCTACGGCTTTTGGTGATGTCAGTGAATATGTCATTCCGGCAAAGCATCATTGAACTCCAATCATACGAAGCTGTCCGGGGGCCGCGGTTAGTTGAAAGGATGATAGCGGGGCCGTCTGCAAATCGGGATTATTAAAATCCGCAATGAGCACATGATTAGACATCAATAGGCGTGCGGCTCTTAAACCTGTACCGGACTCATGACCATTTCGATGGTCGAAGCTAGCGCAGTATTCGGTTAGAGAGATGCTTCGTTTTGTGTAATAGAGCAGCTCCGATGCAATCTTCCGAGATGCTTCATCAAGCAGTCCCGAAAAGCTTTCAGTTTCGCCCTTCTTAAGGCGAGCGCTGCGAATCCATTCAATGTTCCGGGACTTGTTGACTGGGATAACCGAATGGAAAACCAAATGGTGTGGAATGCCGACACCTTCCAAGTAAGTACGTTGAATCTGGAGCTTTTCAAGAGAACGCGCATCTTCAGCTTCCTCTTCTCGTTTCGTGTCGAAAGCTTCCAAGACGGTTTCTCCGTTTCGTATTCTAGTGACCAGAAAGTCCGTTGTCATCATCGTGGGTACGTGCGTTCCAGGGTAGTAGGGATGGCGAATACCAAGCAATGCTGCAATCTCTAAAGTAAGCTCGCGGTCGAGCGGGTACTGCTCGCGAATATCGACAATGTCTTGGCTAAATTCCAGTAATAGAAACAGGTTCCATTCGACGTCGGATAGGAAGTGGTGTTCGCGCTGAGTCTTGATGCCGAACGGCCGACGGCTACGGCCACTCGATGACACTTCAGCCACATTCAGCCACGGCAGATAGTGTTTTCCTTCCCCTTTGCCTCGACCTTCCATGAGAAATTTTTCTATGGTCTGTTCAGACCATTTGCGAGGGCCTCTTGGCATATTTGTCCTTTTTTAATCATTAGTTTTCCAAGCAAACGCAAAATCGCTTTATGCTTAAGCACTTATCGCTTGCCTATACCTCCCACGCTGTGGGTAAACCGGTATAGACACCCATAAGCGGCAATTCGCGGAACATCTCAAATCTAAGTCATTAATCTTAAATTTGTGTAGATATATCTCAAATATGAGATATATCTTGTTGGCGTTTTGCTGCCAAATTTTTATCAGGCGGGACGAAATGGACTGGAATAAGGAAGCGCGGCGAATTCTTAGATTTGAAATGAGAATCCGTGAGATTAGCTATAAAGAGTTAATACGCCGTTTGGCCGACATTGATGTAACGGAGACTGAGCGCTCGGTCGCTAGCAAAGTTTCCCGTGGCACATTTTCTGCGGCCTTTTTCCTTCAATGTATGCGTGCGATGGATGTCAGTGCACTGGATGTATCGGGGAAGTCGGTGACATCGGCCAAGCATTCCGGGAAATAAGTTATTCGCTGCCTCGAGCCCTGAAATCGTTAAAAATTGGTTACGGCGGGTAGTAATTCGCAATTATGATTTCATTATCGTTATCCGAACACTTGGTTATTTTAGGGGCTGTTTCCCATTATATGTAGGCGAAGGACGGGAACCCTCTGACTGTTCAGTCACTGCGCGATTGGCTTAAAGTCACCTAAAATTGTTTGGCCTCGGTGCCTCTGGCAAGTTTATGAAGAAATTTAGACCGGTACCGAGTAGAGAGCCTTGAACAAGACCAATCGCCACGGCAGGGCAAAAACGACATCAGACTGATGCCGGGTGAGTCATCGTTTAACAAGGAAAGTGATGGAAAACGCGCTTTACTTCCCAAATATTAATCTGCCTGACAGTAATTGGACTTTTCGCACTCTGTTGTACTGGGATTCCCTCATTTCAATTGTCCCAGAGGCGGTTGCCAGCGATGACGCTACTTTGTCCCCAATGATGGTCAACATGATACAGAGTGGACTTGTTGCTCCTGTAGAGTATGGCTTACTCTCTACGACAGCAAATGCCATATCTACCCCCTTTCTAGATTATTTAAACGTGCTCCCCCGGCGGCCGAAAGACTTGATATGGAAAGAAAAATTTGCAGCACGGGTGCATTTCCAAAAGATTTCACCCGCACTCCGCCACGCCTTGGAGACTTTTGATGTAGGACATCCAGGTGAAGAGGGATGGTGGCACTTACGGCCTAGCATTGCTCGGGCTTATATGTCACTCCTCGCTTTAACGATGTCAGCGAACGATGAAGTTAGAGCGAGCGCGGTCACGGATAGTGTTGCGCATTTAGTCCGCGTCGATAACGTGCGGAGGGACAGTCGCAACCCCAATGCGGCTAAATCGGTAATGACGGAAATACGAAATGAGTTTTTGCAGGAGTTGTTCCCCGTACCGGTAAAAGCTAGTAAAGACCTTGATACGCTCGTACGTTTTAAAGAATCGCATGGCGCTAGCCTTCGCCTGTTTCGCGTTGAGGTAGAACGAGAAGTTGCCTTACTCGCCACAATTGCCGATGCAAGTCAACGCAATGAAGCAATCCGTGCTGCGAAAATGAGGTTTAACGAACAAACGTCTCAAGCACAGAACGCTATGCGATTGAGTTTTGGTGAGATAGTCTTTAACATGATAATTCCTGCGGCTACGAACATTGCGGCATACCAACTAAATTCTGACCTTGCAACGGCAATTACCGGCGGCGGAACTATACTGCAAGCGGCCTATTCAGCACAGAAAATATGGAATCGTCGGGGACAAACGGTGAAGTTGCCGATGGGATATGCAGCATTCGCGAACCGACGGTTCTCTGTGAGTGGGAAATACAAGTTCCCTTGCATTTAAAGTTAGACTATCCAATGGAAGTAATTGCGAGCGTTCTAGCTGTCTTCTGCATTGCGCACATGTGGCGTGATGAATTTCTATGCATATAGGACATACGACCAAGTCGAATTTTGAAAATATTCCACGTCGAATCTTTTTGGATTCGTCCACTCTCCAAACTCTGCAGGATTATGGAGGTTTTCTATATGAGAACGAGTCATTAACTCCCAGCGACCGTATTCACCGTGATGCACGCGGTATCCAAAAACTCGATGCACTTCGTTTCATTATGGCGGTAACTGAACGTGCGCAATTTGAGTTTGCACTTTCCGAGAATAGTCTTTTTGAGGTTCAAAAGAGAGGGGACCTTTCGTATTTGAATTGGGCCTATGATGTGTTGGACCATTGGCGCGCATGTTTGACAGAGTCGGAGAGGCTCATAACTGGAGCCTCGCTCGTGAACAGAATTGACCCTACCGCTTTTGGCTATTTGGGCACCGGTGACCGCGTACTACTTGAAGATGCCTTGTCGCTTGATTGCGACACTTTCATGACAATGGAAAATAAACTTCCAAAGAATGCAGGTCACATAAAGAAAGCGCTTGGGATTCGAGTCTTCACACCCGTCGAAGTTTGGGAGGCACTCCGCCCATGGGCTGGACTTTTCCGCTGAGAGGACCTCACTTTCGTTGTCCGACCAGAGCTGCAGCGGCCGATTTCTTGCAAATTTCAAACATTGAGAGCCCGCATAATGGCTGCCCAGTCAGCCAGTGATTTATCTTCTGCGCCTTGATACGCTACTGTTTCGAACTATCTATCCCAGCTTCGCGCCGTTGGGAACAAAACCAAGTTTTTTCCACATGGACGCACGGCACTAGGGTACACAATGCCGGCTAGGCGCGAATCGCCCCCAATAAGCGTGAACACTTGAGCAAAGTACTCTCAGATTACTTGAGATGGCACATAGTCGATGTGTTCCGAACCGTCTTTGCGAACTGGTTGCGATATTTCTTGGACAAATTTTTCTAGAAACAGGAGCCCTTCGAGGTTATGACGTTGGGCGTCATCGAATATGGATGGACGCGCGGGCAACTCCGACAGGTCCAATACCGCGAATGGCTGCGCCGTTTCGTAAACGGCAATCACTACATCAACAAGTGGTGGCGATGCAGTTTCGGCAATTGCCGTGGAGGCTTCGAGAGCCGAGTACAAATAGGATATGCCCGCAGGGTTCATCCGCCCAGCACGGGCCTTTTCTGGTGGTGGTGCGCCCATGGCCTCGGCGCTGGGATAACAATCGCCTTCACCGGTCCTAATCCGAGCTCTATATAGCTGGGTACCTGCAGCTATCTGCTTAATCAGTGTTAACGAATGGACCAATCATCGTTCAATATTATGAGAGAGCCATTGCTGCACAAGGTCGTTACGGGACTGAAGCCCAATTGAAATGGACGTTCAGGCGCGTGGCCCAACTGTTAGATTGGCCTGTACCGGAAGTCTGCAAAGAGCATGGCTGATGTGTTCATGGTCAGCTCGATAAACCCTACACATAAAAGACAAGTAGATTTGACACTAAAATGGCGAGCCTTCCTCGATGTATAGCAAATTGCGGAGTAAATAGTACTCGTTTAGCCGGTCCTCTCAATACGGTTCCATGGACTTTGCCATTCCAATTGAAACTGCAGATTGTTTTGCGGCTTCTAAACGGTTTTCGCACTTACCTTCTGCATTGTCAGCAGGCCTGCGCTTAACCTTCAATTGGCAGCCCGTTGGGCGGCTTGACCTCGGAGTGTCAAAGTCAGGGTCTCGTACACTGCGCAAGCCTATCTCAGACGTGATTGAAGGAAGCTCTCGTTTTATTGTTACATGGCGCCGCTCAGGCCTTGGAAAGGTTAAAAATTAGTGCAATTACCGCCCATCTATGGTAACTCGTCACGAACCATAACGATATGCAAGTGGCCCTCACGAACGTGCGATAGTTACTTGCCCTAGGCTAAGTTAAGCCCTCAATCTTTGGCTGTTGGTTCCAATCAGATTGCTGCAATTTCTGACCAACAATGGTGTTTCGCAGTCTGCTATTTAATTGACTACTTGATAATTGCTCCTATCTGATTAGACTGAAGGTGTATGACTTGCCTAAAGTAGAAGCTGTCATATCGACAGTGATAGGAAAATGGCTGTCAACCTGATGCTCGCGATTTGGACTGTTCTCCGCACGGGACCATACTACAGATTCCGATTGAGTCTGCCATCGGGAATGACCATACATAAGGAAGATGGGTAATGCGCACGTTACTCACTGACTTGAGAACTCGCACGTGCGGTCTACTGTTGGCGATTTCCCTAGCGGTGAATGCTTGGGCTGCAGCGACAATCAAGGGAACTGTGTCATTGAATCGCGAACAAGGCGAGCCGGTTGCGGGCGTATCGCTTACCGCAGACGGTGCCAACCCAACGCAAACCGATAGCTTCGGTAGTTTTGTCCTGTTTTTTTCGAATCGGATACCAGGCGACGATATCAAAGTGAAGGTCGCTCGTCCAGGCTGGGAGGTGGTGAACAAAATTCAACTTTCCCTGACCCTGCCCGGAGAAAACGCTCGTCCTCTCGAAATTATTATCTGTAAAGCAACAGAATGGAACGCGTGGGCATTGCAGTTCTACCGTCTCAAAGGTAATGAATCTGTACAGAAGAGATACGAAGGTCGATTTGCAGAGCTTCAGGGACGCCAAGTTGTACCAGCGGCAGAGCTGGAAAGGCTGGTTCGAGAGAGGGACCAAGCTCGGAGCGAAGCTAGTGAACTGGCGCGCCAGTTGGCAAACCTCGGACCGGCTACTGATGCAATGTTAGAAGGCAGGATTTACCGCGAAGCCGTACGGATGTTTTTGGATGGGAAAATCGATGCGGCGTTAGAAGCGCTGAATGAAGCGCAATTGGAACGGCAAGCCGCTGCAGCACAGAATCAGCTCAATGAGACTGCACAAAGCTGGCTGCTGCGGGGAAAACTATTGGCATTGCGCTTCGATTTTGCAGGCGCAGGCGTTGCCTACAGCAAGGCCGTCTCCCTCACTCCCGATTCTACAAACGCATGGTATACGTATGGGCTTTTCCACCACGAGCAAAATCAATATCAAGAAGCTCGTCGAGGATTCGAACGTGGGCTTACGCTGGCCCGTAATGCAGACGATAAAAAAAATATCGCTCTGACTCTCAACAGGTTGGGAAGTCTGAACCAACAAGAGGACCGGTATGATGAAGCCCGCAAGGCATTCAACGAAGCCTTAACTATCCAGCGCAAACTGGCGCAGAAAAATCCGGACGTTTATTTGCCAGACATGGCGAGTACTCTCAACAAACTGGGGAGCCTGAATTATAACGAAGACCGCTATGCTGAAGCGCGCAAGGCATATGGTGAGGCACTGGTCATTCGACGCAGGCTGACGCAGAAGAATCCGGACGTCTATTTGTCAGACGTAGCTAGTACTCTCAACAATTTAGCCGCTTTAGAACGTAATGAAAACCACTATGTCGAAGCGCGCAAAGCATACGACGAGGCATTAACTATTCAGCGTAAGCTGGCGCAGAAAAATACGGACGTTTATCTGTCGGATATGTCCATTACTCTCAGAAATATAGGCGCTTTAGAAAATGATGTAAACCACTATGTCGAAGCGCGCAAAGCATACGACGAGGCATTAACTATTCAGCGTAAGCTGGCGCAGAAAAATCCGAACGTATATTTGCCATATGTAGCTAGTACTCTCAGAAATATAGGCGCTTTGGAAATTGACGAAAAACACTATGTCGAAGCGCGCAAGGCGTATGACGAAGCACTGGAAATCTACCGCAAGCTGGTGCAGAAGAATCCGGACGTCTTTTTATCAGCCGTCGGCATAACCCTACGTGAGTTAGGTATTTTACAAAATGATACAAACCACTATGCCGAAGCGCGCAACGCATACGAAGAGGCACTGGAAATCTATCGCAGGTTGGCCCAGAAAAATCCGGATGTCTATTCGCTAAGCGTGGCTAATATCCTCAACGACCTAGGTATTTTGTATAGTGATGAAAGCCGCAATGCCGAAGCGCGCAATGCGTATGACGAAGCACTGGAAATCTACCGCAAGCTGGTGCAGAAGAATCCGGACGTTTATCTGCCTTTCGTGGCCGATGTCCGCTACAACTTGGGCATTCTAAACATTGATGAAAGCCGCAATGCCGATGCGCGCAAGGCGTATGACGAGGCGCTGGAAACCTATCGCAAGCTGGCGCAGAAGAATCCGGACGTTTATCTGCCTTCCGTCGCCATGACCATCAACAATTTTGGCATCCTGAACCGAAAAGAACACCGCAATGCCGACGCGCGCAAGGCGTTTGACGAGGCGCTGGAAACCAACCGCAAGCTGGCGCAGAAAAATCCGGACGTTTATCTGCCCTCCGTCGCCATAAACCTTTACAACTTGGGCAATCTGAACCGTGCTGAAAGCCGCAATGCCGACGCGCGCAAGGCGTATGACGAAGCACTGGAAATCTACCGCAAGCTGGTGCAGAAGAATCCGGACGTTTATCTGCCTTCCGTGGCCGATGTCCACTACAACTTGGGCATTCTGAACCGTGCTGAAAGTCGCAATGCTGAAGCGCGCAAGGCGTTAGAGGATGCGCTGGATATATATCGCCGTTTTGCTGCTATCGCCCCTCTTATTTATGAGCATTCCTTGCGAGAGGCAGAAGGCATTTTAGCCACATTACCTAAATGAGGCATCAATTATGACATCCCCCTCTCGTGTCCAGTTTCCGCTGATTGTCGCTGCAGTAGGGTTAGTCGTGGCCTTGGCCCTTATGGCGGTGATGCTTTTGAATGCGCAAATGCTTGTTCGGTTGGGTATCTTGGGTAACGTCTGGTTTATGTTGCTGCTCCTGTTGGGGGTGACGTCGGCAGTATGTCTATTCGCGTTGTTCAAGTCTTATGCACGATATCGCGGAATGGCCTTTGACGGAACTGTGGAATTGGGTGGTCCAGCGGTGCTCATGGTGTTGGTCATTGTGCTCGGTTTCTGGCTAGTGCCGAAGCCATTGGCACAGTTCGGACTTACGGTCTTTTTGCATGGTGAGGGCGGACGGAATGTTGTCGTCCTGCGCAATCGGGGGACGCTCTCTTTGGATTTAGGGGCGGACCGGCGGCGAGAAGCCATCGGCGACAAAGGCGAGGTGCGCTTCGATGGTATCCCCGCAAACCAGCGTGGCCTTAGTGTGTCGGTAATACTGGACGCGGAAGGATACGAACTTGCTGACCCGAATGCCACCGTCACCTTGGATACGGAAGCTAGTTATCTGGCTGTGCGGGCGAAAACCTTACATCTCTCAGGCGAGGTGTTGGACAGCCTTGGCAATCCATTAGCCGGAGCCCATCTCAGCCTCAAGGATAGGACCGCCGTTACAGATGCGCATGGGCTTTTCGATTTCTCCGTGCCGAGTGATTTGGCAGAGCAAGACAGCACCTTGACCATCACGGCGAACAGGTATATGCCCTGGCGTGGTCTGGTGACGCCCGGCGGCAATCCTCTGGTTGTCCGTCTTGAAGCGGGGGGATAAATGTCTTGTGTTGAAAACGTAACCATTTTGTCGTATCACTACTCGGCCAAGCCATTATATTGTAGTGAGATTCCTTCCTATATCGCGCGAAAATCTCTACGTTACCCAGCAAAACTGCGCCCGGTGCAGTAAGCCGAACTGCGACAGTATCTGGCTGTTGACTGTATTTTTCTTTAACAGCTAATATCGTCTACAAAATCGGTCGGATACTCGATGAACTTTCCACCGAGGTGTAGCCAGTTGTATGAGCTAGTTCACGTTTTAAAAAGTGTCAGGAATAAGTCTGTCTCCAATCAGATAGCTCTCAGAAAATTTGTCGAGGCCGTGAATTCCACCATTAACTAAACGGCGGGCCGCCTGCAGATTTTTGTGCATCAGTGCATCTTTGATTGCCAATT
Source organism: Herminiimonas sp. (assembly GCA_028292665.1). Lineage (GTDB taxonomy): Bacteria > Pseudomonadota > Gammaproteobacteria > Burkholderiales > Burkholderiaceae_D > JAQGLW01. Next base: position 58,733 of record JAQGLW010000133.1, read on the forward strand.
CGCGGTCGCCAATAAATAGCGCCAGCAACTGAGCTGCAATGCTGCTGGAATTTGCAGTTTCCGGGTTTGCTACAAGGTCCGCAGGATTATTAAGCTTGGCTCCATAAACCGAATAATTGGCACGGCCGGTAAGTTGTACAAACCCCCGGCCACGAAAGCGCTCACCATCCGGTGGCCCTTTATTTCCCAGTGTCTTTCGGTAGTCGTATAAATCAAACGGATGCTTATTCGGTGAAGTATTAAAGCGTGATATGCCTTCACTAACTGGTAGAAACACCTCAGTCTCTGCGCGTATTGTGCAAAGGGCCATTAACACCATTGGTTTATCACTGAGATTTCTATCCACGAGAGCCTGTAATACAAACGGTAGATTGTTCTTGATATTCTCGAGGTGTGTATTGGGAAACATGTGGCTCACAATCTGCACTGTGACTGCATTGGTCGAGTCAGGAAGTGCATTAGAGGTGCCGAGCCCCAAGGCGGTCAAAGTCCGCGGCCCAACGATGCCGTCTGCTAGTAAACCTTCGCCTTGCTGAAAAGCCAGGACCGCCGCCTTAGTTGCCGCTCCAAACTCACTATCAATGACGCCAGGACTGAATCCGCTTTGCTCAAGCTTATTCTGTAACGCCAGCACGTCTTTTCCAGAGCTTCCTTGCATTAGTACCATGCCATCCATACGGCCTCGCTATTTCAAAAACTGTGTTTGGAAACACTGCAAAAAAATGCGGGACAACCAGCGCGGTCCACTATGCTTTTCACGTTCGACGCTTAAGCGATAGGAAAGTGTCCCTTTCCCGAGACAAATCCAATGTTGAGTGAAGTTGTTATAGCCGCGACCAGCAAGTACTGACTGAACTTGAGTGCAATGACTATTTTAAAACTACCTATAGGACAAGAGAAGGACTTCACATTTTATTGGAAGTTGTGGAGTACCACTACAGATTTTATTGCAAGCCTCTGAGCTAAACTATTGATTCATATGAAGAGCGTTCGGTTGATTAGTTTCGCTTGCAGAATTAGCTTTAGGTACTAGCCCTTTTTCATGAACCACTGGACACTGGTTCATCTTTACTTCTTATGGTGACGAATTTCAACACTGACGCGTCTTTACAGCGAGTACTTCAGGTTTTTCTGCTGTTTATTTACCTCAATTTGCAGGCTTACTTTAGTTTTTATTGTCGTAAAATTGCACTTCACATTTTATTGTCCGACTTTAGGTTTTAATTGTTAGGGACCACCAGTCGGACTGGAAAATTTTCAACCGGACCGGAATCGGCCACCTGATTTCAATATCTGGGTCATGAATACATCCTCCTGATATAATTGAATCAGAGAAACAATAATAGGATACGAGATTGCCAATAGCATATTCATATGTAAGGTTTTCAACCTTAGAACAAAGAAAAGGCGATTCGTTGAGAAGGCAGATGGACCTTTCTGCCAAATATGCTTCTGAACATAGCCTTACGCTTGACACTTCACTCACACTGCACGATCTTGGGATTTCCGCGTTCGATGGTTCGAATGTTGAACGTGGCGCATTAGGAGCTTTCCTGAATGCGATTAAGCAGGGCCGCATTCAATCTGGTTCTTACCTACTTGTTGAGTCTTTGGATCGGCTTTCACGTGAACGTACACGTGAAGCTTTGAACCTTTTCCTATCGATCTTGGGGCACGGCATCACAATTGTTACCCTTGCCGACAACAAGGTTTACAGTCCAACGGGTGATGATAATGGGTACGACTTGATATTCTCCATTTTGATTATGCAGCGTGCACATGAAGAATCGGTGACGAAGAGTCGCCGAATCAAAGCCGCATGGAGTAACAAGCGTTCGCATCTATCGGAAAAAAAGCTTACGGCGCAATGCCCGAAGTGGATGAAACTGAACGATAGTAAAACGGCATTCGAAGTCATTCCAGAACGCGCCGAAATCGTAGAAGAAATTCTGGATTTGGCAAAGAATGGAATGGGTCAGGCGCAAATCGCGAAAATCCTGAATGAGCGTTCCATCCCACCATTCTCGAACTACGGCAAAGGATGGCACAATTCTTACATCCAAAAAATTCTGACCAGTACAGCACTTTATGGGAAATTTCAGCCGGGTGTTTTCGAGAATGGAAGGTCAATTCCTCACGGTGATCCTGTCGAGGATTATTACCCGGCATTGATTACGAAAGAAGAATTTTTTCTACTGCAAGGATTAAGGTCGGAACGCGCTATAGGCGGCGCTAAGGCTAAGAAGGGAGATACAGTTCCGAATCTTTTGAGTGGTATTGCCAAGTGCGGTTACTGCGGCTGTACGATGATTCTGGTCGGTGCAGCAGCTAAACGGGTTCGTGCACCAGATGGAACTGAGACTAAAAGACCATCTAAAAAGGTACTGGTCTGTGACGGTGCTAGACGTGGTCTGAATTGCTATGCCGTTCAGTGGAACTATAAGGATTTTGAGAAGAGTTTTTTGACATTCTGTCGTGGGCTGGAATTGGAGAGGATACTGACCAACTTTGATCACAGTACAACCACGAAGGAAAAAAAGCTTTCGATTAGTGATCAGTTACAGGCAACAAACGCAGAAATCGGTACAACCGACACGCAATTAGATCGTCTGGTTTCAGCAATTGCACTTGGAGATGCGCCTTCTTCAGTAATGAAAAGAATTAACGATACTGAAGCCAAATTGGTGCGGTTGACAAAACAGAAAATGAAGCTTGAGACGGAACTACATGCAATAGAAGGTGCTAATCGTCATCATGAAATGGCAGGGGAGTCTATACGCGATCTGATCGCCCAGATGGACTCAATAAGTAGTGATGCGTTGTTCTCAGTTCGGGTAGCTTTGGCAGACCATATACGTAGGTTTATTGAAGTCGTCAAAGTATGTCCTGCTGGTCGGTTGTACACACTCGAACAAGTCCAGCGTCAACGAACAGCTTTGATAAATAGTGGATTTCCAGAAGACCGGGTCGATGACTATTTATGTGATAACCATCCAACATCTCCAAAGAGACAGGGGAGAGGCATCAGAGGACGTTATGGATCACGCAAGGATATTGGTAGGCACTTCTCGATTCTCGCAAAGAACGGTGGTTATCGAGTGGTTTATCCAGACTTCGATGATCCGTCCATTTTGAAGGTTGGATCGGAAGTTGTTCAAACCGAGAACGGCGACTATCGGATGATTCATTCAGACTTCGATGATCCATTCAGATTGCTTGTCGAACCGTCAGGCGCAACTTAACTCAAAATTAGTCCTACTTTGAAAACTTAGGCATCTGCAGCCTATAATTCGCACCCCAACATCAAGAAGCGGTTAATACCGGGCCAACCTGCGAATCCGCGCAAGGCGGAATGTAATAATGATGTGGCTTCATGCTTTTGCTCCCTTTCGTAGTCGTACACAGTCAAATATCCGCGCAATGCGAAACTGATCCATACGATGATTCAGAACGGGTTCTTAACCTTCTTGATGACCGGCGTAGGTAATTTGTCCGGCAGATGTTCACCTTCCAGCGTACTGATAATCACATTAACCATTGTTTTTAGTTCTTGTGCTAATCCAAGGCCATCCTTGTCACGAGTAATATCCAAATCTCCATATAAACTGATCCAGTCCACCCGGTTTTCCACCGTCAGATTGCCAATCACTTGCAGGTTAGTAGAAGACAGATCACTTCCAAATAAAAAACCCCAGAACGCATTCATACGCATTCTGGGTTCCGATAATCCTATACTACAGAAGATCGATTATTTTGCAGCGACCTTCTTGGCATGGTGGGTTTTACCATTCAGTTTGGCGTGATGCTTTGCCTGATGTTTTTTAACGTGGTGGCGCACTGCATGCTTTGCTGGCATGGTGGACGACGCAGGTTGGGGATTCTTTTGAATTTCATCGGCATGACGCTCCACGGCGGCTGCTTTTGCTGGATCGGTACTACTAGTGACACCAGTTGCCGAATTTTGCGCAAATGCTGAACCTGCGATGGCAACCGACAGAGTAGCAAGAATCAGTGATAATTTTTTCATGATGCATTTCCTTCGTAGAGGTGAACAGTTCTATGACTGGATGTACCTGTAACGAACTGGATATGTATCAGGACTACATAAACATTCTGCGAATATGTAACGAAATGTTTTCTTCATTACTCAAGGCTGAATTATTGACGTGATGCGTCGTCTTGTTCTCTCACGCAAAGAACATTCACGAAGAGTATCGGCCATCTGTTCAAGGTCTGGAATTCCATAGATGGACACAGTCTGAAAATCGGTATCCGATGACCGTAACCGCAGGACGCAGTATCCAGCAAGGCGCATTCCTAGTGGTTTATGTAAATCGAAATGTTCAATGGTGAACAATTCGACACTGTCCATTTCCTTGGACAGAACACCCCGTTCGATCTTGATTCGTTGTGTCGTGATCTTGTAAGTGATTCCAATACTCTGCATCCAGTAGTAGAGATAGGCGATTCCCAAGGTCAGAATGATGGCTATCCACTGCCACGCACTGTAGATGATGGCAGGATGGCCGGAATAAAGAGGTTTCTCGATTTCGGCATCTTGGTTGGCCTTGAATGCCGTTAGATCAGTGTTGCAAAATCTGCATTTGATTGCCGATTGCTTGATCGTCTCTCCGCATACAGGACATGCCTTGGTATCTTCAGTACTCATCTTTATCTTTCGTTTATCCATCAGAGACTGTGGCGGGTCATTTACCACCATCATGCAACACGCGAATTGATTAGTACTTGGATTCTACTTTGACAACACCTATCCCGCCAGCGTATACTTCGCCATACATTCAGACGTGGGTCAACGCCCAGACCAACCTTCCGGCATCGGGAAAGGTGGTAATCGCAACCAGCGAAAATGTGGCCTTAACATCGGCAACGATACGACGCGTTGATCCCCACTATTCATTGGGGATTTTTTTATGTCATTTGAATTTGATCTTGGATTCACTGGAAATCAGATTTCCCGGTTCCACACTCTCATCCAAACATCCCTCAAAACGCATCAGATCATCGCCTGTGACGTTTTATTGCTGTCCCGACATATCTCCGCGTCACTTGCAGTAATAATCGCTTGTAGCACGTTCTTCCTGTCACTTCCTGTCCAGTCACTTCCTGATCGGTTCATCAACCAAGTCGCTATCTTCTGACAAGTTCGGTCCATTGTGTCGGCCAATTGAACTGGTGACGGTGCCTGATGGTTAATCCTGTTGTGGTGATTGCGGTGACTGTCACTGTTGATCCAGTGACCAGTGACCAGTGACCAATGACCAGTGACCAATGACCAATGACCAATGACCAATGACCAATGACCAATGACCAATGACCAATGACCAATGACCAATGACCAATGACCAATGACCAATGACCAATGACCAGTGACCAGTCAACCACTAACTGACTGGTGACACTCTGTCTGTGTAACAGGGTATTGGTATGTAGGTGGGATGGTATGACTGAATGACTGAACAGATGAATATCATCGAGGAGAACTGCCATCTCTTTTTTGTTATTGGTTATGACAACATCCGATGCAGTTCATTTTTCAGCTTTTCAGATGCTTGTTCTTTACCAAGTTCTTGAGTCCAGTTGAAGAAATCAAAGAATTCTGCACCAAGACATTGAATTCCCATCTTCATAATTGGAACACTGCTTTTATGAAGAACTTCTTCAACCACCTTGATACCGACAAAGGGAATTGCTTTTGTTTTCGAATGCTCTTTCGCATACTGAAGAAGATCGAATATCCGGCTTTCATCAAAGTTTATGCCACAGATGATCAGGTCCACTCCATCGTTGATTGCTTTATGCGCGCAGACGGCAGAATCACACAAGATAAGTGCGAAATCGTTCTCTAGCACTTGACCTAAAGTGGCATGTGATCCTGCGCGAACAGCAACAAGGATTTTCTTTAATCGCATTTCCTGCATTTCTTCTCCATCGTTAAATAGAAAATACAAGTGCGTGAAATCCAACCTTTTATCGCAAAACAAACAAAATGTTCCTGAAAAATTGATGCAAAAAATCAATTACTGATATTGCCACTTATTCAACTACAGTGGATATGTAATAGTAATTTAGTAATTTCTTTTTAATTGCCTTGGGGAAATATTAAAGTCCTGTAATGACATGCCATAAATCAATAAGTATAAAACTTTGCGACAGGGAAACACTATGCATGAAATTAACAGATTCGCCGAACTGTTACGGCATCAAGACTTCAGCGCAGAACTTGGTGGATTGATTGGATTACTGATCGGCGATGCTGTTGGCATTCCATATGAATTTCAATCACCGGACCAACTACCGATACGCACCAAAATCGATATGCAGCCACCAGTCGGTTTTCACCGTTCGCACGCTGGTGTACCTGCCGGAACATGGTCCGACGATGGTTCGCAAGCTTTATGCTTGCTTGCTAGTCTTTTGGAAAATGGCCGTTTATCATTGACTGATTTTTCATCAAAGTTGGTGCACTGGTTGGACCACGGCTACATGGCTGTAGACGGTGAAGTGTTCGATGTCGGCATCCAGACTGAACATGCATTGAAAGAACTGCGTGATGGCGTGCCACCGTGGGAATCCGGTGGAAAGTCTGTGATGGACAATGGCAACGGTAGTCTGATGCGGGTTTTGCCGCTGGCGTTATGGCATTCAGGTAGCGATGAAGCACTGGTGGTAGACGCTCATCTGCAATCATTGCCGACACATGCACATGCACGTTCGAAGGTGGCCTGTGCGTTCTACTGTCTGGTGGCACGTGGATATTTGAAGAAGCTTGATGATCCTTGGACGTGGTCTCATCATCGTCTGGAAGAACTGTATCAATCATGGCCTGATCAATGGCAAAAGAACGGATTTCTTACCGAACTGGATGTTCTGCGAAGTTTTCCGAAGACTGATGAACCACGTGGGACTGGTTACGTGGTTGATACGATATGGAGTGCCCGGAAAGCGCTGGAAGAAAAATCGTTTGTGGATGTTGTTCGGACTGCGGTTCTTATGGGATACGACACAGACACTACTGCGTGTGTGGCGGGTGGTTTAGCTGGAATCCGGTTCGGCATAGGTGGAATTCCAAAACGGTGGCTGGACCAATTGCGCGGGTTCGAACTAGTCGAACCGATGATGAACAGATTCTTGGCGTGTATAGAAGAAAGGTCACGAATCTTCGGCCCCAGAAGCATAGGCCCCCATCACAGTGATTAAGTGTCCTTACCTATGTTGGCTTCCAATACCAGCTTACGAACGAGTTTCATGATGTCATTCTTTCCTTTATCTGGTAGTCGATGATAAGTCACCATTAGATCAGCCAAGGCATCATCTTCTGTATAAAAGTAACCAGTGGGGACCTGCAATATTGAAGCCAGATGTTGTGCGATCTTGTAGTCGGCTTTGTGTACTCCCCGTTCATAACGGTTGATTCTTGTGCTTGCGACAAAGGCGTCCAATCCTGCCTGAATTCCCAACTGCTTCTGTGATAGACCGGCAGCGGAACGGGCTTGTTTTAGTCTGCGGCCCCAGATTTCATTGGCGTTACTCACTATGTAGTTCTCGCTGTTTCGAAAGAACTACGAGAATCGTAAGTTTCTGTTGTCTTAGATACTACGAATATCGTAATATCTAAAGTGGCGCATGACGGGCGTACAGCCGAACTGCAAAGGTTTATCTAATAATTAAGCTTCAGGGAGAAAAATGAAGAAAACAATCATAAATCCAGTCCTTATCGTGCTGACTGCAAGTGTCTTGCTTGGGTGCGGAAAGGACGTTCCAAGTTGTGGGGACGTTGAGGCTACAAACATGGTCAGCCAGATACTTGCTGAAAATGTGACGAAGGATACTGGCGCACTAGAAGATGAATTCAAAAAGAGGGTCCATTTCGAAGTAGAGCAGCCAGTCGTTCTGGCGCACGACGAAAAGGTGTCCAGCTATTCCTGCAAAGGCATAGCAATGTACAAGGTTCCAGATGGAATTCTTGAAAAGCTACAACGCAGTACTCAAGATAAGAAATTTGAAACTGAACTTTGGTCGAATTGGAGAAAGCTAATTGGATATTATTCGGCGGATGATGTAGCTGAATTGGCGAAGGAGTTTAATGATGCAACGGAAAAAAACAGTCCTAAAAAGGATGATCTTCGCGCCGAACTTGCTCAAGTCGTTGGCGTAGACAAGAATTCGGATTTCAACTTACTTATGGGATCGGTAATGGCGTATCCCATAGCACAACGCAATAAGGAAATTCAAGAAAACGCGAACTTGTTGCAGCAAGTGTTGAAATCGGTAGACGAAAATACGAAGAAAGTACCCGTTGAAGTCCAATACACCATCTCGAAAATTGATGGTTCAGGCAAAAAATTCAAGATTGAAGCAAAGTCAAACAGCGATATGTTGCACGGTATTCAGAACGTTGAAGCCCTTCAGTCTGCCGCACTGCTTGCAGAACTACCGCCAGTAGCAGCGACACAGCCAGCGAAAATACAGGCGAAATCGGTTGAAGCGCAGCCAGCCACAACACAGGTACAGGCAGTGGCAGCGCAACCAGCGGCAACGCAGCCGGTGGTGGTGGTGGCAGCACCGCCAGCCGCAGTCCCGATCCAGCCAGCAGAAGTAAAGAAGCCAGAAACGAAGATGGCACCGCAAGGGTCGTCCGAAACGAAGCCACAAACCGCAATGCCACCGGAACCACAAAAAGTATCGATTGAAGCTTCGTTCGATTGTGCAAAGGCATCGGCGAAAATCGAGAAGCTGATCTGTTCATCGCCGGAAACCGCGAATGCCGACAAACGACTATCCGCAACCTACAGTTCGGCAAAGGCCAAATCAGGCGATGAGAAGAAACTGAAGACTGAACAACTTGAATGGATCAAGCAGAAGAGGAATGCTTGTGATGATGCGGCATGTCTGGTGAAGGTGACAGAAGACAGAATACAGACCTTGTCTCGATAGCAGACGACGTAATCTCGAATTGGAATATTAAACGGCGGTGATTTCAGACTTGATCCATTCAATATCTGAAACCACCTGCTGGTACGTAGGTAAATTTGCAGTATGACTTCATAATGTATTTACGAAGTTTCTATAGCCTTTTCGATTTTACTCAACTGCTTGAGAAAGTCGTGAGTGTCCAAGAAATAGTTGGGGTAGGCACGTCGGAGAGAGTCAATTGATCCCGCTGAAACCAAAACGACCTGAGAATCGTTGGCATCGGACGCTCGCTTTTCTGCTTTCGAATACTCTTCATTGGCCTTTGCCAATTGATCCCGTGTAAACGGAGTCACAGTAACCTTCTTCTCGCCCTTCAAGATAAGCTCCACCAAATAATATGCGCCACGAGCGTTCCCCGTTGGAATCGCGTTTACAACATTGCTATAGCCGACAAGCATGTCCCTTACGCCAAGTCGGTTCGCTTCGTAGGCGGTAGTCTCAAATGTATTTTCTTTGGTCAGACGATCATATCCTGGAACTAAAGGAGATTCTTCAATGTGTGCAAACGCGGAACCGATCAGGGAGAAAAATTTTAACCAGTCATCAGGTCCTTCGCTCGACTTCAGAGAATGCTGTAGGAACGTTCCAACTGTCTCAACCGCAGTAGCCCATGCATGCTGTAACTTCGTTCGAATCTGCAATTCTATTTGCAGACCATCATATCGGCTGTCCACCCTATGTCTATATTTATAGATCATATGAATGCCCCGATATCCTGAAGGCTTGGGCATTCCGATGTAGTCGTATTCAGACACCAGTGCATGAGTGAATCGACTCTGTTTATAGTCATCGTGGAGTAACCGCACGTGCCGCATAGTTCCAACCACGGCCCTTAAACCGCCGATGTCCTGCATTCTCGCCAAGCTCATGGACGGATTTCGATGTAACTTGATTCTTATTGATGGCAGACGTTTTAGCCGCTGTGCGACGAGCGCATTTGCATCAATTCTTTTCAGTTTTTGGCGTAGGGTGGCTTGAAATGTGTTGACGGGATATCCATGACAGGCACGCCAATTTGTCAACACGTCATATGCCCACAGCCAATCGTCAAGACCGTCTCTATCCGAATCGGATATCAAAATCTGACCTGCCTTTGTTACTTGGCTTCTGGAATAATTTAAAGTGGGCCATGCCATATGAATTTTTTGTATTAATACAAGTAAGTTGCTTATGGATCATATAAAGCGATTCCCATCTTACTGGAATTTCATACAGTAATTGGCGTGTCGTTACATTTAAACAGTGTATTTTTGAAAGGGGAGGCAACAAGCCTAGTCCGAAAGCGACCGGTTACGGACATCCAATAATTGTATGTACGAAACTATGCTTGTAAACAATACGTACAGGCAGTATAATTCGTACATCCATTTCGGACACAAGGGACCCTATGTCAAGAGTTTTTGCATATTGCCGTGTATCAACATCCGATCAGACCACTGACAATCAGGTGCAAGAAATTGCAGTAGCAGGATTCGCGGTATCGAAGCAGCGCACTATCACCGAAACCGTATCGGGTTCAGTAGCAGCCACTGAACGGAAGGGCTTTGCGAAGCTTCTGGACAAGCTGGAATCGGACGATGTCCTGATTGTGACCAAGCTGGATCGACTTGGTCGGAACGCGATGGATGTTCGGGCTACCGTAGAACGGTTGGCGTCATTGGGAGTGCGTGTGCATTGCCTTCAACTTGGTGGCGTAGACCTGACAAGTCCAGCGGGGAAGATGACGATGCAGGTCATTAATGCTGTGGCTGAATTCGAACGTGATCTGCTGATCGAACGAACCAATGCCGGTATCAAACGTGCGAAAGCAGAAGGGAAACCTTTTGGAAGACCGTCAGCGCTGACTGATACACAGCGGTCAGAGGTGGTTACTCGCCTACATTCTGGTGTCCCTGTTGCCCAAATTGCGAGAGACTTCAAAACCAGCCGACAAACTATTATGCGAGTACGCTCTTATGCGCCGGGACTGACGGAATAGGGGATTTTAGTGAGAGTATTGATAAAGCACGGCGAAATATTGTATCGTTTCGCCGCATTGGAAATCAGTGAACGAGACGGTTCACTCGTTCTTACATTGATGCGTGAAGGGACAAATACGTTTAGCTTCGGCTGGAGTGGAAAACCAGAAGAAAAGATACCAGTCCGGCGCGATTTTGATGCATCTCGTCCCAAAGACAAAAAATTCTCGATCCACGCATCTGGACGAATTAATGTCCCACATCTGCGGGACCAGCCGATTTTCATTGAACCGTTACTGGCGACGAGCAAGCCGTTTTGTATTGGTGCACATCGCATTCCAGCCATTTCGGCTTTGACGAAATTTAATAAGAAACCCGCCGCTGAAGACGCCATCTTTGATTTGAGTGACCTATCTGATTCACCTCTGTCCTTCGAATTTATTATCGCGCCCATTGACTTTGCCGCTGGTGGACATGGGTTGAAGTTCGGATTTCTTGAACGGTATTCGTTATCCATTCTTCGCCATGCTGTACCAATTGCTGCACAGCAGGGCTTGGAAAATTATTTCACCACCTATGCGCCCACTGCTGGCTTATTCGAAACTCTTCAGATGTCTGAAGAGTGGGCGTTGATTGCATATCATCAAGCCGCTCAAAACAGAAGCGACCTACTACTCTACGAACCGAATGGAGAAGGTGTCAGGTTATTGGTTTTCTCCGTGCCGATGCGAATTGCACCCCATGCAGTTGTTGAATGTGCAGACCCTAACTTGGTTGTGGAAATCATTGATCAGACGCGGGACTACCGTGCACAGAAAGTTCAACTGCGTTTCAGGGTGCGGAATGCGAAGACCCATGAAGTCGTAAAGGATTCCGTTGAGTTTCGGCGAATCGAGCTTGACGCGGAACTCTAAACAGTCGGGCTTTCTTTTCTTCCCCGGATACCTTCGTATCGCATCATGTAATACTGGTATTTCTACCCACTATGAAAAGTATATCGACCGATGGTTTTGCCAATCTCGAAGTCGTATTAAGAACGTACTCGCCATTATGGGCATGGGGGGGCGTTGTTGTTCGGTTTGTTCTTGATGCTATTTCTGATCTTCTGGACGATTTGGTCAAATACACCGTCCGGTAAATTACGGCGGCTGATAGATTTATTCCTTGGACTTTTTGTGGAAAAAACATATTGTGAGGTGGATCGTAGATACAATTCTGGAACAGCTTGTATCCATGACGAATCCATTGCCGTTATTACGATGATTGCTTGTCGTTTAAGGGCATGTCTTACAAGATCGAACGTATAAGCCTGTGATGGCAATCGCATACGGCTATGAGTAAAATTTGTAGATCGGTAAGGAAAATATTCGATTGAGCACACCTCACAAGCCAGTTGATGAGGTGGAAATATTTCTATTAGTTCTGCCAGTATTCGCCTCCACCATGTATCCAGTGGTGCTAATGACCTTAAGCCTTCATGTGGAGCGTACTCGTTTCTGACGGATGCAAGGTTGGGTATTACTTGACCTGCGATTGTAGGAGCATGTACTACATTACAACTAGGGTTTTGCTGCAAAATTACAAGTGGGGCGTTAATCGGACCTAATCTTGGTTCTGGAGTTTGTTGCAGATTTATGAGGAAATTAGAATGATTTTTCGTTGGATGAGAAGTTGAGTAGTTATTGAAGGCATCAATATAAATTTCATCTTCTGGCAATACATAAGGCGGCGAATTAGGGATATTCACCCAAGGGTTCATCATTTTTTCGCTCCTAACTGCTTAAAACAGTCTGAATAAGCAGCGTAAACACAAACAACGTTTAACGTTATGCCTCATAAAAAACATACATCCAATCTAGCTTCTTACTAACATTGGGGTTTGTATATTGTCAAAAGTACTTACGCAAAGCGAAGCTTTAGTAATAATAAATCTGGATTATTTGGGACGTGGTATTGGCAAGCTGCTGTGCAACGTATTTTGGGCCAGTGTGTCGAGTGTTGTGACTGCTTGGAGAAGATCGAAGATAGTGCAAGGCCACTATTCGCCAAGAATACATCGCATACAAATCATAATTGTGATCAACCCAGACGCGAATCCCATGCACTATGCTTGGATCGCTGTTGACTCACTGTCTCATAGTACTTCTTTAGATTTGCCAGTTCGATTGCGACTTCATCAGGAAAACCCTGACGGTCGCCCCGGTTATCACAGGTGAGTTCCTCAAGCCGGGCTTCAAATTTTTCGGGATAGTTCCATGCTTCAGCCAGCGCATTGGCAATACGCGGATATTGCTTGCCAAGTGCATTTGGGCGTACTGCCGAAGGAAGGTAAAGAATCCAGTCGATTGCAAGTGCGCTCAACGCTACCGGCTTCGGATTCGGCGGATACCGCAAGGCGGCAAAATTCTCGAAGGAGACACCATCGCTGGAACCCGGCTTTGCTTGTTCAGGAAGTTTTTTCTTATCGCTGTAGTTCGAACTACTCATTGTCGCGTCTATAGATGGTTGACAGTCACATGCAGCAATTGGATCAAAGATAAAGAAACAATGGACGCATCCTGAACTGAAGGAAAGAAGAAAATTTAAACAACAGAATATGTAAAAAGTCAATGATTGTGTTGACTTAATTTAACAATTGCTGTATAATAACTACATAAATTGACAAAGTCTTGATTTCTCAAGATTCGGAAATTACTAAATATAAAGTAGTCCGCGATAAATGTGAGGCGGGAAAAAGACCACCGAACCAAGAACCAACATAGGGAACAGAAACCCTTTAAACAGAAACGCAGATAGGTTATACCCCACTACCTACCGAGATTCGAATACCACCAGCAGTTTGTGCAGTCGAATTAAAATAATAACGCCTTACAGACAAGGTAGCACTTGGGAGCAGTCTACGATTGTCTGCATTCGATTTGATGAAAAACAGATCGGTTTACGCAGGGCAGTACCCCTTGTCACGCGTTTGTTTCCTTAAACTAAAATATGGGGCAGACAATGTAGCTTTTAAAAAATTTAAAAAATCAGTCAATTAAGACAAGTTAAATTGAGTGACGCGTAGCGGAACTCAACCGCGAAGCGGGAAAGATAATTTCCAGACATTATCCAGACATTATTTTTCCCGCTTCGCGGCGCTTCGCGAGAAATGATGTAAAAAATAAGTGATAACAAATCAGTCTACGGATCAATGCAAGGTGCGAAGCACACAAACAATATCCCGAAAATATCCAGACAATGTTTATTGTTGCTGCGTTTCACTTGCAACGCGCTTCGCGACCACAAATGATGAGAAATGCAATGATCGAAATTAATAACATGTGATTCACCAGTGCTTCTTAATGCGTAATTCAAGACCAGTGAAATGAGCGCAGCGAATCGCGAAGCGGAACATTATGTCTGAATGATCTATCCGTCACTTCGTTCCGGCGCTTCGCGGGAAATGATGAGAAATTCAGTAATCCAACTCAGTGACAGGTGATTCACTAGTGCTTCTTAATATGTAATAAATGAAGAATTAGTATTCGAAGATTGGTCATTATTCATTTGTTGTTTCGCTGCGCTACACAAAGGCTTCGCGAACACATTAGATGAGAAATGCAGTGAATTCATTGAATGACAGGTGGTGATTCACCAATTTGTGATTCATTCCTTCGTTTCATTGATAACCAGACCAGTTTTTCAATACCTATTCATCCCCATTCAACCAGTACTCATTTCACTTCTATTCCTTCAGTTACCCGTTAATACATCACTACTTCAATCCAAGTCCGACATCATCCGATCCATGTAATAAGTAAATCGATGCATACATGGTTATCAATGAAAATTGGTTTAATCGGCCAGCTTCTATCACTGATTACTGCATGTGCGTCGGAAAGTCGCTTCGCGCCATCCTTCTTCATGCATATCGCATGATTTCTTCCTCATGTGTCTGAACTGGATATAAATTAATTTCCTGAATCAAGCCATCTTAGCTGACACATGCGAAGGGTTTTTCGTCCATATACATTCATTATCACGTCAAGGTCTGCGGATATATCAATCAAGTGATCAAGATGTTCGCTTTCAATTTCATGCGATTGTTAAAAACTTGGGCCTACTTAAGTCGGAAATGCGCCGAAAATCAGGGCATGCGTGCCTTTCATAAGTATTTTTTGAGAGTTTTGGCATTTTTGTCGCGATATCGCAGCACGTTATCAGAAAATGCGTTAAAGACTGTGTTTCCATACAGTAGAATAGGTGTTTCATAACTTTAGAAAAGGCGATATATGCAAGGAATGCGGATACGGACTCCAAACGACATCCAGAACTTGCCGGGCTACGTCAGCAAGATCGATCCCAAACTGATTCCCTTAAGTCATATCGTTATTCACTACGACATACGCCCTTTCGATATTCAGTGCGGCCTCTGTGGGCGAGCTCACATGGATGGCCGTATCATCGCTCTGGCTGACGTTTCAAAGTCCATCACCAATATCGGCCATATATGCGGGAAAAAGTACTTTGGCGACATGTATGTCGATGCACTACGCAGATACAACGACGCCATCACTCGTCCTCAGCTTCTTCAAAAAGTAAGCGAAGGTATCCGCAAGGTAGATTCGCTTCAATTACAACTACAGTCGATTCGACTGCATGGTGTATCACTACTACGTCAGTCTGTGCAATTCCACGCACTCTCCCCGGAAATTTTCGACTTACTTAAGCGCAGGGCGATAAATAATCAGGCTGATATATATGAGTCGGTCGAGAGAACAAAGGAAGAGATTGAAGACCTATTAGCAGCAAATCCATTTCAGTCCAGAGACCAACTTCTTACTAAAGAAGTTTATCGCGGCACGGTCGCCGGGCACAAGTTTCTAAGTATTGATTGGTCGGTTGAACGGGGAATTCAGCGTCTATTTTGCGAAGTAAGTGAGCTCCTCGATTTCAATTTTCATCCGGGCCAACTCGCAACGCACAAACTTGTGAAGTGGGCTAACTGGCTTGATGACCTCGACGAGCAAATAAAATCCGTTAAGAGTGCAGTCTTAGAGGGGGAGCGCTTCTTCTCTCAGACCAACTTACAATTGTTTGCGCTACTGCCTGCCTTGCCCGCAGCCCGCGAAAAGATTCGTAATTTCCATCTAAGCGAGTTGGATGACAGTTATAGCGTCCGCTCTACCCCTTACAAGACGCTCCCGGCGCAGAAGGTTAGGCCATTGGGACGAATACGTGCCGAGCGGCCTAAATCTCAACTTACGCTCAAACAGCTTCGGCGTCTTCTTGGGAACAAGAAGGTGCGATAGAGGTCGGGCGAACGGGTGTGATTATTTGATGTATTCATAGACACGTTATCTCCATTTCAGGTTTGCATATCACGATGATCGCCGGGCTGTTTGCCGGCATCGTTTTTGCATTGTGGCGGCGTTCGTTCTTTACCGATGCAAGGCTGCCGCTGATCCTGCCTGCCCAGAAAGCGGCCG